>CAMBGJ010000069.1 GCA_945865805.1 Bordetella parapertussis
CTTCCGCGACCGACCGCACGCTGCGATTCCCGCGAGAAAATACTTTAACCAATGCTTGCTCAATCAGACCTTCAGGATACGTGGATCTCACTTTCGCCTCGATATTTAAAATTCAAATTCTGAAGCGACAACTAGTCTGACACCAGGGGATATTAGGCACCGGCCATGGTCGCAGCGAAGCATCGCAGGTGACGCATACCAACTTTGAGCGCGCGAACTCGTCTCCGGCGGAAGTCATTACCATCCACTACGATACCCACGAAAACCTGCTGGCGCAGGGCGTGATCTACCAGCCGCCGGTGTATGCACGGCCCACGCCGGTGCCGTTTCCGGGGCAGTTTGTGGCTGATCCCCGATGACCCGGTGAAGGAGTGAACGGGTGAACGAGTGGTGCATCTTATGTGACGCAAGGCGGTTTAGCCCATCAGACGGCATTGCCACCCCGCCGTTACCCATTCACACCGTTGCGGCAAAGCAACGGCTATACTGGCATCCGTTATGGATGCCACCGCCGCCGTCAGCGACGAAGAACTCATGCTTGCCTATCGCGACGGCGACGCCGGGGCGTTTGATACGCTTTACCGGCGGCACAAGGGGCCAGTTTACCGTTATATGTTGCGGCAGTGCCGCGATGCCGGGGTGGCCGATGAGCTGTTCCAGGATGTGTGGATGAATCTGATCCGCGCCCGCGAGAGCTACACCGTGCAAGCCAAGTTCACCACCTATATATATACGATGGCGCACAACCGCCTGATCGACCATTACCGCAAGCACGGGCAGGCGCAATGGGTGTCGTTTGACAACGATAGCGAAGATGCGCCTGTGGTGGCTGAACCCGTGGCCGCGCCGCGCGATGAGCCGGAACGGCATCTGGCGGTCAAACAGCAGGCAGCCGAGCTGCTGCGATTGCTGGACGAGCTGCCGCCGCCGCAGCGCGAGGCGTTTGTGATGCAATACGAGGGCGGCATGAGCGTGGAAGAAATCGCTGGTGCCACCGGGGTGACGCGCGAGACGGCCAAAAGCCGTCTGCGCTATGCATTGGCGAAAATCCGTCAGGGGCTGACAGCGTGGCAGTGAATAACACCCATCGCGATGGCAACGGTAGCGAGGACGGCGTGGCACGCGACGCGCATCTCGCACGCCTGATGCAGGCCGCCGGTGACGAGGCGCCGCCGGTCGCGCTCGATGCCGCAATACTGGCGGCGGCACGACGTGCAGTGCAGGCAGGCCCAAGACCGGTTGCGCAAACTGCGGGGGCTGGCGGCGGCGAGCCGGGCGTGGCGGCCCCAGCCATGCCGCGCGCCAAGCGTAATTGGTACCTGCCGGTGTCGATTGCCGCCGTGGTGGTGATGAGCGCCAGCCTGGTGACCATTGTGCATCACGAAAAAGGCGACGAGTTGGCGCAGCCGACGGCGGTCCGCGCGCCACCGGTGGCTCCCGCGCCGACCGCTCAAGCGCCCAAAGAGGCCGTCGAGGAAAGCGCCGCCCGCATGAAAGCCGAAGCTGCTTTGAGCGATACCACGCCCGCGATCAAAGCCAAAACTTCGGAGATGCCGGCAGCGAAGCGTGATGACCTCGCACGGGCACCGGCGGTGGGCAGCATCGCCAGCGGCGATAGCACCCGCCTGCGCAAGCAAGTTGAGGTGCCGCAGGCGGCTCCGGCGGATGCGCGTTTGGCTGAACGTGCGGCGGGTGGCGCTGGCGCCCCCAGTGCCGCCGTTACTGCTACGGCTGCCAAGGCCGCGTCTGGCACCGATGTGGCGAAGCCTGCTTCCCCCGCGCCGCCAGCGCCTCCTGCCACGGCAGCACCTGAAACCGGGTTCCGTGCCGAGGCCGGTGCTGCCGCACCTGCGCCAGCCGCACGCGATACCCGCCCAGATCCCTTCCCGGCGGTGGAATCAGCGCCTGCACGTCAACGTGCCGAGACGGACCGCAATGCGATGGGCGGTGCCGTGGGCGATGCCTTGCCGCCACCCAAGCCCGCTGCCAAGCCAGCGCCCAAGCCAGCCGCCGCGCCTGTCGTCCCGGCACCGGCGGTGTCTGCGGCTCCGTCGGTGTTCACTGCGCCGCGTGCTACCAGTGCCGACGATGGGCTGAGCCGCGCAGCGCCACCGCCCGAGCGCGAAGGTCGTGTGCTGGCCGCGCCTGCCGCAAAACCTCCAGCGCAGGTGCAACGCAGCATGCAGCAAGCGTCGCGACCGTCGTGGCTCGCCGAGCTGGATAATCAGCCAGTAGAAAAATGGCTGGAGCGTTTAGCACAGCTCAAACGCGAGGGCCGTAGTGCCGAGGCTGATGAGTTGATGGCGGAATTCCGCCGACGCTTTCCCGATCATCCGGCGAGCGTGCGTTGATATGAGTGAGGACAACGCTGCGCGTGGCGCGCCAGACATAACGGACGCAGCGAACGCAGCGAACGCAGCGGGCACAACAGAAAACACGAAGCCGCAGCCACCCGATCCCGAGCACTACAACATTTGTTGTGGCGGTGGCTGCTCGCCTTGCGTGTATGACCTCTACTGGGAGGCCGTAGCGCACTATGAAACGCTGCTCGCGCAATGGCAGGCAAAGCAGCCCCAGGATAATCTCTAAGTCATTGATATATTTGGATTATTTTTTAAGTATTTGATCTATATGGACTTTATTTTAGCGGCGTCCGAGGAAACGTTGCGGAATGTAAAACATGATTTTTATGTTACGACGTAATATATTAATAAAAATTAAACTGTTAATTTTGTATTATTTAATAAAAACAATAGGTTGTAATATATTGCAAAGCAGCAATTATTAAGGCAGAATGCATTCCGTTCGTGATTTATCGATTTTTTGGGGTTGCACGCCCGAAATCACGACCATAGAATGGCCCCCTTTTTGATCCACCCCATCCCATGCCACAACTAATGGTGGTTTTGGGGGCCTAAAACCACAAGGGAGCACGGTTACCGTCCCAAGGTAACTTTCCGGCCAGCGACAGACACAAAGATAGTCTGCGCCTCTGCCGAAACCAAGGAGGTTTTGCATGTACGCAAAATCGATAATCGAGTATGCACGTGCGCGCGCGGTTGCAGGCGCGTGGTCCCAGCACCTTAGATTTGTTCCAGTAGCTTTTGCATTAACGGTAGCCGCATTACCGTTTACGCTCGAACAAAAATTCGTCGTATCCGCCAACAGTTCGTCCGCTGCGCCCGGCATCTCCGCCGCACCGTCGAGCGAAATGCGGGCTGGCGACTATCCTTTTAAGACCCTGGTTCCGGCGAACGTGGTCACCACGCCCAAGCGCACGATGATGCCGCTCGACGCGCAGCAGCGCGCCGTGTCTAACCATATCACCCGCAAGTACGGGGTATCCGGCGAGGTGGTGCAGGAGTTGGTACGCACTACGTTCGCGGCGGGCAAGCAGTACGGCATCGATCCGCTGCTGGTGGTGGCGATCATGGCGGTGGAATCGAGTTTCAACCCGATCGCTGAAAGCTACGCTGGTGCCAAGGGCTTGATGCAGATCATTCCCAAATTCCATCTCGAGAAATTCGCCGATTTTGGCGGCGAGCACACCGTGTTCGATCCGCGCGTGAACATTCTGGTGGGCGCGCGCATCGTGCGCGAGTATCTGCTGCAGGCGTCGGGCGATTTGTTCACCGCGCTGCAAACCTACGCCGGCGCACTGGCCGACCGCAATTCGGCCTACACCCATCGTGTGTTGAACGAAAAAGACCAGCTTGACGCCTTGGCTGGCCTACCGAAAACCGAGCGCGCCGGTCGTGTCACGCTACAGGTGGAAGCGCCCAAACCAGGTACGCTGGTCGTGCCCAGGATTGAAGCGCCGGCACCCTTGCCGGTGGCGGCGACGTCCGCGTCGGCCTTGCCGCCGGTAGCGATAGCGATCTCACCACCCGTGGCAGCGATACCCACGCCGTCCACGCCGCCGGTAGTTACCGCGCCCGCCGTGCCGACACCGGTACTGCCCGCACCCAAGACTCCTGTCGGCGCAAAGCCGGAAGAAGCCCGCCTGCTGCCCTCCGCGCCCACGCCGCAGGCCGCAGCGCACGGCGTGACGCTGACGCAAGCGCTACCGGAATCCGTGCTGCGTTTTTAAGTTAGCGCCGCACCCGTTGCGGCGGCCGTACGGCTGTCGACTTCCGTTCACTTCTGCCCGGTTCATGTTTCCGAGTTCTGCTATATAGTAGTGCTTTGCGCCGCCGTCCTTGATGGGCCAGTCTGGCGGCGCTGGAGCCCGCCATGAGCACACCCGAACCGCCGCCAGACTTTATGGCGTTCATGCAAAAGATGTGGAATCCGATGTCGTTTCCGGTGCCGGGCATGTTCATGCCCACCGCGAACATCGAAGACATCGAGAAAAAAATCGCCGAATTGAAAGGCGTGGAAAACTGGCTCACCATGAACGTCGGTTTTTTGCAGATGACAGTGAAGACACTGGAAATGCAAAAGACCGCGCTGTCGTCGTTCGCCAGCGCGGTGAAAGAAGATCCCCCCAAGCAACCCTAACGAAACGCTATAAGCTGCAGGAGAAAATTGATGTGTCGCGCCGCGAATATAATTAAGCATCTGTTTTTATTGATATTTTTTGCATGCGTCGGCACGGCTAACGCGCAACCGTATCCGGCCAAAACCATTCGTGTGATTATTCCCGCGGGGCCCGGTGATTCGTGTGATGTGCTGTCGCGGCTGGTGGGCCACAGGGCAGGCGAAAAACTCGGCCAGCAATTCGCCATCGACAACCGGCCTGGCGCGGGCGGGCAACTCGGTCTGCAAATGATCGCGCAAGCGCCGTCCGACGGCTACACGCTGGGCTGCGGTCAGGGCGGCAATATGGTCATCGTACCCATCGCCTACAAAAAAGTCGCTTACGACACGCACAAGGATTTCCTGCCGGTAGCGCTGATGGCGTCAAATTTTCTCGCGCTGGTGGTGCATCCCACCGTGCCGTTCAAGAACGTGAAGGAGTTGATGACGTACGCCAGGGCCAATCCGGCAAAGCTTACTTTTGGCACCACCGGTGAAGGCGCATTTTTGCACTTTGCGACCGAATTGCTGCGCACCAAGGCGGGCTTCACCTATCTGCATGTGCCGTACAAAACGTATCCGAACGTGGCGACGGATCTGATGGGCGGCAGGCTCGATGCGTCGTTGGGTTCCTTCATCAGCATACAGCCGCATGTGGTGTCTGGCCGCTTGCGCCTGCTGGGCATAGCGCGTGCCACGCGTGCACCGAACTATCCTGATTTTCCCACCATCGCTGAAAGCATACCCGGCTACACCTCGGGGGGATGGTTCGGCTTCATCGCGCCGGCCGGCACCTCAAAGGAGATTATCGCGCTGCTCAATCGTGAATTTAACGCCGCGATGAAACTGCCCGACGTGCGCGAAAAAATGACCGCGTTCGGACTCGAAATTCACACCGAGCCACCAGAATATTTCACCGAAACCATCCGCCGGGATTTCGAGCTGTGGGGCAAGGTCGCGCGCGACATCGGCTTCAAACCGCAGTAGCGCAGTAGTCATGCCGTCCTTGCGCAAGCGAGGCGGCGGAGGGGCGCGACAACGTGCCGTTGCGCTGAATGCCATAAAGTCGTTCAGAGGGGTTTGTCATGGCCACGAGAATATTTCATAAGTTATTGTTTTTATTGATTATTTTTTGTTTCCTCGGCAGGGCGCATGCGCAGCCTGCAAACGTGGCGTACCCCGCCAAAAGCCTCCGCGTGATCATCCCCGGCGCGGCGGGCGACACCTGCGACATGATGTTGCGCATGATCGGTTTCAAGTTTCAGGAAAAAACCGGCATGTCCTTCGTCATGGACAACCGCGTCGGCGCATCGGGGCAGATCGGCCTGCAACTGATCGCGCAGGCACCCGCCGACGGTTACACCATCGGCTGCGGCCAGGGCGGCAACATGGTGATCATTCCGCTCGCCTACAAAAAAGTTGCCTACGATTCACACAAGGATTTCGCGCCGATCGCGATGATGGCATCGAATTTTCTGGCGCTGGCAGTGCACCCGAACACGCCGTTCAAAACCGCGCGCGATCTGATCAACTACGGCAAGGCCAACCCCAACAAACTCACCTTCGGCACCAACGGCGAAGGCGCGTTCCTGCATTTCGCTACCGAACTATTCCGCAAGGACGCGGGGTTCACTTATCACCATGTGCCGTTCAAGTCCGCGGGTTTGATTGTCACCGACCTTATCGGTGGCTGCATCGATGCGGTGATGAGCGCGTTTATCACCGTGCAGCCGCATGCGGTATCCAAGCGCCTGCGCATCCTCGGCGTGGCGCGCGAAACGCGTGCGCCCAACTACCCGGATTTCCCCACGCTCGCGGAAACCGTTCCGGGCTTTAAATCCGGCGGCTGGTTCGGCGCCATCGCGCCGGCGGGCATGGCCAAAGAACACATCGCCTTCCTCAATCGCGAGATGAACGCGGCGATGAAATCCCCTGACATCCGCGACAAAGCCACACTGGTGGGATTGGAACTGCACACCGAATCACCGGAGTTTTTTACCCAAATGCTGCGCAACGACTTCGAGAAATGGGGCAAGCTCGCGCGGGATATCGGGTTCAAGCCGCAGTAACCATCCGTGTAAATCCCCTCCCCCGCAAGCGGGGGAGGGTTCGGGTGGGGGCGCTGTGGTGCTACTGCGCCAACTTAAAACCGCCGTTGATGATCGTGCGCTTCCGCGAAAATGTGGTGCGACGCCATGTCCAGCCTGCGAAGCAGTTCGCCGCGCTCCTGCGGGGCCAGAAAACCGTCTGACACGAACGCACGCTCCATCGCTTCAATGTCCTGCTGTTCGGCCATCAGGCGGCGAAATTCCCTGTGGGTGATCGCGCCGCGATGAAAGCCGTGTTCGATGCGCGCACGTTGCTGGGCCTGCCGTTGGTTGATTTCACGCAAACCCGCCAGCGGATGTTGTGGCACATACGCCGGGGCCATCACCGGGCGGCCGTGGCCGTGGCCGTGGCCCTGACCGTAGCCGTAGCCCTGACCGTAACGATAGCCATTGCCACGCGGGTCGTCGGCCAACGCCGGGGTGGAAATCGCGGCGGCCGCGAGTGTTGCTGTTGCGATCAGGGACTGGATGATGGTTTTCATGATGCACCTCGCTGATTATCGGTTGGGACACAAAACGCGCGTCCGTGAGATCAAAAACGAGGCGGGTGCGGTTTGCGCCTACCGCTTGGCGGGCCGCTTTGTAAGCGGCTGTTGCAGAAACGCGGCAGCTGTAACGAGGTGTTGCGGTGGCGGCTTTTGCAACAGAAAGTTACATCTGAGTGCAATGGCACGATCGTTAGACGCGGTAAATTTCAGAACCCCAAAATCTCACCGCAAAGGAGCAAAGGCGCAAAGGCGCAAAGGAAACGCGAAGAAAACCAGGGTCGGACTTTCTTTGCGTGCTGTTCTTTGCGTCTTGGCGCCTTTGTGGTGAGGCAGTTCTTTCATTTAGGCTTAATAGATACATAAAAACAACAGGTTACGCTATTCTCGCCTGAACGCGATGCTAGACCTTCGCCTCATCCAACGGATCGATCAAAGTCGCGTCATCCTCGCGCGGACGCTTGTCGCTGCGCACCTGGTGCGCGGTGATCGCATCTTCAGGCGGCGGCGTGAGCAACGCTTCCAGCGCCTGTGTGGCATCGATCTGGCGGTCGAGCCAGAACGCCTCATCCTCGGGTTGGATAATCACCGGCATGCGATCATGCACGTGCTGCATCGCGGCGTTCGCCTCGCCGACGATGATGGTGCAGGATTCAATCACCTCGTCGCCGCGATGCCAGCGATCCCACAGTCCGGCCAGACCAACGATGCCGCGATCGGGCCGATGCAGCCACCATTTCATTTTCCCGTTCGGCGTTTCCTGCCACTCGAACCAGCCCAGCGCGGGGATCACGCAGCGGCGCTTGCGAAACGGCACACGGTAACTCGCGGCACTCGACACCTTGTCAGTGCGCGCGTTAAACGTGCTGAACTTGATGCGCGGCTCTTTCGCCCAATATGGCAGCAGCCACCATTGCATGCTCACGAGCTCCGGCGTGCCATCCGCGCCGTGGCGTATCACCGGCACGTACGCCGCCGGGTTGCCCTGCTGCGGCGTGACGTTGTAGCGCGCCGCAAACGGATTGTTCTGCCCGCGCCCCAGGTGAAAATGGCGCTCGATGTCGGCTTCGCTGGGCGATACGTAGCGACCGCACATGACGACGATAACGTGCGGCGGCTACGCTCGGGCTGCCGTGGATTTACTGCGTGAGGAAATCCGCTCCGGTCATCGCCATCAAATAATCCTTGGTGATTTCCTTCGGCGAGTTGATGCCGAGCTGCGCCATGTCGCGGTCGATTTCGTCCATCAGCAGGCTCACGGCATGGGTGACGCCGTCCGTGCCGGCACACGCGGCGGCGCACAGAAACGGCCGGCCGATGAAGCAAAAATCCGCGCCCAAGGCCAGAGCCTTCAGCACGTCGGTGCCGCGGCGAAAGCCGCTGTCCATGATCACCGCCATATCCTTGCCGGCAGCTTCACGAATGCCGGGCAACACGCGTGCCGGTGCTACCGTGCCATCCAACTGGCGTCCGCCGTGGTTGGACACCATCACGCCATCCAGGCCGTGCTCGCGCGCGATGCGCACCGAATCTTTATCCACCACGCCTTTGATCAGCAGATTGCCCTTCCAGATTTTGCGCATGTGGGCGATGTGTTTCCATGACAGCCTGTCGCGCCGCCCGTAGTCGCGGCTGCCGCCGGCGGAAAGCATCGGCACGCGCGGGCCCATGTTTTCGACGTGCGGCATGCCGTCGGTCATCAGTGTTCTGAGGAACATGCCGAACAGCCACTTCGGCCGCACCGCAACGTCCCAGCCAAGGCGCAGCGACGGACGCAGCGGCGTGCTGTAGCCGTTGCGCACGTTGTTCTCGCGGTTGGCGGGCACTTGCACGTCAACGGTGACGGCAATGGTGTCGAAGCCCGCTTTTTCGCAGCGCTCGAAGGTTTGGGTGATGCGCTCTTCGTCGCCGGGCAGATAAGCCTGAAACATCGCGGTGCGGCCGGCGGCCTTGACGTCTTCCATGCGCATCAGTGATGCGCCGCTCATCATCATCGGAATGTTGGCTTGCGCCGCCACGCCCGCGAGTACGGTGTCGCCGCGATAACAAGCGGTGGAGGTGCCACCCATCGGCGCAAAGCCGAACGGCGCGTTATAGGTTTTGCCAAACAGCGTGGTCTTCATGCTGCGCGCGGTGGTGTCGATCAGGGGCTTGGGCACGAAACCCACTTCGTCGAACACGTTGCGGTTGCCGCGCAGCGAGGCGTTGTCTTCGACGCCGCCGGTGACATAGCCGTAAATCGGCCGCGGCAATACCTTGCGCGCCTTGTCGATGAAATCCTGCAACGCGAGATACTGCTGCAGGTGGCGAGGCAGCGCGCGCTTATCGACGATGGAAAGACTGCCCATACTGTCGGGTTTGAGTTCGGTTGGGGCCAAGGCTTTCGGTATTGCGGTGGTGTCCATCATGTTCTCCCTATTGACGATGTCTGCGAAATTCGTGAATTGAGCGCCGCGCGTGTCTACGGATTTGCCGTCGCCAAAGCACCACTATAACTGCAAGCCTGCCCCAACGAATCACGCCGCACATCGACGCGCGCGAGGCCGGGCAACTTGGTGGCGAGGCGCCGCCAGATCCAGACGGCCAAGTGCTCCAGGCTGGGCGATTGTAACTCTTTGATTTCATTCAATAATGTATGATCGAGTTGTTTGCGCAGCGTAAGGCAGATGCGCTCAATCTGTGCGAGGTCGGCAACGAAGCCGTGCGGCGCGCGCGGCGTGCCGCGCAGCGTGACCTGACACTGAAACGAATGGCCGTGTATGCCGCTGTATTTGTGGCCGCGCGGTGTGGTGGCAAACCGGTGCGCCGCGTCGAAGCCGAAGGCGTAGGAGATTTTCACTTCGGGCGCGGATTGAACAGGGATTTTTTTGCGTGCGGGGCGCTTCATCAGGGAATGCCGATCAGTTTGTGAGTTTGCAACGATAGCCGCCAGCGTGGTTGCGCTTTGCAGTAAGCCACGGCGAGACGCGTGTTATGCGCACGGCGCGGGCCGTCCATCGGTTGCAGAAAAAAGTTGTCGAAGCGCAGATTTTCGTAACGCTCGGGCTCTGCGCCTGGTTGCGGAAATACCAGTTTCAATTCATCACCGCGTTCGAGTGTCAGTTGCGCGCGCGCCTTGGGGCTGACGCATATCCAATCGATGCCCGGCGGCGGTTGCAAGGTGCCATTGGTTTCGATGGCAATGCGAAAGCCCTTCGCGTGCAGCGCGGCGATCAACGGCTTGTCGAGTTGCAACAGCGGTTCGCCGCCGGTGCACACCACGAAGCGTTGTGTTTTCGTGAGCTTCGGCCATTGCTTGACCACTGCATTGGCGAGTGCGGCAGGCGTACGAAATTTCCCGCCGCCGGGGCCATTGACGCCGACAAACTCGGTATCGCAAAAGCGGCACACGGCGCTCGCGCGATCCTTCTCGCGGCCCGACCATAGATTGCAGCCCGCAAAGCGCAGAAACACGGCAGGTGTGCCCGCGTTTGCGCCTTCGCCTTGCAGCGTGTAGAAGATTTCTTTGACGAAATACATTTAGCGTGGCGTTAGCGTGCTGCTGTCCACGAATCCCGCAGCGTCACCGCCCGATTGAACTTCGGCGCACCGGGCTTCGAATCCACCAAATCGGCAACAAAATAACCGTGGCGCTCAAACTGAACACGATCTTCCGGCTTGGCATCTTTGAGCGTTGGTTCGAGTTGCGCGGTGATGGTTTTTTTGGAATCAGGATTCAGATCGAGCAGAAAATCACTGTCGCCCGAACCCGGATGCGCCGTCTTGAACAGCCGATCGTAGAGCCGCACTTCGGTCGCAATCGCGTGTTGGGCGCTGACCCAGTGAATGTTGCCTTTGACTTTGACCGAATCCGCGCCTGGCGTGCCCGATTTGGTATTGGGGAGCAGTTCGCAATGCACCGCGGTGATGCGGCCCGCGGCATCCTTATCGCAGCTGGCGCACTTCACCACATAGCCGTAACGCAGGCGCACGTTGTTGCCGGGGAATAGCCGGAAGTAGCCCTTGGATGGGCTTTCCATAAAATCATCGCGCTCGATCCACAGTTCGCGCGTGAGCGGCACAACGCGTTTGCCGAGCTCGGGCTTTTGCGGATGATTGGGCGCAAAGCAGTCTTCCTGCTCGCCTGCGGGATAGTTATCGATGATGAGCTTGACCGGATCGAGTACGGCGATGCGGCGCTCGACGGATTCGTTCAGATGCTCGCGCATGCAGTCTTCGAGCACGCTGTACTCGATCCACGAATCCGCTTTGGAAACGCCGATGCGCTCCGCGAACAATCTGAATCCTTCGGCGGTGTAGCCGCGGCGGCGCGCGCCCACCAGCGTGGGCAGACGCGGATCGTCCCAGCCCTCAACGTGTTTGTCGTTGACGAGCTGTATCAGCTTGCGTTTGGACAGCACCACATAGGTGAGATTCAGGCGCGCGAATTCAATCTGTCGAGGCAGCGGCTGATCGAGCAGCCCACCTTCGGCCAGCCGTTGTAGCAGCCAATCATAAAATGGACGCTGATCTTCAAACTCCAGCGTGCAGATCGAATGCGTGATGCGTTCCAGCGCATCTTCAATCGGGTGCGCATAGGCGTACATGGGGTACACGCACCACTTGTCGCCGGTGCGGTGATGACGGGCCTGGCGCATGCGGTAAATCGCCGGATCGCGCAGGTTGATGTTGGGTGAGGCCATGTCGATTTTCGCGCGGAGCACCATGCTGCCGTCGGCGTGTTTGCCGTCGCGCATTTCGGCGAAGCGTTGCAGCGATTCGGCGGCGGGCCGTTCGCGCCACGGGCTGGCCACGCCCGGCTCGGTGAGCGTGCCGCGACGGGCGCGCATTTGCTCGGCGCTTTGTTCATCCACATACGCAAGCCCGGCGTTGATCAGATACTGCGCCGCCTCGTACATGAAATCGAAGTAGTCGCTGGCGAAGAAAATGTTTTCGCGCCAGTCAAATCCCAGCCATTGCACAGAGTGAATGATGGAATCGACGTATTCCTGATCTTCTTTTTCCGGGTTGGTATCGTCAAAGCGCATATGGCACGCACCGCTATAGCTTTGCGCGAGGCCGAAATTCAGGCAGATCGATTTGGCATGGCCGATGTGCAGATAACCATTCGGCTCCGGCGGAAAACGCGTGCGGATTTTGCCCGGGTCTTGTGGCGCGTTGGTATGCGTTTTTGCCGAACCGGGTTTGCCGCCCCAAGTGCGCGAGGTATATTTACCGCTCGCCAGATCGGCGTCGATGATGGTGCGGATGAAGTTGCCAACGGGTATGGCGGGCGCGTCGGGGGCTTTGTTGTTATTACTCATAATGCGCCTATTTTACCGCGCTGAACCCGATACCGTAGGCTGGCGCTGAGCGCTAACCTATAAGAGGTTATGGCGGCTAAGGCCTGCCAAGGTAACGCGTAGGAATCGCTTTCTCGACGAAGCCGCGCCCCTTGCGGGTCACCCGCCATGCCTTGGCACGCGACAGACTGCTGACAGCCTGTTTTAATTTTCCATCCACAAAATGCAATGCCGCGCCATCGTCGGCAGCCATGCCTTCCATGATCTTGCCGCTGGCGACAAACTGGCGGTAGGTGGGGCGGCGCAGCGGTTCGCTGTTGTAGTGCGGGCAATTGCTGCCGGGCAGTATGCCGAGGCACGGCATGGCGGTCAGCGCGACAGCCACCGAATCGGTTACGCCCTGTTCAAACCAGCAGATCGATCCCGCGCTGGCACCGCCGAGTACGATGCCTTTTTCGTACGCTTTGCGCAGATAGACATCAAGTTGCCACTCGCGCCACACCGCCAGCAGGCTGCGCGTGTTGCCGCCACCGACGTAAATCGCATCATGTTCCATCACGAACGATTCCAGATCACGTGGCGTGCGCGCGAACAGCGGCAGGTGCGTGGGCTTGCAGTTGAACTGGCTGAAGCCCGCGTAAAAGCGCAAGCGGCCTGCGTCGGCGTCACCGTGCGCCGCGCCGATAAAACAGACGCGCGGCTTTTTCTTTCCGGTGAGGCCGAGGAAATACTCGATCAACAGCAGGTTATCGAGCGCTTCGGGGATGGCGGCGCCGCCGATGGCGAGGATTTGGGTTTTCATTTTGTCGAGTTATCTGATATGGGAAGGATCAACTACAACATCACTGTCGTTCCCGCGCAGGCGGGAACCCATAACACAGTGCCACTTGCGACGGCTTATGGATTCCCGCCTGCGCGGGAATGACAGCATTGGGATCTCAGGTTTTTATGCGGCATCAAGCGCCGTTCAACCTTCAATCTTCACCCCGGCATCCTTGATCACCTTGGCCCACTTTGCCACTTCCGCGCGCAGGAACTGATCAAACTCCGTCGGCGAGCTGCCGACCGGATCGATGCCCATCTGCACAAAGCGCTCGCGCAAATCCGCGCGCTTGAAGGCGGTGCGAATTTCTGCGCCCAGCCGCTCCACCGCCGCCTTGGGCGCGCCCGCAGGCGCGAGCCAGCCGACCCAGGTGCCGCCGGTGACGTTGACGCCGCTTTCGATCAGGGTGGGAATATCCTGTGCCGAGGCGATGCGTTTTTCAGACGCCATGCCCAACGCCTTGATGCGCCCGGCGCGTACGTGCGGCATCATCGATGAGGGTGTATCCATGAGGATTTGTATTTCGTTGCTGGCCAGCGCCTGCGTGGCAGGTGCCGTGCCTTTGTACGGCACGTGGTTCAATTTGATGCCGGTGGTCAGCATCAGCAGTTCGGTGGTCAGATGCGCCGCCGCGCCGATGCCGCTGGAGCCGAACGAAATCGAGCCGGGCTTGGCTTTGGCGAGGGCGACGAGATCTTTCGCGTCCTTGGCCGCCAGGTTGTTGGTGGCGGTGACGATCAAGGGCGCGGTCACCAGCAGCGACACCGGAGCGAAACTTTTCACCGAGTCGTAGGGCAGCTTGGGATAGAGCGATTGATTTGCGGCGTGCGCGGCAATCACCGATGCCAGTGTGTAGCCATCGGGCGTGGCTTTCGACACGATGTCCACGCCGAGTATGCTGTTGGCACCGGGGCGGTTATCCACCAACACGTTTTGGCCCACGGCCTTGGAAACCTCTTGTGCGACGATGCGCGTCACCACGTCGGTGATGCCGCCGGGGGTGTAGGGCACCACCACGCGGATGGGTCATGTGGGGTACGCCGGTTGCGCCCACGCGCTGTGCAGCGGCGCCAGCAGAGCCATTGCAATAAATATGTAAGTATTTGTTTTAACAGACATTTTTATCATCCTGAAAAGCGTTGATTTTACTCTACCCGCGCGCCGGTGGCCTTCACCACCTTGCCCCACTTGGCGACTTCCATGCGCAAATGGTCCGCGAACAACTCCGCGCTGCCGGCCACCGGCGTGACGCCGCTGTTGACGAAGCGCTGCCGCACATCGGGCATGCTGATGACTTTATTGATCTCGCTGTTAAGCCGGTTCACGATGTCGCGCGGCGTGCTTACCGGTGCCACCACGCCAAACCACACGCTGACTTCGAAACCCTTGACGCCGGATTCATCGACGGTGGGCACCTCGGGCGCGAGCTGGGAGCGCGTCAGGCTGGTCACCGCTATCGCTTTGACCTTGCCGCCTTTCACATGCGGCAGCACGTTCGGCGTGTTGTCGAAAATCATCATCACATGGCCGCCCACCAAATCCACCAGCGCGGGCGCGCTGCCCTTGTAAGGCACATGTACGATCTGCGTGCCGGTCATCAGCTTGAAGAGCTCCATCGACATGTGATTCGAGGTGCCGCTGCCGGTGGAGGCGTAGTTCAACTGATTCGGCCTGGCCTTGGCCAACGCAATCAATTCCTTGATTGAGCTCACCGGCACCGACGGATGCATCACCAGCATATTCGGCGTTGCACCAGCGTAAATGATGGCGGCGAAGTCTTTCAGCGTGTCGTAAGGCAGTTTGGCATACAGCGTGGCATTCACCGCGAACGGTACCGCCACGCCGAGAATGGTGTAGCCGTCGCCGGGTGACTTGGCGGCGATATCCGTGCCGATGGTGCTGCCCGCACCGGGACGGTTATCGACGATGGCTTGGGCGAAGCCGGTTTCGACAAATTTTTGCGCGATGGTGCGACCCAGGGTGTCGTTGAACGCGCCGGGCGGGAAGGGCACGATGATGCGGATTTGTTTGGCGGGGTAGGCCTGCGCTTGAACCCCCCCGGCCAGTAACGCAATACAGGCAAATGCGGTGAAATTCCCGAACAATTTCTTAAACATAACTTGGCCCCTCGATCACGGGATGTTTCAACAAGAATTCTTCGTTCACCTCAACGCCGATGCCCGGCGCTTCCAGCGGCAGCACGCAACCGTTTTTATCCACGGTATACGGTGTGCTCACCAGTTCATCGCGAAACAGATTGTTGCGTGATACGTCACCCTCGAAGTAGCCACCGTTGTCAATCGACGCCAGCACATGCACGCACGCAGCCATGTTGATGCCCGTCATCGAGGTGTGCGGGTTGCACTGAATTTTGTAGGCGGAGGCCATGTGTGCGATGCGCATCACTTCAGTGATACCGCCGGTTTTCGATACATCTGGCTGAAAAATGGTGATCACATTATCTTCAATCAGGCGGCTGAATTCAAAGCGCGTGTAATGGTTTTCACCGGCGGCGAGTGGCACGTTGCCGTAACGGCGCAACTCGGTGTAAGCGCGATAATCCTGCGCGGGGAAGGGTTCCTCCAGCCAGCCCACACCGTTGGCTTCCAGCCCCGGCATGGCCGCGCGCGCGGCGTTGATGTCGTAGCCGGTGTTGGCATCCGTCAAAATCACCAGCTCGTCGCCGAAGGCTTTGCGCACGGCCGCCACACGTTCGATATCGCGCTTGGGTGTGTCGCCAATGCGCAGCTTGATCGCCTTGTAGCCCATCGCCAGCAACGGCGTTACCTCGTCGATCAACTCCGACGGCGGCTGATACCCCAGGGACACCCCGCCCGCGTATGCCGGTATCGGTCGCGATACGCCGCCCAATAAACGATACAGCGGCCAGCCCACCGCCTTGCCGCGAATATCCCACAGCGCCTGATCAATGCCGCTCATTGCCAGACACGTGCCCGCGCCCATGCCGTGGCTGGCGAGTTGTTTGTCGTAGATTTTTTTCCACACGCCCACCACGTCGGCGGCGTTCATGCCCAGCGTGAGTTGCCGCAGCGTGGTATTCACCAGCGCGGCCACCGCCCCCGGCGCACGCCCGTGATGTGATTCGCCCCAGCCGATGAGGCCGCCCGCCGTGGTGACCTTGACGATGATCGCATCGCGCTTGACCGCACGACCCACGCCGAGGCTCACGCTGTCTTCGGGTTTGACCGGGAAAGAGGTGGGGTAGGCCTTGATTTCAATGATATTCAGATCGGCATTACTCGGCGGCATGCGTGTTCTCGGTACATGAGTAGAATGGCGGTATTCTAACCGCAGACGAATCAGGGAGAGCCCGATGACCCGTGTAGAACAAAGAGATCCCATGTCGATCACGCGACCCATCAAGATCCAGCGTGATTTCGATGGCGCCAAGAAAGTGGCCAAACGCTTGTCCAAAGCGCCCAAGGGCGACTCGGCGGCGGAAGTGCGCTTGCAGGCGTTGCTGGCGGAGATGGATCGCTACGACGCAACTTTGGAAGATGGCAGCGACGATGGCGATGCTGACGCGAGCTTGTATATTGGCCCGCAGCGGCGCTGGGCCGACGACGGCAGAGACAACTGATCCACGCCAGCAGATTGCGCCGGCGTGATACGTCGGCGCGTTACTCCGGCTGAATGCCGGCCGCCTTTACCACGCCCGCCCATTTGGTGATTTCGGCTTTGATGAAAGCGCCGAATGCCTCCGGCGTGCTGGCCACAACGCTGCTGCCGTCGCGCACCACGGGCTCCATCAGTTCAGCACGGCTGAGCGTGCTGGTGGCCTCTTTGTGCAGCCGCGCAATGATCTCGCGTGGCGTACCCGCTGGCGCGAGCAGCCCCGCCCATTGCATCGCTTCGTAACCGGGCACGCCTGACTCGGCGATCGTCGGCGTATCGGGCAGCGCTTTCAGACGGGTGGCGCTGGATACGCCCAGCCCGCGCAAGCGGCCCGTGCGCACATGCGGCACCACCAGCGACAGGCTGGCGGACATCGAGGCCTCGATGCGTCCGCCCATCAAATCAGTCAGCCCGCTGTTGCCCTTGTATAGCACGTTGGTGAGGCGCACCTTCGCCATCATCGCGAAAAGTTCCATCGTAAGGTGCGGCAGCGTGCCGTGGCCAGCCGCCGCATATTGAATCTGCTCGGGCCGTGCCTTGGCCAGCGCAATGAATTCGCGCACGTTCTTCGCCGGCAGTGATGGATGCACCACCAATAGTTGCGGGGTCGATAACACGTGCATGATCGGCGCGAAATCGCGCACCGGGTCAAACGGCAGCTTCTTGTAAGTGGGTACAATGGTGGCGAGCGCACCCGGCGCCATCAGCAGAGTGTAGCCATCGGGTGGCGCCCTGGCGGCCAATTCGGTGCCGACGATGGTGCCGGCACCGGCGCGGTTTTCCACCACCACGGATTGATTCCAGCGTTTGGAGAAATCCTGCGCAAGCACGCGCGCACTCAAGTCAGTGCCCGCGCCCAGCGTGGTGGGCACGATGATGCGCACCGGGCGCACGGGATAATTCTCCTGGGCATGTGCGAGCGGCGGCACGACAGCCGCGACGACGATTCCGCCAGTGATTGCGCCAGTAATTACGCCAGTGATTACGCCAGTGAGTCCGAAGCTGAGTGTGTGCATGGCCGCGCCTCCGTTACGCGCACTTTATGCCGCAGTATGACACACGGTCAACGGCTATCCGGTATTCTTGTATGTCGCGTCGTAGCGAGGAACCCGAAGCGAGGCGCTTTTCCAACAGGAGTAGCATGAAAAAAATATTGTGGAAAATCATGATGTTGTTTGCCGTGCCGCTGCTTGCCCCGCCGTTGGTTGCGCAAGCTGCGGACCCGGTATTCCCCAGTCGCCCGCTGCGCATCGTCGTGCCGTTTACTGCGGGCAGTGCCACTGATGTCATCGCGCGCATCGTCATGCCGCCGCTGGTCGAGCGCTGGGGCAAGCAGGCCGTGACCGACAACCGGCCAAGTGCGGGCGGCATCATCACCTGCACCATCGTGGCGGAAGCGCCGCCCGACGGCCACACGCTGATGGTGACGGGCTCCAATTTCGCCGGAAGCGCCGCGTTGTATTCCAAACTGCCGTTTGATCCGGTGCGTGATTTCTCCGGTACTACCCAGCTCGCCAGCACGCCGCTGGTGCTGGTGGTAGCGCCCAGCCTGGGGACGAAGACGGCGCAGGAATTCATCGCGCTGATGAAAACCAAACCCGGCCAATTCAACTTCGGCTCATCGGGCATAGGCAGCGGGCCGCACTTCGGCGCAGCGCTGTTTAACTACGTCGCGGGCATCAATGCCACCCATGTACCGTATCGTGGCTCGCCAGAAGCGATGACCGATCTGATGAGCGGGCGCCTGCAATACTTTCTGTCACCGGTGCTCGCGGCAACGCCACTGATCAGAAGCGGACGCATAGTCGCGCTGGGTGTCACCACTACCTACCGTGCGCAAGCGCTGCCGGAAGTGCCGTCGCTGGGTGACGCGCTACCCGGCTTCGAATATCAGGGCTGGTATGGCGTGCTGGCACCGTCGAAAACGCCGCGCGCAGTGATCAATCTGCTGGCCCGTGATTTCACCCAAACCCTGGCTCGCGCCGAGATTCAACAGGGCATCGCCAATCAGGGCGCCATCGCCAAATCAAGCAACCCGCAAGCCTTCGACAAACTGGTGCACGAAGAAATCGCCACGCGGCGCAAGGTGTGGAAGGCGGCGGGGGATAAGGCGGATTAGTGGGTTTGTATGGCCCACGTGAGTAGCCGTTCAATACGATTGACGGATGATCGGCTTATATCGACCCGAAGCAGGTGTAGCTGACTGTCAGCTAAGAAGTGGTGCATTCGACTACGTTTTGTAGGGTGGGCAAAACGTTCTTTGTTTTGCCCACACCCGCAATGATGGGGGAAACGCGTGGGCACAAACGGCGTGACCACCATACGCTTGCTGCACCACCCACCCCTCAGTAGCCTTC
>CAMBGJ010000070.1 GCA_945865805.1 Bordetella parapertussis
CCGCTCATCGCGCGTTCCCGCCTCCCTACCTTCCCTTGTATGCTTCGCCATCGTTCGCTCCTTTCGTCAAAGAGCACACTTTGGGCAAATTCAGAGACAAACACTAGACGGGGATTCGCGGACGCTTACTGTTTCTTCGTAAAGCTCCTACGAAATAGCCAAAGCGCAACGAGTGTGATGAGAGGGTGCCAAACCATGCCACCAATAATGCGAAGGATTGTCTCGCCAGGCGTAAACGTTCCTGAAAATAGCCAGTACATGAGCATGTGAGACAAAATTGAGCTGGCAGCGCCAATGACAATTGCCACAATGATTTGTACCCAGAGTTTGGCCAAATATTTGGCCACCAAGAACGCGCCAACAATATCGAATAAGAGAGCAAGCATCGAATGTTCCCTTATTACGATAAATTATTGATCCGCGCTAATTACCGCAGCCTTCAGAGAAGGAACGACTTTCTCGAGGTCGCGGCAGTTCTCGGCATTTATCCGAAAAGATATCCACCGGTCTTTCGCGATTGAGAACTGCTTCTTCTCGTGAAGTGATTGTTGATACTGGTTTTTGATTTTTTGCCAGGCATTTGCAGTAAACCCCTTTGTGAGCACAGACATCAGATCACCGAGCGTGCCGACGGGCACGAAGGTCTCTTTCTCACATATGGCTATGTAGGCTAACGACGACCCGATGTTCTTTGCCCCGGCGTCGGATATTGTCGTGGTGCCGGCGAAAGCGGCACTGCATGAATAGCACGCGATATTTATAGCAACATACGAGAGTGCTCGATTCATGAGAGCCCTAACGAATAGCGTTTATCTGTCGCGCTACCAAGCCGATATTAACCAAGAACGCCTCCGCGACAGATAAACCTTGTTGGACTAAACCGCTTGCACGGTTATTGCTATAGGGGATTTGTTTTCCGCGCCCTATGGATTGGCAGATTGTGGCACATGTCATGGCCCATTTGCACGCGCATGGCGTCGCGCGATGGCCGCTGGCGCGTGAATGCGGTTGGCTGGAGGCGCGTTATTGCATAGCCCCCGAAGATGACAAGCGCCGCAGCCGCGCGGCGGTCATGCCATCTCCTGCCGATCAATACCAGGCATCGCTTTCGTTCAGGGTTCGCTGCTTTTCTCAAGGCGGCCCGCAGCACACACGCTGGCGCACCGCCGCATGGGGCGCGGGTAGCCTCGGCTGTCCAGCCAAAGTCTGCACCACGC
This sequence comes from Bordetella parapertussis, assembly GCA_945865805.1. GTDB lineage: Bacteria > Pseudomonadota > Gammaproteobacteria > Burkholderiales > SG8-41 > UBA5216. Next base: position 1,218 of record CAMBGJ010000070.1, read on the forward strand.
TCAGTCGCCCCGCCTTGCAACGCGGGCAGCACAACATCTCCACACTAGCCACTCGACGCATAAAATCGGCGGCAGATTCCATCGCTTTGGTTTCCACGGCGGGCATGCCCAACGCCTGCCGCGCTTGCGCCAAGCGCGTTGTTTTACACGCCGAGGCCAACAGCCCGAAATGGCGAATCCGCTTGATGCCCTTGGGCAAGACATGCAGCAGAAAGCGGCGTATGAACTCCTCGCCCGGCAGCTTGATGCAGCGTTTCTTCCCCGCATCATCAGCGCGCACCGACAACGCTCAAACGCAATGAATTTTCGATCGCTGTGCGTCCGCTCATGGCCGGTAGCAGCCCGAGCCGTTTCACGGCATTGCCCCAAAACCAATCGCTTCTCAACGCTGACAGCAGATGTCAGTCCAAGTCCCGATTGATACACCTTACGGTTGTCGCGGCTTGACCAAGCCCATCCCCGCAGCGCGCCAGGCATCGAAGCCGCCTTTTAATGTAAGCGCGCCCTGGTAGCCGTTTTCGTATAAGTGTTTGGTGGCGTCGCGGGCCTGGGTGTCGTCCGTGCTGTAGAGGATCAGCGCTTCGTATTTCGGCAGTTTCAGGCTGTCCAGCCTGGCCTTGAAGTCGGCGCTGGGTACGGATATCGCGCTGGCGATGTGGCCTTGCTCGTAGTCGGCGCGCTCGCGCACGTCGACGATCACCAGGCGAGGTTCGTTTTTTATGAGTGTGGCGGCATCCCTTACCGAAATTTCCGGTCCGCCTTTCAGTCCGTGGCTACTGAATACAATGACGGCAACCACAATTAATAGGGGAATCAACCAGTGGCGGCCCATGTGCGGCTACTCTAGGGGACAGCCGGGGTAAACGCGTCGCAGAAAAATTCCTCCGGCGGCAGCCCGCATTGCGCGGAGAAATCGCGCCGTGCCGAATCGATCACGATGGGCGCGCCGCAGGCGTAGACCTGATGCGCGGCCATCGTTGGAAAATCCTGCATCACGGCTTGATGCACAAAACCGCTACGGCCTGTCCAGTTATCTTCGGCGCGCGGTTCCGACAGCACAGGGATGTAGGTGATGCCATGTTCGCTGGCCCAGCGTTGTGCGAGTTCATCAAGATACAAGTCAGCGCGCACGCGGCAGCCCCAATATAAAGTCATCGGGCGTTTGATGCCTTTGTGAATGGCGTGTTCGATGATCGCTTTGATCGGTGCGAAACCGGTGCCGCTGGCGAGCAGGATCAGCGGTTTGTCGTTGTCTTCGCGCAGGAAAAACGTGCCCAGCGGGCCTTCCAGCCGCAGGATGTCTTTTTCCTTCAGCGTGTTGAACACGTATTGGCTGAACGGCCCGCCGTAGTTGCGCAAATGCAGTTGCATCACGGCGTCGTCGTGCGGCGCGTTGGCCAGCGACAGGCTGCGCCGTATGCCGGTTTTGGTGAGGATGTCGATATATTGCCCGGCGAGAAACTGCAGGCGCTCGCTCGCGGGCAGACGCAGATGAATCATCATCACGTCGGGCGCCAGGCGTTCGAGCTTTTGCACGCGGCAGGGCAGCGTGCGCACTTGAATGCCGATGATGCCGACGACTTCGCGACACTCGACCACCACGTCGGTCAAGGGCTTGGCCTGGCAAAAGAGGGCGAATCCCTTTTCCTTGTCGGCATCGCTCAGAGCGGAGCGGCTGTAGTTGCCGTATTCGATTTCGCCTTCGAGCAGCTTGCCCTTGCAACTGCCGCAGCCGCCGTTGCGGCAGGCGTAGGGGATGTTAAAACTCTCGCGCAGCGCGCCGTCGAGTATGGTTTCGTAGCCGCTCACGCTATAGGTGCGATTGCTCGGCTTGATGGTGACTTGGCGGGGCGTGTCTGACATGGCGTAAAATGCTTAAGGTTATGCGGCGATTACTGATTATCGGTTGTGGCGACGTGGGCGTGCGATTGATTCCGCTCGCCCGCCCGCGCTATCGTGTGCTTGCCTTGACGCGTGATCGGTCGCAGTGCGCATCGCTGCGCGCTTTGGGCGCCACGCCGATCTTCGGCGATCTGGACCAGCCGCAAACGTTGTCCGTGCTCGCCGGCATTGCTCACGATATTGTTCATCTGGCACCGCCGCCCGCGGTGGGCGCAACCGATACGCGTACCGCACATTTGATTGCTGCCCTGGCCAATCGGGGTAGCTCGCGGGGTAGCACGGGTAGAGGGGTTCACGGGCGCAAGGCAAAAAACATTCAAAACAGTCTACCACAGCACTTTATTTACATAAGCACCAGCGGCGTGTACGGCGATTGTGGTGGCGAGATCGTACCGGAAACGCGGCCCGCGCAACCGCAAACCGCGCGTGCGCAACGGCGTGTGGATGCCGAACGGCGGCTGCGCGCGTGGGGCGTGCGCAGCGGCGTGCCGGTGTCGATTTTGCGTGTGCCCGGTATTTATGCCGATGGCCGCCTGCCGCTGGCACGGCTGCGACGCGGCACACCCGCGCTGAATGAGGCCGACGACAGCTATGTGAATCACATTCACGCCGACGATCTGGCGCGGATGGTGATCGCGGCGTTGAATCATGCCGCGCCGGGCCGCGCGTATAACGCGGTGGACGATGTGCCGCAGAAGATGGGCGACTATTTCGATCTGGTGGCGGATCGCCACGGCTTGCAGCGGCCGCCGCGCGTGGCACGCAGCGAAGCGGCGCGCGTGATCCCGGAAAATCTGTTGTCGTTCATGAGCGAATCGCGGCGTTTGTCGAATCACCGCATCAAGCGCGAACTGCGTTTCCGCCTGCGGTATCCGAGCGTGCATGACGGCATCGCGGATTTGCGTATACCGGGCACGTGACATCATGCCCGCGGCCGACGAGGTATTACTGGTGCTGACGAATTTGCCCGATCACGCGGCGGCGGAAAATCTTGCGCGCGTGCTGATTGAAGAAAAGGTGGCGGCGTGCGTGAATATCCTCGGCGCGTGCACCTCGGTGTATCGCTGGCAGGGCGCGATTGAAAACACGCAGGAAATTCCCCTGTTGATCAAAACCACCCAAGCGCGCTATGCGGCGGTGGAAGCGGTGGTGCGCCGCTTGCATCCGTATGAACTTCCCGAAATCATTGCAGTCCCATTGGCGCAGGGTTTGCCGGGGTATTTGCAGTGGGTGCGGGACACCGTAAGTGAAAGTAGAGAAGCCTGATGCGGTATATACGTAACTATTTGTTTTTATTGATTATTTTATCCTTCGGTGCGCAGTCGGCGAAGCAGGATTTGCTTGAGCCGGAAAAGGCATTTCGCTTTTCCGCGCGCGTGCTGGATGCCGCAAACATCGAGGTGCGTTACCAGATTGCCGACGGCTACTATTTGTATCGTGAGCGCTTTGCGTTTGCCGCCGAAGGGGGCGCAAAACTCGGCGAGGCGCGCATTCCCGAAGGCAAGAAAAAGAAGGATGAATTCTTCGGCGACGTGCAAACGCATCGCGGCGAATTAAAAATCGTGGTGCCGGTGGAAGCCGCTGCGGATGGCAAAGTGGCGTTGAACGTCACCTCGCAGGGCTGCGCGGACGTGGGTGTGTGTTATGTGCCGATGGATAGCAAGATACAACTGGCGATGGCGGGTGGCGCTGTGTCGGGTGGTTTGCCGACTGTACGCGACAGCGGCGATCCGCTCGCGCGCCTCATGGGGCAAGGGGATGCGCCTAAAGCAAATACGGCGGCAAATACGGCGGCTGCCACGGTGCTCGCCGAGGATTCACGCGTCGCATCCTTGTTTCAGGGTAGCTTCTGGCTGCTGATCGCAAGTTTTTTTGGCTTCGGCCTGTTGCTGTCGTTCACGCCCTGCGTGCTGCCGATGATTCCCATCCTGTCGGGCATTATCGTCGGGCGCGGGCAGGGGGTGACGCGCGCGCAGGGCTTTGCGCTGTCCGCCGCGTACGTGCTCGGCATGGCGATTACCTATGCGCTGGCCGGGGTCGCGGCGGGGCTGTCGGGTGCCATGCTGTCGGCGGCGCTGCAAAACCCGTGGGTGTTAGGCGGTTTCGCGGCGCTGTTCGTGGTGCTGGCGATGTCGATGTTCGGCTTTTACGAACTGCAATTGCCCGCTGGCTGGCAGGCGCGGCTGAATGCCTCGTCCAACAAGCTGCCGGGCGGGCGCTACGGCGGCGTGTTCGCCATGGGCGCGTTGTCGGCGCTGATCGTTGGCCCCTGCGTGGCAGCGCCGCTGGCGGGCGCGCTGCTCTACATCAGCCAAAGCCGTGACGGCATGCTCGGCGGCACAGCGCTGTTCGCGATGGCACTGGGCATGGGCGTGCCGCTGCTGGCGGTGGGCGCGTCGGCGGGGGCGCTGTTGCCCAAGGCGGGGCCGTGGATGGACGCCATCAAGCGTTTTTTCGGCGTGCTGCTGATCGCCGTGGCGATTTACCTGGTGTCGCCGCTGATCCCGCTGGCGGTGCAAATGCTGGCCTGGGGCGCGCTGCTGATTGTCAGCGCGATGTTGCTGCGGGCCATCGATGCCTTGCCGCCGCAAGCGCACAGCCTGTTGCGCGTCGGCAAAGGCGTGGGCATGATCGCGTTGCTGGCGGGGGCGGCGTATATCGTCGGCGGCTTGTCGGGCGCGAAGGATATTTTTCAGCCCTTGTCGGGTTTGAGCGCGGCACCGTCCGGCTCGGCACCGGCTTCCCCCGCTGAGCCACTGTTCAAGCGCGTTTCGACCAGCGCCGAACTCGACGCAGCACTCAAGGCAGCCACGGCAACCGGCAAACCGGCATTGCTCGATTTTTACGCTGATTGGTGCGTTTCGTGCAAGGAAATGGAGCGTTTTACCTTTACCGACGCACAAGTGCAGCAGCGGTTGAAGGACATGGTGAAAGTGCAGGCGGACGTAACCGCCAATAATGCCGAGCATCAGGCGTTGTTAAAGCGCTTCCGCCTGTTTGGCCCGCCGGGGATCATCTTCTTTGATAAAAATGGCAAAGAAATCAATGGCTTACGTGTTATAGGCTTTCAGGGTGCAGAAAAATTCACCGGTGTGTTGGACGAAGTGCTGAAATTCTGATTTTTCGGCATTGTCGATTAAATTTCATTAACTTCGTGTAAAGGTCGGTAACTTTTGTCAAATCGGCTGCTTCGATATTCCTTCTTTGCATTAGTGGCGGCGCTGGCGTTTGGCGCGGGCATATGGTTCAACCCGGATCGGCAAGCCGCGCCGCCCGAAGTCAGCGCAGCGTCAGCGCTGTTTGCGGTCACCCTGCCCGATCTGCAAAACAAGCCGCAGAAACTCGAACAATGGCACGGCAAGGTGCTGGTGGTGAATTTCTGGGCCACCTGGTGCGAGCCTTGTCGCAAGGAGATTCCGATCTTCGTGCAAATGCAGGAGAAGTACGCTGCCAAAGGTCTGCAATTTGTTGGCATCTCCATCGATCAGGCTGATAAAACCAGCGAATTTGCACGTAACTTCTCGATAAACTACCCTAATCTGATCGGTACTTTTGATGCGGTTGAGGTCTCGCGACTGGCGGGCAATAAGCGCGGTGTGCTGCCGTATACGGTGATCCTCGATCGAAAAGGGCAGATAGCCGCGACCGAATTGGGCGGCGTTACCCAGGAAAAACTGGAGGCGCTACTGCTTCCTTTGCTCTAGCGGGCTTTAGCGTAGCATCAAAATGCGCCAACTTTAGGCAAAGTGTTATGATCTTCGCTCTAGTTACCGACATTTCAGCAGGAGGGTGGCAAGCTCATGGCCAGCAAATCCCATAAAAACATACTGCTGCTGAACGGCCCGAATCTCAACCTGTTGGGCACGCGCGAGCCCGGCATCTACGGTGCCGACACCCTCGCCGATATCGAAAAGCGCCTGGTGCAATTGGCGCAGGACGGCGGCGCGAGTCTGGCGGCGTTTCAAAGCAATTCGGAAGCAGCGTTGGTTGATCGCATTCAGCAGGCCGCGCGCGACGGCGTGGATTTCATCATCATCAACCCGGCCGCCTATACCCACACCAGCGTCGCCATGCGCGATGCGCTGGCTGCCGTGCAAATCCCGTTTATCGAAGTGCATCTGTCGAACGTGTTCGCGCGCGAGGCGTTCCGGCACCACTCCTATTTCACCGATATCGCCGTCGGCATTATCAGCGGGCTGGGCGCTCAGGGCTATGAGTTAGCGCTGGCTCACGCTTTACGTCATACGCCGCCGCGTCGCTAATCAGCGATAAAAAAGGGGAATTAAAACATGGACTTACGTAAAGTTAAAACCCTGATCGATTTAGTGCAGCAGTCCGACATCACCGAGCTGGAAATCACCGAAGGCGAAGAACGAGTGCGTATCACCCGTGGCGGCGGCGTGATGATGCATCCGCAAACAATGGCTGCGCCAGTGATTTTGCCGTCGGCGCTGGTGACCTCGGCGGAGCTGGGCGCGCCCGCCCCCGCCGCCACGGACGTACCCGCCGAGCCGCAAGGTTTTGTGTTGAAGTCGCCGATGGTCGGTACCTTTTACCGTTCATCATCGCCTGGCGGCAAGGCGTTTGTGGACGTGGGGCAAACCGTCAAGACCGGCGAAACTGTCTGCATCATCGAAGCCATGAAGCTGCTCAACGAAATCGAAGCCGGTGCCGATGGCGTGATCAAGGAAATCCTCATTGAAAACGGCCAGCCGGTTGAGTATGGCCAGCCGTTGATGGTGATAGGCTAGCGCGCCTCGCCATCAGCTTATGTTCGGCAAAATCCTCATCGCCAATCGCGGCGAAATCGCCCTTCGCATCCAGCGCGCCTGCCGCGAGATGGGCATTAAAACCGTGATGGTGCACTCGGAGGCCGATGCTGAAGCCAATTACGTCAAGCTCGCGGACGAATCCGTGTGCATCGGCCCGGCGGCTTCCAGCGCGAGTTATCTCAACGTACCGGCGATCATCAGCGCCGCCGAAGTCACCGACGCCGAGGCGATACACCCCGGCTACGGTTTCCTGTCGGAGAACGCCGATTTCGCCGAGCGGGTGGATAAAAGCGGCTTCGTCTTCATCGGCCCGCGCGCCGACACCATTCGCCTGATGGGCGACAAAGTCAGCGCCAAAAACGCGATGAAAAAAGCCGGCGTCCCCGTGGTGCCAGGCATCGACACCGCGCTGCCCGAAGAACCCAAAGAGATCATCAAAATCGCCCGCGAAATCGGCTATCCGGTGATTCTCAAAGCCTCGGGCGGCGGTGGCGGACGCGGCATGCGCGTGGTGCACACCGAAGCGGCACTGCTCAACGCCGCCAACACCACCCGCAGCGAGGCACAAGCGGCGTTCAACAATCCCATGATCTACATGGAAAAGTTTCTCGAGCGTCCGCGCCACATTGAAATCCAGGTCATCGCCGACAAATACAAAAACGCCTTGTATCTGGGCGACCGCGATTGCTCGATGCAGCGCCGCCATCAAAAAATCATCGAAGAAGCGCCAGCACCCTTGCTCAATCCGCGCCAGCGCGCGCGCACCGGCGAGCGCTGCGCCGAGGCCTGTCGCAAAATCGGCTACGAAGGTGCCGGCACGTTTGAGTTTTTATACGAAGGCGGCGAGTTCTACTTCATCGAAATGAACACGCGCCTGCAAGTCGAACACCCGGTCACCGAAATGATCACCGGCCTTGATCTCGTGCAAATGCAGATCCGCATTGCCGCCGGCGAAAAACTGGCACTGCGCCAACGCGAAGTCGAACTCTCCGGCCACTCGATAGAATGTCGCATCAACGCCGAAGACCCCTACAAATTTACGCCGAGTCCCGGACAAATCACCTCGCTGCACATGCCCGGCGGCCCCGGCATCCGCGTCGACTCGCACGCCTACAGCGGCTATCGCGTGCCCCCGCACTACGATTCCCTCATCGGCAAAATCATCGCCTACGGCGACACCCGCGAACAAGCGATTGCGCGGCTGTCGATTGCGTTGTCGGAAACCGTGATCGAAGGCATCAAGACCAACATCCCGCTGCACCAGGAATTGCTACGCGACGCGGCGTTTTTGCGCGGCGGCACCAGCATTCATTATCTGGAGGAGAGGCTGGCTAAGATGGTGAAGGCGGAGTGAGGTTATAGCGCTGCCCCCGTAATAGCGTGACTACCCCATTTGCCGTATTCGGCACCTATGACGCACGGCGTTTTAACGCTGGCAGGCGACAAATTCAACCAGAACTCGCTCCGGCATCACAAACAGGTCATCCCCAGCAGCTTCGCTGCTTTGTTCAGACGCGTATCAAAGCAGGCGAAGCAGATGGGCGTTTGTGCGATACGTCCGGTCTCAAACGCTGCCGCCAGTTGAATACTGTCGTAGCCACGCAGCGCAAAAGTATCGGCATATTCGCCGGCGCGCTCGACCAATAGCTGGTCAATCTCCAGCACCACAAAATGAGGCCAGTCGGCGCTGAGTGCAGTCTTTGCCGCTTCCATGACCATCGCATCTTCGGGCACTTCGCGCGCGCGCCTAGAGAGCGCTGCGTGTGCTTCCGCCCAGGCAATTCGGCAAACGGCCTTGGCGGTGGCACCCAAAGGCACGCCAGTTTCCAGGATGGTGTTGGATGATCGGGGATGATCGCGGATGATTTTGTTCTGCGATACTTCCGCCTTGTTAAAACTCTACGTAACTGAGCCGGAAAGCGCCGCGCTTAAAGCCCGCGTGCTTGAAGTAGAAGCCGTGGCCGCCCCTGTGGGTTTACCGCCCTGCCAAGTAGCCGCGCCAGCCGCTAACAGGCGCGATGCGGCGGTGCCATCCGGCGGCAAAACGCCCGCCAGCCGAGCTACTACCTTACGATGCGACGTCAATTCGATCAGTTCGCCGGATTGGGCTTTGCTGATATATTGCGCTAAATGTGACTTAAATTCACGCATGGTAACTTCCATTGAGATCCTTTTAATGGCAAATATAGGTAAAACTGTCTACTTTATATTTGACCATGTCAACGAGCGTTTATTGTAGGAAAGACCCGTGAAGTGACGCAACATCGGAACGAAAATAAAGATATCAATTAAAACAATGGGTTATGTGTTACATTGTGTTGGAGACTAAGGTGTCATCCGAGTGAATCCATGCCCTGGCAAGCCATAACTCTAATAGTAGACGCGCGCTGCGTCGAAGCCCTTTCCGACCTGCTGCTGGAAGCCGGCGCCTTGTCGGTCGATGTTTCCGATGCGGCGGCGGGCACGCCTACCGAGCGGCCGTTGTTCGCGGAGCCGGGTAGTGCGCCTGCGCTTAACTGGGCGGTGAATCGGGTGGTGGCGTTGTTCAAGGCAGACGCCGATGTTGCCCGTGTCGTGCCGGATGTCTTGCGCGCCTCGCGCTTGCCCGCTACCACACCCTTTGGCATCGATCGCATCAACGATCAGGATTGGGTGCGGCTCACGCAATCGCAATTCACGCCGGTGAAGATTTCGTCGCGCTTGTGGGTGGTGCCGACCTGGCACGAGGTGGTCGATGCGAATGCGATTAACATCCGGCTTGATCCCGGTCTCGCGTTTGGCACCGGCACGCATCCGACCACGCGGCTGTGCCTGCGTTGGCTGGATGCGCATCTGCAACGGGGCGACCGCGTGCTCGATTACGGTTGTGGCTCGGGCATTCTGGCGATAGCCGCGATGAAGTTGGGCGCGGCGAGTGCCGCTGGCGTGGATATCGACGAACAGGCGCTGCTGGCTGCGCAGCACAACGCCCTGCAAAATCAGGCCGATGTGCGTTTTTTTGCCGCAGCCGACGAATTGAAAACACCCGCCAACGTGGTGGTCGCCAACATCCTGGCGAACCCGCTCACGGTGTTGGCGCCGCTGCTCGCCCGCTTGACGTCGCCCGGCGGACAGGTGGTGCTGTCGGGCATCCTCGCGCCGCAGGCGGACGGGGTGCGCGAGGCCTATGCGCCGTGGTTCGACATGCACACCACCGATCCCGACGAGGAATGGGTGGTGCTGGCGGGCCGAAAGAAATAGGCATCGGAAACCGTTAATAGGGAACAGTGAACAGTGAACCGTGAACCGACAGACTGCCCATGCCACAGAGCCGTTTACTGTTCACGATTTACCGTTCACCGTTTACTATTCAGAGTGAACCGGAAACGAAGGTAACGAACAGGCCCGCCCGTGTCGATGGTCACCCAATGCCCGCATTGCGCCACCGCGTTTAACGTCACGCCGGAGCAGTTGTTCGCACGCGACGGCCAGGTGCGCTGCGGGCAATGCCGCAAGGTGTTCGACGGCTTGGTGAATCTCACGTCGCTGGCGTCGCTTGAGGCTGGCGTGCCGCCGCCGCTGTCGGAGGCGGGTGCCGCCGCCCGGCAGACGGCCACGGTGGCAGCGCCGCCACTCCCGCCACCGCTGGTTTCACCGCACGGGTTCAAGCCAGTGAACTGGCCGATGCTGCCGCAGGTGTTCGACGTGCCGGTGCCGCCGCTGCCGCTGGAGATCGTCGCGGATGCACAGGCCGTGGCGGATGCCGCGCGCGCGTCACGCTACGACACCGCGCCACCCGCGCCGCCGGTCGGTGTTGCTGCGGAAGCGGTGGAATCACTGGTCGTAGCGCCAGCGCCGGAAGCCGCGAACACGCCGGACACCCACGAAACACGCGAGGCGAAGATCGCCGCGCTGATCGCAGGCAGCTCAATGGCGGTCACCGCGGCCGCAGCGCCGGTGCGCGATGAGTATCGTACCGCAGAAGAAATCCGCTTTGAAGCAGAGGCCGAACCGGCACCGCCACGCCGCGCGCGCTGGCCGTGGGCGATCGCGGCAACCCTGGCGGCGCTGATCCTGTGCGGGCAGGCGCTCTACACGTTTCGCAGCGAGATCGCCGCGCATTTTCCGGCGGTAAAGCCGGCGCTGGCGCAGGCCTGCCAGTGGCCGCAATCAGTACCGGCGTTACAATCGTTGCCGTGGGCTGGCTGCACCGTGCCGCCGCTGCAGCGGCCTGCCGCGTTGAACATTCAGGCGTCGGATATGTTGATTCTCGACAAGGCTAGGCCGCATCTGGTGCAGTTGATCGTGACGCTGCAAAATCAGTCGGCGCTCGACGTGGGTTACCCCGCGATCGATCTGGTGCTGAACGACCGCTTTGATCACGCCATCGCGCGCCGCGTGTTTGTGCCCGCCGATTATCTGGGCGGCGCCGATGCGCAAAAAACCGTCATCGCCGCCAGCGTTACCACCACCGTGCGCATCGATCTGGATGTCAGCGAGCTTTCTGCCGGCGGCTTTGGCCTGTTGCTGATCCCCGCGCCGCAATCGTAAATGTCGTAATCACACCTCTTCAGGGTACATCTCATGTCGAATCCCAGCGATCTTAAATATCACGCCGAACACACCTGGATCAAGGTCGAGCCCGATGGCACCTGGCTGGTGGGCATCACCGAACACGCGCAGGAGCAGTTGGGCGATGTGGTTTATGTGCAGCAACCGGAAGTCGGCGCGCACATCAAACAGGGCGAACCCTGCGGTGTGATCGAGTCGGTGAAGACCGCCGCCGACGTGCACGCGCCCGCCTCGGGCGTGGTGGTGGCGTTGAACGAAGCGCTGGCCGACGCACCTGAATCGGTGAACAGTGATCCGTACGGCGCGTGGCTGTTTCGCATAACGCTCAATGACGCGACGGAACTGGCCGCGCTGATGGATGCGGCGGCGTACGAAAAAGCGCTGGGATAGCTTAATAAATTATTCAATAAAAACAAATAGTTACAATCGTTCCCGCCATGTCGGACAGCGCGGATAGTCAGCACAAAGGCGTCACCGGGCTGCGCCGCATCCGCAACGCGCTGCGGTACTCCATCGATGGGTTAAATGCAGCGTACCGGCACGAAGCGGCTTTTCGTCAGGAAATCTGGCTGGCGGCGGTGCTGATCCCACTGGCATTGGGGCTGCCCGTCGGCGGCGTGGGTAAGGCGCTGATGATAGCCAGCGTGCTGCTGGTGCTGATCGTCGAATTGCTCAACTCAGCGGTGGAAGCTGTGGTGGATCGCGTCTCGCTGGAAAAACACGAACTTGCCAAGCGCGCCAAGGATGCCGGTAGCGCGGCGGTGCTGGTGGCGCTGGTTAATGTGGTGATGGTTTGGGCACTGGTGTTGCTGGGCTGACTGTGACCATTGCAAATAAAAAGAGCGCTGCCACTGCGAGCCGCGCCCTTTCTTACCTCCACCCGTGCGTGATTATTTCTTCAGCGAATCACGAATCTCACGCAGCAGCATCACGTCTTCCGGCGGTGCGGCGGGCGGCGCGGGCGGCGCGGTTTTCTTGGATTTGTTGTAGGCCTTGATCAGCATGAAGATGGCAAAGGCGACAATCAGAAAGGCGAGTATGGTGTTGACGAACAAGCCGTAGTTCCAGGTCACCGCGCCAGCCTTCTGCGCGATTTCCACCGTGGCGTACGGGCCGGGCGTGGTGCCGTCTTTCAATACGGTAAACTTGTTGGCGAAATCCACGCCGCCCATCAACAGCCCGATCGGCGGCATGATCACATCCTTCACCAGCGATTCGACGATCTTGCCGAATGCCGCGCCGATAACGACGCCGACCGCCATGTCGAGCACATTGCCCTTCATGATGAACTCTTTGAACTCTTGAATCATGATGATCCCTCCGTTGAAGTGTGAAAATAAAACGTAAAAAGACGCCGATCAACGTCGCCATTTCGCGCATGGCTGACGGGAACCCATTATGCGCGCTTCAGCCTACCCGTAGAACAACCCCTGTAAAAACTTGGTGAAATGTACCAGGTAGCAGGGGGGTGAATAGGCGTGCGTGGGCGCATTGATATAATGCCGCGCTCACTCTCCGGGAAATTTAATGTCCACACTCATTTGCGGCTCCATCGCCTACGACACCATTATGGTGTTTAAAGACCAATTCAAAAATCACATCCTGCCCGACAAGCTGCACATCTTGAATGTTGCTTTCCTGGTGCCCGATTTACGCCGTGAATTCGGCGGCTGTGCGGGCAATATCGCCTACAACCTGCAAATGCTCGGCGGCGATCCGCTGATCATGGCCACAGTGGGCGACGATCACGCGCCGTATACCGCGCGGCTGGATAAGCTGGGCTTGGCGCGCACGCATGTGCGTGAAGTGAGCGACACGTTTACCGCGCAGGCTTTTATCACCACCGATCTTGACGACAACCAGATCATCGCCTTCCATCCGGGCGCGATGAATTTCGCGCACCAAAATCATGTCGGTGACGCCAAAGGCGTAACGCTTGGCATCGTCTCGCCCGACGGGCGCGATGGCATGATTCAGCACGCGCGCGAGTTTCACGCCGCAGGCATCCCGTTCATCTTCGATCCGGGCCAGGGCCTGCCGATGTTCAACGGTGAGGATCTGATGAACTTCATCAACATCGCCAGCTACGTCACCGTCAACGATTACGAAGCGCATTTGCTGCAGGAGCGCACCGGTAAAACCGTTGAGCAACTCGCCACCCAAGTCAAAGCGCTGATCGTCACGCTGGGTGGCAAAGGCTCGGAGATTTACACCGACGGCAAAAAGCTGGACATCCCCAGCGTCAAACCCGAAGCCGTGCTCGACCCCACCGGCTGCGGCGACGCGTTTCGCGCAGGTCTACTCTACGGCATCACTAACGGCATGGATTGGGCCGTCACCGGGCGACTGGCGTCGCTGATTGGCGCGCTCAAAATCGCCCAGCGCGGCCCGCAGAACCACGCCTTTACGCGCGACTCGATAGCCGCCCTGTACCAAGCGAATTTTGGTGCGGCACCTTGGTAGTTTATATAAGTAATTGATTTTATTGATACTTTTAAACAGACACTCCACAGGCATTGAGCGCTGCCCCGCGTAAACCGGCTGCAACCTCGCGCGTCATTCGCGTCTGGCGGGTGACGCGCGTCGCGGTGCATCTGGCGCAGGCGGCCGTCGTCGCGGGTGTGGGTTATCCGCTGATGACGCCCGCGCGCCGCCGCCTGGCACTACAACGCTGGTCGGCGAAACTGCTGCGTCTGCTGGCGGCGAATCTCACCGTGTATGGCACGCCGCCGCGCGATGGCGAGGCTTATTTCTTGGCGGCGAACCACGTGTCGTGGTTGGATATTTTTGCCATCAACGCGGCGGTGCCCACGCGTTTTGTCGCCAAATCCGAAATTCGCGGCTGGCCGCTGGTGGGCTGGTTGTGCGTCAAGGCCGAAACCCTGTTCATCGAACGTGGCCGCCGACGCGATCTGGCGCGGCTGGATGAAGTCGTGGCCGAGGCGCTAAACGCCGGTGCTGGCATGGGCGTGTTTCTCGAAGGCACCACCACCGACGGCCACGAAGTGTTGCCGTTTCACAGCTCGCTGTTGCGCCCGGCGCTGCAGGCCGCCGTGGGCATCGTGCCAGTGGCGATTCAATACCGCCGCAGCGACGGCTCAATCTGCGTGGAAGCTGCCTTCGACGGCGACAAGACCTTGCTCGACACCATCCGCCTGATGCTTACGCAACACGAAATACACACCCACGTGCATTTTCTGCCGCCGATGGACGCGCAAGGCGTGCATCGCAAAGTGGTGGCGCGTCAGGCGCGTGAGGTGATTGTGGGGGTACTTTATCCCGGAAAACGGTAGCTAACACCACGTTCCGATCTACGAACTTAATCGTTTCCCGCTCGCTTGCACCTACGCTGAACCTCCCGCTGGTCTTCCAGCCGTGTAGCGGCGAGCTTATGGCCCCACACGCAGCCGAAATCGAGGCAATCCCATCCCGGCATGGCAAACCGCATTGTGGATCACGCCGGTGGACGCAAAAGGCGTGCACCGCAGAGTGGTCGTGATCAGTGGTTTTGATGTTTCGCAGCGACGAACAACAGACCTATGGGGGTTTGCTTGACTCTATTGCCACTACAGCCAGCTACGAGGGAACGAGGAGCGCGCCACGGGCATCGATTTCGATCGGCGGACAGTAACGCGTGCTGTCAGGCCGGTTACACTGACACGAGCGGCGTTCTGGAGCGTGCATTCTGGCGCCTGTTGGTAGAAGCCATCGATGGAGTAACCGTTTACAAGGAGGCGATATGACCCGGCAATTCGATGCAGTGGTGATTGGAACCGGCCAGGCCGGCCCATCGCTCGCGGTGCGGCTCGCGGGCGTCGGGCGCAAGGTGGCTATCATCGAACGCAAGCGATACGGCGGCACCTGCGTCAACAATGGTTGCGTGCCGACCAAGACGCTGGTGGCGAGTGCTTATGCCGCGCATCTTGCACGCCGCGCCGCAGAGTATGGCGTGATGATCGATGGTGCCGTGCGCGTGGACATGCAGCGCGTGAAAGCACGCAAGGACGAAATCGCGGGCCGCTCCAGCCGCAACGTCGAGAACTGGTTGAAGGGTACGGCCAACCTCACGGTGATTGAGGGTCATGCGCGCTTTGTCTCGCCACACGCGGTGGAAGTCAACGGCGAAACGCTGGAAGCCGCGGAGTTCTTCATCAACGCCGGCGGGCGGGCACTGGTGCCGCCACTGCGGGGGCTCAACGAGGTCAGCTACTACACGAATTCGAACATCATGGATGTGGATTTTGTGCCCGAACATCTGCTGATCGTCGGCGGCAGCTACATTGGCCTTGAATTCGGCCAGATGTACCGGCGCTTCGGCGCGCGCGTCACCCTCGTCGAGAAGTCGGCGCGCATCATCGCGCGCGAGGACCCGGAGGTGTCGGACGCCGTGGCCGACATTCTGCGCAACGAAGGCGTGGTCATCGAAACCGGCGCGGAATGCATGACCGTGGAAAAGCGCGGCAGCCAGATCGCCATCAAGCTCGACTGCGCGGACGGTGCGCGCGAGGCTGTCGGCTCGCATCTGCTGCTTGCCGTGGGGCGCGTACCCAACACCGACGATCTCGGACTCGAACGAGCCGGGGTGAAGACCGATGCACGCGGATTCATCGCTGTGGATGACGAATTGCGCACCAACGTAGCGGGCATCTGGGCGATAGGCGATTGCAACGGCCGTGGTGCTTTCACGCACACCGCCTACAACGACTACGAAATCGTCGCGGACAATGTGCTGAACGCCGCGCACCGCTCCGTGACGGGCAGGCTTGTGCCGTACGCGTTGTTCATCGATCCGCCGCTCGCGCGCGTGGGCATGAGCGACGCCGAGGTCAAGCAATCAGGCCGCCGCGCACTGATGGGCAAGCGCCCGATGACACGCGTTGGCCGCGCGGTGGAAAAAGGCGAAACACAGGGCTTCATGAAAATCACCGTTGATGCGGACAGCAAGGAAATCCTCGGTGCGGCGATCCTCGGCGTCGGCGGCGACGAAGCCGTGCATTGCATCATTGATCTCATGAATGCGAAGGCGCCGTACACGGTGCTGCAACGCTCGGTGCACATCCATCCCACGGTGGCGGAACTGATACCCACGCTGCTCGGCGAACTGAAGCCGCTGGACTGAATGTAACTATTTGTTTTTAAACTACTTTTAGTCGCTATCCGCTTGCTCACACCCGCATTGATACACGCGCCGGTCCTCCAGCCGCATGGCGGTGAGCTTGCGGCCCCACACGCAGCCGGAATCGAGGCCGATGACGTCGGGGCGCAGCAACACGCCGAGCGACGCCCAGTGGCCGAACAGCACCGGCATTTGCGCACTGGCGCGGCCCGGCACGTCGTACCACGGCATGTAGCCTGCCGGCATGTTCACCGGCGCAAGTTTGTGGGTGAATTCCATGTCGCCTGCGGCGGTGCACAGGCGCATGCGCGTCATGGCGTTGACGATCACTCGCAGGCGATCATCGCCGGTCAGGTCGTCGTGCCAGGCGTTGGGTTTATTGCCGTAGAGCGGGCGCAAAAACGCATCAGGGTCGTCGCCGCGCAGCACGGTTTCGACTTCGCCAGCGAGTGCCAACGCTTTGTCGATCGACCACTGTGGCAGCAGGCCGGCGTGCACCATGGCAAACCCCAGCGTGCGATCGACGTGCATCATTTTTTGCTGGCGCAGCCAATACAGCAACGCATCGCGGTCGGGCGCGTCGAGTATGTCTCGCAAGGTGTCGCCGGGATATTGCTTGGTGTAGCCGCTGGCGGCGACCAGCAAATGCAGATCGTGATTGCCGAGGATCGGCACGGCGGCGTCACCCAGGCTGATGATGAAACGTAGTGTTTCCGCCGACTGCGGGCCGCGATTCACCAGATCGCCGACCAGCCAAACCTGATCGTGCGGCGGATCGAATTTGACCAGGTCGAGCAGGCGCTTAAGCGGATCGCAGCAGCCTTGCAGATCGCCGATGGCGTAGGTGGCCATAGGCGTTAGCGAATAAAAAAGGTGCGGAACACCGCGCCTTTCTGCGTAACCGGCATGACAGCTATTTCGATTGCGCCAGCATGTAATCGACGGCCGCTTTCACGTCGTCGTCCGGCAGGCTCGTATCGCCGCCTTTGGCCGGCATGGCGTTTTTGCCCTTGATCGCGCTGGCGTGCATGGCGGCGGCACCTGCACTCAGACGCGGTGCCCACGCGGCTTTGTCGCCGAGCTTCGGCGCGCCCGCAACACCGGCGGCGTGACAGACCTGGCATTTTGCGTCGTAAATTGCTTTACCGTTGGGCGCAGCCTTGGCGCCATCCGCAGCAGCGGCTACCACGGCCACCGGCGCGGGCACCGGTACCAGCGGCGACGGGCCTTTTTCGATGGCGGATGCCGGTACGCTGCCCACCGGACGGATGCGTTCGAGGATGGCTTTGTCGTAAACCGCGTCGCCCGCGCGCGGTTTTTCGCCGCCCATCACAAAATGAATGATGGCGAATATCAGCGCGATCGGCACCACGAACGCCAGCACGATGACCACGATCAACTGGGTCGGAGTCTTGATAAGGCCGGTGTCGCCGTCGGCATCGGAAGGGCTGTGGTGTGCGTTGCTCATGGAGGGCTCTTTAAGTTTGGATATACTAAAACGATAGATTATAACGTGCGTCTCCCGCTGATAAAAGGCTGTGCCGCGCGCGCGTGGTAAAATCGCCAGTCGTATCTCTCATGTAGCAGTAACATCAGGCGCCCGTAGCTCAGCTGGATAGAGTACTGCCCTCCGAAGGCAGGGGTC
>CAMBGJ010000071.1 GCA_945865805.1 Bordetella parapertussis
GAGAACGCTTCGGCAAGACTCACAGGCTTTTCTGTCTCCATCGCCACTCCAAAAAGACAGAAAACTACACAGCTTTGCGAAAAAGTACAAGCCTTTGACCTTTCTCATAACTATTTCATTCTTATAGGGTTTTGATGCAATTGCCCTGAGCCTTAACCACTTTCGCCCACTTGGCGATTTCTGATTCAGTGTATTTGGCGAATTCTTCCGGCCCCATGGTGCGCACTTCGACGCCGGAGTTGGCAAGCCGCGTTTTCACTTCCGTCTGCGCCAGTGATTCGAGCGTGACTTTATGGATGGTGGCAACGATATTGACGGGCAGTTTCGCGGGGCCGACGATGCCAAACCACGCCACCGCTTCATAACCGGTCAAACCCTGTTCGGCAACCGTCGGCAGGTTGGGCAGCGCGGGCGAGCGCTGTGGCGAGGTGACCCCCAGCGGGCGCAGGCGGCCCGATTTGATCAACGGGATGGCCGACGACAGGCTGGCAAACTGCAAATCAGTTTCGCCTGAAATTAATGCCGTCAGCGATTCGGAGGCACCCTTGAACGGCACGTGTACCATTTTGACACCGGTCATCACGCTGAACAATTCCCCGGCCAGATGCACCGTGGTGCCCGAGCCGGACGAACCGTAGTTCAGTACGCCGGGTTTGGATTTGGCCAAGGCGATGAAATCCTTCATCGTTTTCACCGGCACCACGGGGTTGACCACCATCGCATTGGGGCTGTCGCCGACCAGCGTGATCGGCGTGAAATCTTTTTGTGGGTGATACCCCAGTTTGGCATAGAGGCTGAAATTGATTGCCTGCGTGCCGATGGTGGCCATCATCAACGTATAACCGTCGGCGGGGCTTTTTGCGGTGAGTTCCGCCGCGATGTTGCCACCAGCGCCGCCGCGATTGTCGATCACCAGCGCCTGGCCGAGGCGTTCGCGCATGGCGGGCTCCACCGCGCGCGCGATGATGTCCGCAGCACTACCGGCAGGGAACGGAATCAGCATGCGTATGGGACGCGTGGGATATTGCTGCCCCGCCGCAGATACGGAAACGCCAGCGAGCAGTGCAAAAAGCCATGAACGCAAGTGCATGAATTCCCCCGATGATTTTGCCAAAAAGAACGGCGATGAGCCTAACATGCGGCACCGGCCCGCGCCAAAGCCTAATTGACATGGGCCAGCGAGCGCCTGATACTTCGCAGGCATCGAGCGCAGGGCCTAACCATTTTTTTACGCCGGGTATTTCTACGCATCAACCACCATGCTCCAACGTACTCGGCTCTTCCTCGTAAAACTCGCGCTGTCGGGTCCCGCTGTGGTGGGTTTGGTTTGTCTGCTATTGGTGCCTTCACCTTCGCCACGGGCGCAGGAGCAGCAGCCTGACGAATTTTTCCGCATACTGGCTGCCGCTGTTGATCAAACTTCGCTGGCGCCCCGCGAGCATCTGGGCTTTCGTCTGTTTTTCGACCCCAATCTGTCGGAACCGGCAGGCACCGCGTGCGCCTCGTGCCACGATCCCCGGCGCGCCTTCACCGGCAACAACAGCACCCTGATCGGCGTGGCGATGGGCAGCCGCTCCGATCAGTTCGGCACGCGCGACGCGCCCACTGTGATGTATCTCGGCACCGCGCCGCGCTTTAGCCGACATAGCAGCATCGAGTCCGAGGGTAAACGCGTGCCAGCCGGCGGTCTGTTCTGGGATGGCCGTGCCGATACGCTGGAAGACCAGGCCAGGCAGCCGTTTTTCAGTCCGGTGGAAATGAATAACGCCGACGTGCCGTCGCTGATCGCCAAGGTCGCCCTGAGCGCTTACGCCGCCGCCTTTCGTAAAGAGTGGGGCGATAAGATATTCGACAATCCCGAAACGGCGTTAGACGCGGTGGCCGCTTCCATTGCGGCCTTTGAGCGCGCGAAGGCATTTCAGCCGTTTACCTCGAAATTTGATTACGTCATGCGCGGCGAGGCGAAATTTACCGAGGAGGAGCAGCGCGGCTTGAGCCTTTTTACCATCCGGCAAAAAGGCAATTGTGCGCAGTGCCATACCGTCGATACCGATTCGCGCGATCCGCAAAAATCATTGTTCACGGATTTTAGTTACCGTGCGCTGGGCCTGCCGCGCAGCATGCGTGTGCCGAAAAATGCCGATCCGGCGTTTATCGATCTGGGGCTGTGCGAGCGTGTGCCGGTGGCGGACGTCAAGTTGCCGGCGGCTGACAGCAAACCCGTGGTGACCGACCCCGCAAGCTGCGGCCTGTTCAAGACGCCGACACTGCGCAACATCACCATCACCGCGCCGTACATGCACAACGGTTTGTTTGACCATCTGCGTGATGCTGTGGCGTTTTACGCCACGCGCGATACCGATCCGGCACGCTGGTTTCCCGCCGGCAAAAAATTCAACGACCTGCCGACGCAGTATCACGCCAACGTCGACGTTGATACGCCGCCGTATCAGCGCCGCCCGAACCAGCGGCCACAACTCACCGACACGGAAATCGACGACATCGTGGCGTTTTTGTTTACGCTAACCGATGGCTACAACCCCAGACGCGGCAGCATCGATATCAGCACCCAGCCGTCCGCGGTACCGGTGCCTTCAAAGCCGGCGGCGCCGGGTGCGCGTGGGGACTATTAAAGCCATGGGACGCAACATCCAATAGATTACGTCGTTCGAACGCGGCACCGTGGAATGCAACTATAGGGGAACCTCATGAAAGTCTATGACGCAATGGCCAATGCCTTCATCAAGGAAGGCACCACCACCCTGTTCGGTCTCCTGGGCGACGGGCAGATGACCTGGTGGGCGGCCATGTCGAAGTATCCGCAGTTGAAGATCGTCGATGTGCGCGACGAAGGCTGCGCCGTCACCATGGCGGAGGGCTGGGCCCAGGCCACGGGCAAGGTGGGCGTGGCGAGCTCCACGCAGGGGCCGGGGTTGGCGCGCATGACCACTTCGCTACTCGTTGCCTCTCGTTCGCGCACGCCGCTGGTGGTGTACACCAGCAAGACGCCGGCCAACAATGAGGCCGTCGTGCAATACCTGAATCAGGACAAACTGATTGAAGCCGCCGAATGCGGCTATATCGAGATTCAAAACCCGGCCTACGCCGAGGATGCGGTGCGCGATGCGTTTTATCGCGCGCGGCGTGAGTCGCGGCCCATTGTGCTGTGCTGCCCCATCGATTTACAGAACAAGGAGTGCGACGCCGACGGCGACGACTATCAACCATCGAGTGTGATGTTCTCCGGCCAGCAGTCGATCCGCCCGGCGCTCGACCGCGTGCGCGCGGCAGCCGACATCATCGGCAA
This sequence comes from Bordetella parapertussis, assembly GCA_945865805.1. Classification (GTDB taxonomy): domain Bacteria; phylum Pseudomonadota; class Gammaproteobacteria; order Burkholderiales; family SG8-41; genus UBA5216. Next base: position 3,308 of record CAMBGJ010000071.1, read on the forward strand.
GAGCAAAAAGCCCGTGATTGTGCTGGGACGTGGCGCGATGACGGACGAAGGCATGGCTGCCGCCAAGCAGCTCGCGCAGCGCACCGGCGCGTTGATCGCGACTACGCTGGTTGCCAAAGGCACGCTCGCCGATTTTGAGTATTACGCCGGTGTGTCGGGCCTGTTTGCCGCACGCGAGGTGATACAGCTACTCGGCGAGGCGGATTGTGCGATTGCCGTGGGCGCGCGGCTTTCCACGCACACGCTATCCGGCGGCACCATTTACCCGAATGCACGTTTTGTGCACATCGATATCGAGCCGCACAAGATGATGGGCACCGGGCAGGGCGCGCATTGTTATGTGCAGGGCGACGCCGCTGCAACGATGCAGGAGTTACTGGAAATCCTCGGCAAGGAAGGTACCACCCGCGGCTACCACACCACCGAGGTGCGCAGAACGCTGGCGAATGCCGGGCGCGATCCGGCGGAATTCGAGATCGAGGCCGGCACGGTAGACCCACGCGAAGCCATTTCCTTGCTCGATGAAAAACTGCCGCCGGAAATCAACCTCGTATCGTCGGGCAACGCCCACGCCTGCTCGTTCCGCGTGATGCTGATGAAGCGGCGGCGCGGCTTGCAGATATTTTGCACGGCGTTCGGCTGCATCGGGCAGGCGTTGTCCACCGCCGTGGGCGCGGCTTTGGGGGCACCGGGCCCGATGGTGTGCGTGGAGGGCGACGGCAGCGCGCTACAAAATATTCAAGAGTTGGATACCGTAGCGCGGCTGGGGCTGAAGTTTCTCTACGTGGTAGCGAACGACGAGGCCTACGGCGCCGAGTTTCACAAACTGCGTGCCCACGAGCGCGACCCGCAGCTTTCGTTCGTGCGTTCGCCGGATTTCGCCGGCCTGGGCCGCAACTTCGGCTGCGAAGGCCGCACCGCGCGCACGCTCGACGAATTTGGCAGTGCGATCGATGCGTTCTTGAAGGGCAACGGGCCGATGGTGATCGACCTGCGCATCTCACGCAATGTGATCAGCATTCCTTATCGGCGCTTGCACTTTGGGATGGATGTGTAGCCAACAAAATTCGTAGCCTGTATGGAGCGTAGCGGAATACGGGGCCGTGTTTCCCCGTATTTCACTTCGTTTCATACGGGCTACGTTTGCTGGGCTACTTCGGCCCCCCACCCCGCGCAAAAATCTCCTCCCCAATCTCCGAAATCCGCCGCACGCCCACATAACCAAAGCTGCGCTCCATTTCCTCTGACAGTATCTTGATCGCCCGCGCCGCACCGGCTTGCCCACCGCAGGCCGTGCCGTAGAGCGTGGCTCTGCCCACCAGCACCATCTTGGCGCCTAGCGCGAGCGCCTTGAGAATGTCGCTGCCACGGCGCACGCCGCTGTCGAGTATCACCGTGCAGCGGTCGCCCACCGCTTCGACGATTTCTGGCAGCACGTCGATGGTGGCGATGGCGCTGTCAAACGCGCGGCCGCCGTGGTTCGACACCACGATGCCGTCGGCGCCTGCATCGACGGCGGCGCGTGCTTGCTCCGCGCTGAGGATGCTTTTGACGATGAGCTTGCGTGGCCAGAACTCGCGGAATTTCTTGATGTGTTCCCACGTCATCGCCTGAAAGCGTGCCGGACTCTTGCGTGACTTGCCGTCGATGACGGTAAAGCGGTAGCGGTCGGGATAATTGGCGTTGGTGGGCAGGCCTTCGTTGATCAGGTACCGGCTCATCACGCGCAGCAGCCAGCCGGGGTGCATCGCCATGTCCACGGCGGCGGTCATATTGGGCTTGAACGGAAACGAAAAGCCGTTGCGTTCGTTGTGTTCTCGTCCGCGTCCCGGCGCGTGGTCGATGGTGACGACCAGCGCCTCCCAACCGAGGTCGCGCGCTCGCGTGACCATTTCGTAGTTGCCCGCCTCATCGGCCCACGGGTAAAGCTGGAACCACTTGCGGGCATCGGGTACGGCTTTGGTGACTTCTTCCAGCGAGGTCAGCGCGCCCATCGCCAGCGTGAACGGAATGCCCGCCGCCGCAGCGGCCTTGGCCAGCTCCACTTCGCCCTGATACCACATCAGCCCGGCGCTGCCGGTGGGTGCGATGCCGAACGGCAGGTTGATGCGTTTGCCGAAGATCTCGGTGCCTAGATCGCGCTCCGACCAATCGTTGAGAAAATGCGTGTGCAGTTTGAGGCGTTGAAACGCGGCGCGGTTTTCCTCCAGCGAAATGCCGTCCTCCGTGCCTTTGTCCACGTATTCGAAGATGCCTTTGGGCAGGCGGCGCTTGGCGACTTCGCGCAGATCAAAAATGTTGTAGCACTGATCAAGGCTGGTCATCGATTTGTCCCCTGGTCGGATGGTGGTTTGGCCACGAATTTCCCGGCACCGCTGGCTGCCAACATGCGTGACAGTGTCAACGGAAAATGTGCCGATGGAATTATGATTTTCCTGTCTGAGACTGTATCGCGCGGCGCGGCAAACGGTCAATCACGGGCAGTTGGGGGTGCGATGTCTTAGTATGTGGACAGTGCGGCAAGTGGTGATAAAGGGTTGTAAGTAATTGATTTTTATAAATAAATGATGTGGTATCCAGAGGGCTGCGAACCTGCTGTGCGGTGGAAGATGCCGCCATTTGACATCGTGTGCTAAGCGCCCGATACTTGCACCGCTTGATTTCACTATCACTGGGGGGTTTATGAAAAAGCATTTCATCGCAGCCTTGTTGTTGGCTGTCTGCGGCGGTGTCGCGCAGGCGCAAACACAGCAAGAGCTGAATCGCGACGGCAACGGCGGCAATACTGACAACGTGCTGACCTACGGCATGGGGTATCACCAGCAGCGTTTCAGCAAGCTGGATCAAATCAACAAAAATACCATCAAGCGTCTGGTGCCAGTGTGGTCGGCCTCGACGGGTGCTGACACGGGCGAGCAGGGTCAACCGCTGGTGCACAACGGCGTGCTCTACACGGCGAACGTCAAGCAAGTAATCGCCGTTGACGTCAGCACCGGCCGCCAGCTCTGGAATTACGCACTGGAGTGGGATCCCGGCGTGCCCCGCATTGTGTGCTGCGGTCTGAACAACAAGGGCGTGGCGATATTCGATGGCAAGGTTTATACCGCGTCGCTGGATGCGCACATTCACGCCATTGATGCCAAAACCGGCAAGGGCCTGTGGAAATCCAAGATCGCCGAGTGGAAAGACGGCTATTCCATCACCAGCGCACCCAGCGTGGCCAATGGCATCGTGATGAGCGGCATGACCGGCGGCGAGTTCGGCGTACGCGGTTTCGTGGTTGGCCTGGACGCGCAATCGGGCAAGGAAGTGTGGCGTCGTCACACCACGCCTGACCCGTCGGAAAAGGCCTATGCAACCTGGCCGCAGGACGATTCCTACAAGCGCGGCGGCGCATCGACTTGGGTCACGGGTTCGTACGATCCGGAGCTTGATCTGTCCTACTGGGGCACCAGCAACGGCGGCCCGTGGACATGGAAAGCGCGCCCCGGCGACAACCTGTGGGTAGCCTCGGTGATTGCGATTCGCCCGAAGACCGGTGAAATCGCCTGGCATTATCAATGGACGCCTGCCGAGACCTACGACTACGACGGCAACAACGAAAATCTGTTGGGTGAACTCACCATCAACGGCCAGAAGCGCAAGGTACTGATGCATGCCGACCGCAACGGGTTGATGTACGTGCTGGATCGGGCCACAGGTCAAGTGCTGGCGGGCAATCCGTATGTAAAAACCAACTGGGCCACGGGCGTGGATCTGAAAACCGGTCGTGTCGTCGAGACCGATGTCGCCAAACGCCTGCGTGCCGGCGAAAAAGTCGAACTGCAACCGCGCTGGACAGGCGGCAAGAACTGGTTCCCGATGTCGTTTAACCCCAGTACCGGCAGGCTGTACCTGTCGATGCTGGAAGAAACCGCCATCTATCAGTTGAACACGGAACTGCCGGTGTACAAGGCGGGCGAGCGTTTCGTCGGTGTAACCACCGGCACCAAAGATCGTAATCCGAACGAGCCGTGGGGTTACTTCGGTGCCGTCAATCCGATGACCGGCAAGTCGGAATGGCGCACACCGCTGGTGGAATTCCCGAGCTGGTCGGGCACCATGGTGACAGCAGGCGGATTGGTTTTCGGCGGTGTTCCGACCGGTGAGTTTTATGCGATGGATGAGACCACCGGCAAGATCATATGGCAGTTCAAGACACCGTCGGGTGTTAACTCGCAGCCGATCACCTACACCCACAAGGGCAAGCAATACATTTCCGTATTGTCGGGTCTGGGTGGCGGCACGTCGTCGCGCCGTGAAACCGCAGGTCGGGTATTGCCGGGCGGAACGGTGTGGACGTTTGCCTTGATGGACTGAGGTTTGCGGGAAATAGTCGCAATATACGGTAGTTGGCTGTAATAAAATCCCGCTGGCCTTGGCTGGCGGGATTTTTATTTCTGCCACTCGAAAAATTACGTAACGTATTGATTTAAATGAATAAATTAAAAATTATCGGTTGTGGCCTGCTGGCCGTGGCCAGCGGCGTGGCACTGGCGCAAGCCTTCACGCCCGAGCAATACAAACTCGGCGCTGATACCTACGGGCGACATTGCGCGGCATGTCACGGCGCGCGCATGAAAAACCCGGAAGGCTCGTTCGATCTGCCGACATTTCCCAAAGACGGCAAGGAGCGCTTTATACGCTCTGTCGCCAAGGGCAAAAACAGCATGCCGCCGTGGGAAGGCTTGTTAAAGCCTGAGGAAATCGACGCGCTGTGGGCGTACGTGCATACGGGTGATCAGTAACCGCCCGTCTGGTTTAAATCACGTAACGCCGAACGCGCCCGCCACGCGGTTCATGTAGGCAAAAAAAGCCGTCACGTGCACCGTGGCGACGATCTGCGGATCGCTCCAGCCCGCCACGCGCAAGCCATTCACGTCGGCCTCGGTCATCGCGCCGGGCGTTTTGGTGAGCTTCCACACGTAATCGAGCAGGGTGACTTCCTCGGCGGAAAGCCCTGCGGTTTTGTAATCGCGCCGCACGGCCTGGGCAAACGTCTCGTCACCGTTGATGCGCGCCAGTTGCCGCGCATGTGCCGGCCCGCCGAGCGCGGATTCATTGGCAACGCCCACCACGGTGGCGATTATCTCCGACAACCGCCGGTCGATCGAAGTGCAGGCGTAGTTGTTATCGGGGAAAAAATACGCGAAACCTTCGATCGTCAGCGGCTCGCCCGCCATCACCGAGCGGATGTCAGGTATGCGCCCGCGCGTGGCGAGTATTTGGTCGTAGGCGCGCCGCAGGTCGCCGGTGGCTTCCTGCTCCGGCGCGATGGTGATCCAGGCTTTATTCAGGGTCAAGATGGCATCTCTCCACGCGCCGGGCAGGGCCGCTTTACAGCGGCCGCACCTGCACCTTGCGCCATTTGATTGGTCCGCCCACCGCGCCCTTGACCCCCGCGCCATATTGCAGCGTAAACGAGCCTTGCGTGTAGCTGCTGTCTTTCACGTTCACTGTCGTGACGCCGTTCAGCACGACCGTCAGTTGCGGGCCGTTGGCGGTGATATGCATGACGTTCCACTTGCCGCCTACTGTCTCTTTGATGGGCACTGGCACGGCGGCGATATCGACAATCGCACCGGTGCCGTATTTCGGATCGGGGCGTATGTCCCAGATATTCACTTCATACGAGTTGGCCGAGGCGATTTTGTTGCGGTCGGTGGCGCACATGAAAATGCCGCTGTTGGTATCGCTGGCGGCCCAGAACTCGACGCGGATTTCAAAATCCTTGTAGCTGTTTTTTGTCACCAGATGTCCGCCTTTGCCTTTGTCTGCGACCACCAGCCCTTCTTCGACGCGCCAGTTGGCGTCACCAGTGCGGTCAAAGTTTTCCAGCCCCTTGCCATTGTCGAGCAGCGTGATCCAGCCGCCGGTGGACGGCGTGCTGGCGCAGCCCGCCAGCGTCATGGCTGCGGCAGCCAGCAACAACACGGTAAAGCGTGATAGCAGTTTCATGTGATCTCCTCCCAGAATTGGCGGCAGCCAAATGACCCCCGCGCCGGTGATTCTGCACCCAAGCGGCGCGAAACTCAAACCGGTATCGCGGCTGGCATAAAATCATCGAGGCGCTGCGGCGCGTCGTGATTTAGCCACCAGCGCAATACCCGCCAGAATCATCGCCGCCCCCGCCACGTGATGCACGCCGATGCGTTCGTCGAGAAACATCACGCCCCACAACACACCGAATAGCGGTATCAGATACGTTACCGTCAGCGTGGGTGCTGCGCCAATCTGCTCGATCAGGCGAAAGTAAACCACATAGGCAATGGCCGTGCACAGGATGCCCAGTGCGGCCACCGAACTCCACGCCGCCATACCCGGTGTTTCGCGTAGCGGAAACATCACCATCAGCGGCAGCATCATCAGCGTGGCGACCCACAACGCACCCAGCACATTCGAGTACGGATCGGCGATTTTTGCGCTCTGGTTGTAGAGGGAAATCCCGCCGTACAAAATGCTCGCCGCGAACGCCGCCGAGATCGCCAGCGCGGGCGTTTCGCCGGCGCGAAATTCCTCGCCGCCCACCAGCACCGCCACGCCCACGAAGCCGAGCGCCAGGCCCACCAGTCCTTTTGCGCTGGTACGCTCCCGTAGCCATAGCAGCGATAGCGCGGCACCAAACAGCGGCGCTGTGGCATTGATGATCGACAGCAGCGACACACTCAGCGTCTGCGCGGCGTAGCCCCACAGTACCAGCGGTATCGCCGCATAAAAAATACCGGTGATGATCGCGGGCTTCCATTGCCTGCCGCGCGGCAATGATTTTTTCAGCAGCCACGCAAAGACCGTGAGGACGACAGCGGCGATACCGATACGCCCGCCCATCATCATCGCGGGCCCGAATGCGGGCACCGCGATTTTCATGAACAGAAAGGAAGAACCCCAGATCGCGCCCAGCGCGATCAGCCAGGCCAGTTGTGCGGGCCGCAAACGACTATACCGTAACTATTTGTTTTTATTGATATTTTTATCGACCGAGAATTACTTCCAGGACGAACTTGCTGCCAATATAGGCAAGCACCAGGGTGAGAAATCCTGCCAGTGTCCAGCGCACCGCAGTGCGGCCACGCCAACCGTACACCATGCGCCCGCCGAGCAGTGCGCCGAAGATCAGCCACGACAATACGCCAAAAACCGTCTTGTGCGAAAAGCGCGCGGGCTTGCCGAAGAGTTCCTCGGAAAACAAAACGCCGCTGGCGATGGTGAGTGTGAGCAGCACAAACCCGGCCGCGATGATGCGAAACAGTAGCGTCTCCAGGGTCAGCAGCGGCGGCATGTTGGCGAGCGCAGTTGGCAGCGTACCCGCGTGCAGCCGCCGCTCGATGATCGCCATCAACATCACATGCAACGAGGCAATGGTAAACAAACTGTAGGCCGCCATCGCAATCAGCAGATGCGCCTTGAAGGCCAGCGTTTCGGTGTTGGCCAGCGCGTGCGCGGCGGGAAACACCACCGGCAACGTCACCGCGACAGCCGCCGCCGGCAACACCAGCGCGTGCAGCCCATCCAGTCGGTAAAACAGACTCCCCAAGCCGTAGATCAACACCGTCAGCCACAGAATCAGCGACAGCGCGTTGCCGACGCCGAGGTACATGCCGCCATCGCCGAACATCGAGCCCGCCAGCAGCCACGTGTGCAATGCCAACGGTGCCAGCAGCGCGGCGTGCTCTATGCCGTGGCGTGATTCTGGTTTGCCGCCGGTGTTATTGGTGTCCGACCAGTGCCTGCGCCAGAAGTAAAACGCCAGCGCGCCATAGAGGGCGGCGCACACGGCATGCGGTAAAATGGCCTGATTCATCAGCATCATTCAAGTCTACACCAACACGGTATTTGAACCTATGTTCGACAATCTGACCGGACGCCTGTCCCAAGTAATCAAGACGCTGCGCGGCGAAGCGCGGCTGACCGAAGACAACATCGGCGAGGCGCTGCGCGAAGTGCGCATGGCGCTGCTGGAAGCCGACGTGGCCTTGCCGGTGGTGCGCGACTTTATCGCCCGCGTGCGCGAAAAGGCGCTGGGGCAGGAGGTGATGGGCAGCCTCACGCCGGGGCAGGCGGTGGTGGGCGTGGTGCACCGCGAGTTGATCGCGTTGATGGGCGAGAAAAACGACGACCTGAATCTCGCCACCACGCCGCCCGCAGTGATTTTGATGGCGGGTCTGCAAGGCTCGGGCAAGACCACCACCAGCGGCAAACTCGCCAAGTGGCTGGCTGAGAATCGCAAGAAAAAAGTGCTGCTGGTGAGCTGCGACGTGTACCGTCCGGCGGCCATTGAACAATTGAGGTTGGTGGCGACACAGATCGGCGCGGATTTCTTTCCCTCCACCGGCGATCAAAAACCGGTGGCCATCGCCGAAGCCGCGCTGGATTTCGCGCGCAAGCATTATCACGATGTGCTGATCGTCGACACCGCCGGGCGGTTAGCCATCGACGAGCAGATGATGAACGAAATCCGCGAGCTGCACGCGGCAGTGAAGCCCATCGAAACGCTGTTCGTGGTCGATGCCATGCAAGGCCAGGACGCCGTGAATGTGGCCAAAGCATTCTCCGAAGCGCTGCCGCTCACCGGCGTGGTGCTGACCAAGCTGGATGGTGATGCGCGCGGCGGTGCGGCGCTGTCGGTGCGCCACGTCACCGGCAAGCCGATCAAGTTTGCGGGTGTGGGCGAAAAGTTGACCGGGCTGGAAGCCTTCCACCCCGACCGCATGGCCTCGCGCATTCTCGGCATGGGCGATGTGCTGTCGCTGATCGAGGACGTGCAAAAAACCGTCGATATCGCCGTCGCTGAAAAGCTGGCAAAGAAATTCAAATCCGGCAAAGGCTTCGATCTGGAGGATTTCAAACAGCAAATCGGCCAGATGAAAAAAATGGGCGGCGTGTCGGCGCTGATGGATAAACTGCCCGGCAACCTCGCGCAAATGGCTCAGGGCGCGCCGCAGGTGGACGACAACCACATCCGCCGCATCGAAGGCATCATCAACTCGATGACACCAAAGGAACGCACCTATCCCGATCTGCTCAAGGCGTCACGCAAGCGCCGCATCGCCGCCGGCGCGGGTGTCACGGTGCAGGAAGTGAATCAGTTGCTCAAGCAGTTCGAGCAAACACAGAAGATGATGAAAATGATGGCCAAGGGCGGCATGCAGAAGATGATGCGCGGGTTGAAGGGGCGGATACCGGGGTTGCGGTAAAATTTTCCCTGCAAAGGCCGCGTTTAATTGGAGCGTAGAATAGCTTTGGAAATTTGAATTAAGTCAGGCTATACTGATCAGATTTGAGAAATACCCCTACAATAGTTCCAAAGTGTCGGTATGAGCATGGTCCACTCATGCGGGTTACTTCTGCTGGCGTCACTCAGGAGTGGGCGCTTTTGTCTGGCAAGCAACACCAGAATATGTCTGAGGTAACGGGATTTAGGGTGGCACTTTTTGTATGTAAGAATTGCGGCTATAGCGAATTGTTTGATCTTGATCCAGAAGCAACGGCCACGAATGAGGAAAAACGGTGACGGTAATTCATGGACAATTTCCGGGACGCGGCGACGCGACACAACCACCCTCAGACGGTAGCGGTACCGGACTCAACGACAGACTAACCAAGCTTGAGACTAGATTGGAAACTATATTGCCGACGCTGGCAACGAAGGGCGATGTCGCGGAAGCGAAGGCTAGTACCGTTATGTGGTTGGCTGGTGTTATAGCGGCCTCGACGGCACTTATTATAGCGGTTTTGGCATTCATGCTAAACCGCGCTGTTCCTGTATCGGCCCCAACACAGCCGCAAACACCATCGTCATTTATGCTCAACAGCCGCCAGCCCTACAACCTCAGAGTTCATTAGCACCGCAGGCTGGCTCAGAATCTAAACGTGGTTTGAGCCCGTAGCCAGTTCGTAATATGCGATGATGAAGGATCTACATCGCACGCGGCCCGCGAGCTCGATTGATGCGGATCACAGAACTCGTAAGGCGCATTAACCGAAGGGCAATGCGCCGTATGTGCATCATTCACCAAAGCATACGGCTCAATGCGCTTCGCCCTTCTACAAGTTCAGGATAGGCTCACTGACGCTCTACGTCCATGCGGGATACGCGGAGCCGACAAATCCCTAATTGATCTTGATATTCGCCACCTGCACCACCTTGCGCCAGGTTGCGATCTCGTTGGCCAGCATCTGCGCGGTTTCTTCGGGCGTGGTGGGAATGGTTTCGCGGCCGTCGTTGCGCAGGCGCTCCTGGATGTCGGGGCGTTTGAGGAAAGTTGCTATGGAGCGGTTTAGCCGGTTGATGATGTCACGTGGCGTGCCGGCGGGTGCGATCATGCCGTTCCAGCCCGAGGCGTAGAAGCCGGGGTAGCTTTCAGCGATGGTTGGCAGTTCGGGCACCACGAAGTAGCGCTTGGCGCCGGTTACCGCGATCGCGCGCACCTTGCCGGCCTTGATGTGCGGCAGGAACACCGGGCCGGAGGCGAACATGATGTGCATTTGCCCGGCGATCAGTTCCGTCAGTGCCGGTGTGTCGCCCTTGTACGGGATGTGGGTGAAATTGACACCGGCCATTTGCTTTAACAGTTCTGACGCGAGATGTGGCGAACTGCCGGTACCGGGCGAGGCGAAGTTGAGCGCGCCGGGTTTGGCCTTTAAAAGATCGATGAATTCCTTGAAGTTGCCCGCTTTTACCGAAGGATGCACGCCGAGGATGAACGAGCCCAGGCCGATCATGCTGATTGGGGCAATGCCTTTCACCGGGTCGAAAGAGAGCGGGTACAGCGCAGCGGCTGCGGCGTAACTCGAGGGGATGACCGCCAGCGTATAGCCGTCGGGCGTCGAGCGCGCGGCGATTTCAGAGCCGATGGTGCCGCCCGCGCCGCTGCGGTTGTCGATGACAAACTGCTGGCCGAATGCTTCGGTGAGATGCGGCGAGATCAGCCGCGCGATGATGTCGGTGCTGCCGCCGGGCGGGAAAGGCACCACCACGCGCACCGGGCGTTGCGGCCATTGGGTGACGTTGGGGGCGGGTTGTGCGTATGCACTGGACAACGCCCCCATAATGACCAACGCGAATATCGACTGCTGTGTCATGTTCATGAAACTTCTCCTCGAAGCGCCAACGATTGCAACTTCGCTGTTATATGCCAACCCCGTCGTTCCAGCGGAAGCTGGAACCCAGGTTGTTACTTTATCCGCAGGAGCAGATTTTAGATGCTACGCATGATTGAACGAACTGGGTTCCAGCTTTCGCTGGAACGACGGGGCGGTAACGCCTGACAGACTCCCCGTCAAAAAAACGGCCCTACAGTATCACCATAGGGCCGTTTATAACTAATTGATTTTATTGATTTTTTTACACATCCTCACCGTAATGCACGCGGCGATACGGCAGCGTTACCACCGAACGTGAAACGCGCACGTCGATGATCATCGGGCCGGGTTTGGCAAGCCATTCCTGCGTCGCCTTTTTCACTTCGTCCACGGTGCGGCACAGTGCGCCGCGGCCGCCGAAGGCGCGGGCCACTGCGCCCAGGTCAGCCGTCGGGATACACGAGGTGTCAACCTTCATGTTGTGCGCTTCGAGTTTGTAGTACTCGGCGCCCAAACACTGATTGTTCATGCAATAAATCAACAGCGGCACGTTGTAGCGCACCATGGTGTCGAAGTCGCCGATGTGCATCATGGTGCTGGCGTCGCCGTCCATCAGGATTGCCGGCTTCATGCCCGAGCCGATCACAGCACCCACTGCAGCAGGCATCATCTGCCCGATGCAACCGAAGAAGTGGCCCGGCATCACAATCGGGCGGCTCTTGCGGAACAGAATGTTGGTGAAGCCCGACGTATGACCGCTACCGACGAACAGGTTGATGTCGGTGGGCACCAGGTCGTCCAGCGCCAGGCACAGCGGACGCGGGTCGAGCGTGCCTTCTTCGATTTTGTAATCGGCGCGGTCTTCCCACGCATTGGCGAGTTTTTCTTTGACTTCGCCGGTGCGGCGGCCCATTTGCTTGAAGTTGCGCTTGGTGAGTTCGGCGTTGATCGCTGCCACGCCGGCTTTGCCGTCGGACTGCACGTAGTGATCCGCGCCCTTGCCGCGCGACAGCAAGACATGCGCTTTGGGGTCGATGTGGATGAACTGGGCTTCCGGATACAGCAGCCCTTCGTGTGTGGTATAGCGGTTCAAGCTGGCACCCACGGCCACGACGACGTCGGAATCCGACAGCAAGCCGATAGCGGTTTTGGTGGCATAGGTGCCGGAGATGCCGATGTGGTACTCGTCGTCACCCAGCCAGTTTTTGGCTTGCAAGGTGGTGGCGATCAACGCACCGGTGCGCGCTGCCAGCGCGCGCACTTCGTCGCCCGCGCCCGACCACATGGCGCCACGCCCGACCACGATCACCGGCCGCTTGGCTTTGCTGAGCATGTCAGCGGCTTGCTCAATCGCCGAATGATTCGGCGTCACCACACGCTTGGGGATGATGGACGTGGACGGTTTATACGGCTCGTCGTCGTCCCACTCTTTTTGTTGCAGATCCATCGGCACTGACAGCAGCACCGGACGCGATTGCGTGCGCGCGATGTAGAACGCCTTACGCACCGCTTCATCAGCGTCTTCGGCCGTGCCCATGCGCACAAACGCGGCTTCGCAGCCGTGCGCAAAGGCGGATTGATCGAGCGCCTGCGTGTATTCGTCGTCGCTCACCGGATATTCGCCGCAGAATGCCACCAGCGGCGAGGATGCGCGCGCAGCGGTCACGAAAGCAGTCGCCAATTGCGTGGTGCCGGGGCCGCAGGTCGCGGTACACACACCGGGGTTACGTGTGGCGCGTGCCCAGCCGTCGGCCATGCCCATGCCCACGCCTTCGTGACGCACTTCGTGCATCTTGATGCCGTTTTTCTCATTGGCGTACTGCCAGTACATATTGCCGTCGCCCATCATGCCGAATACGTTGGTCGTGCCTTCAGCCTTAAAGGCCTGCGAAAGTCGTTCATACACCTTCATCGTCTGCTCTCCTTGGAAAGTCCTGCCGGTAAAAAATCATGACACGTTAAAGCAATAGGATTAAATCTTCACGCGGATCTCACGCCGATTTCACGCCGCCGCATTTTTCCGCCAGCTTCTCCGCGAAACCGGCTGTCATGCGCTTGATCACCATATTGGCGCCGGATTCGATCAAATGCGCCAGCCGTCCCGAGATCTCGCATTCCGCCTTGATGGGGATCGTGGTTTGCGGCGGGGCATCCTGGCCTTCCACCTTGAACTGCATGGCGGTGGTGAATTTGGTGCCGCTGATGCCATCTTTGCCGCGCGCGGTGACGCTGCCCGATTGATGGGCTTCGTCATAGGCCACCAACACATTGGCCGCGAACGACACTTTGGCCGGCCCGAATTTCACCGTCATTTTGGCGTTGAACGAGCCGTCTTCCTGTTTGTCGCCGAGGACGGCACCTTCCACGCAATCCACCACCGAGGCAGGATTGGACAAAATGGCCCATACAGCACCCGGTGTGGACGACACTTCGATACGTTCGTTAACTTCGATCATGGAATGAGGCTTTGCTGATGAGCGTGTTGATAGGGAGTTGAGCGGGCGGCGGCTGGAGGCACCTTGCGTGCGCACAAGGGTGCAGGGCTGCAATTGAGAACGTGATGATAACAAGCTACAGCGTCCATAGGAACTGCCCGGTTCCAAAATAAAATAGTGCAATAAATCAGATACTTACAATCGATGGTTCTTGCCGTGATGCGGCGAATGCCGCAACGCGAACTCGACAAAGGGTGGCGGTGGTGGGTTTCCGTGCAACGGGCGTTACCTTCGCAACGGTCTTGCACGATTCACCACGGCCGCTGCGGCCACAAACGCGGGCACCCTAAAAAAACAATCCCCTCTCACCGCAGGCGGAGAGAGGGGAAAGTCCCCTGCAGCTGCAGCAACTAATTAAATCTTCTTCAATTCCGCCAGCAGTTCTTCGCTCGTCGGAATCGTGCCGGGGTCATACACTTTGGCGTAACGCACCACACCTTTGTCGTCCAGCACAAAGGCGGCGCGCTTATCAAACCCTTTTTCGTCATTGAAAATACCGTAGGCCTTGCCCACTGCGGCATGGGGCCAGTAGTCCGACAGCAGCGGATAAGGCATGCCGCCGAGTTGCTCTACCCACGCTTTGAGGCTGGGGACGGTATCTGCGCTGATTTGCAGGATTTCAACGTTTAATGCTTTGAATGCGTCGTAGTTCTCACGGAACCCGGATACTTGATTTTTTCATCCACCGGTGAAGGCGAAGGGCATAAAAGCCACCACGGTCTTGCGACCCTTGAAACTCGCCAGCGTCACCGTGCTACCGGTGTGCGAGGCAAGGGTAAAATCCGGCGCGGCTGCGCCTACTTGCACGGACATAGATTTCCTCCTGATTGTAGAAATGGTTTTGGGGAATGCGAAGGTTACCCGCATGCGCCGAGGCAGGCAACTATACTCGGCAGTGCGGCTAATCCAGCTTGACACCGGTGGCCTTGATGACCGGCTCCCAGCGTTGGGTATCGTCGCGGATGAACTGGCCAAGCTGCTCAGGTGAACCGCCAGCGGGAATCAAGCCTTGCGCCATCAGGCGTTCCCGCACGCTGCCGTCATTCAGCGCCTTGACCACCTCAGCATTCAGCTTTGCGATGACGTCCTTCGGCGTGGCCGCAGGCGCCATCATCGGATACCAGTTGACGGCATCGTAGCCGGGCAGGCCGCTGTCAGCGATTACCGGCACGGTGGGCAACGGTTCATAGCGCGCCTTGCCCGATACGCCGATCGCCTTGAGCTTGCCGGTGGCCAACTGCGGCAGCACGGATGGGTCAGAAAACGTCAGGTCGGCATGGCCGCCCATGATATCCGCAATGGCCGGTGCTGTGCCTTTATAGGGGATATGTAACATATTGATTTTACTCATTAATTTAAATTGCTCCCCGGCGAGATGCTGCCCTGTACCCGCGCCGCCGGACGCCATGTTCAACTTGCCGGGATTGGCGCGTGCCAAGGCGATCAGCTCGCGCGCGTTTTTGGCCGGGATCGACGGATGGACAACCAATATATAAGGCATGGTCACCAGCATGCTCACCGGCGTGAGGTCGCGTGAAGGCAGGTACGGCAAGCGGCTGAACACCAGCGTTGCCACCGATATTGCGCCCGGCCCGGCGACCAGCAAGGTGTAACCGTCAGGTGCTGCTTTTGCCACGTGATCGGCACCGATGGTGCCCGCCGCACCGGGCCGATTGTCGATGGTGATGGACTGGCCAAGTTGTTGCGACAGCTTTTGCCCGACTACGCGTGCGGTGGCATCCACCCCGCCACCCGCAGGAAAAGGCACCACGATACGCAGGGCCTTGGCGGGAAATTGCTGTGCGCCAGCCTGGGGCGTGAGACCGGTCAACAAGCTCAATGCGGTAATGGCGAAATACAGCAGGGAAGTGCGCATGGTCCGCTCCAATAGTTTCAGGTGTGTTCTTTTTGCAGAAAATAATCGCCGGATAACTCGACGCCCAATCCCATGCGGCGCGCATTGGCCAGTATGCGCGCGCCCGCTGCCGCGAATTGCATGCCGCAGCCGTTGTTGTTGATGTGATGCGTGGCGGCCCAATCCTGCTGCGCGGCCATTGAGCAGATCGCCCAGGTCGATCATCGCGTCCCAGTCAAAGTCTTTGGCCTTGCGGTTGATCAACTGCCCGAAAGTTGGGCCGCGTTTTTCGCCCGCCACGTAATTTTGCACAAAGTCACTGCTGCCACCGAAAGGTTTTATGCTGACCACCACCGAGCGGCTGGCGCTGAACGTGGCGGCATCGTCTTCCAGCAGCGTGCCGATACCGAGGT
>CAMBGJ010000072.1 GCA_945865805.1 Bordetella parapertussis
ACGCTGCGCGCACGAGCGATGCCATGCATGTGCATCAGCGACTGCGCATCCAGCGTGACGGTGCCCGACGTCGGTGAGGCCAGACCCGCCAGCGTATTGAGTAAGGTGGTCTTGCCGCTGCCATTGGGGCCCAGCACGCCCCACACCTCGCCCGGCTGTACCGTGAGATTCACCGCACGGCACAGCGTGCGGCCTGCCACGGTGAGCGCGATGTCCTGGCACGCCAGCATCAGACGCGCCGCGTCAGCAGATACAACATGCACGGTACGCCGATCAGCGCGGTGAAAATACCCACCGGCAACTGCTGCGGCGCCATCAAGGTGCGGGCGCAGGTATCCGCCAGCGTGAGAAAACTGCCGCCGGCCAGCACCGCCACCGGCAACAACAAGCGGTGACGCGTCACGCCGAGCAGACGTACCGCGTGCGGCATCATCAAGCCGACAAAACCGATCGCGCCGCCCAGCATCACCGCCGCCACCGTTGCCGCAGCTGCGGCAAAAAAAATCATCAGTTGCAGCGCCGTCACGTTGACACCCAACGAACGCGCCTTGCTGTCACCCAGGGCGATCATGTCCAGCCGCGCCGCTATCGCCACGGCGCCCGCAGTCAGTAGCAGCAGCAACACACACGCCGTGAGCGGACTTTCGGCATACGACAAATCACCCATCAGCCAAAACAGCATGCCCTTCACCTGCGGGCTGGGTGCAACCACCAGTATCAGGCTGGTCAACGCCGCGAAGCCCGCCGACAGCACCACGCCGGAGAGCAGCAAGCGGTAGACATTCCACTGTCCCCCACGAAACGTCATGCCAAACACAATGGCGATGGCGGCCAACGCGCCCGCCAGCGCGGCGGCGTTGACTGTGGCCACGCCCAGGCCCAGGGTGATTGCGCCGAGTGCGCCCAGCGACGCACCGCCCGACACACCCAGAATGTAGGAATCCGCCAGCGCATTGCGCAGCAACGCCTGCAACAACACCCCCGCCAGCGCCAGCAATCCGCCACAGGCAAAGGCGGCGAACGCACGTGGCAGGCGCAGTTGCCAGATGATGTCGTGGGCGGTGCCGGGTGACGTGGTGGTCAAGCTCGCAAACACTTCACTCAAACTCAGTGCCGCTGATCCCCACGTCAGCGCAATCAGCACGCTGGCTGTCGCAGCAGCGGCGCCTGCCGCGAGTACGGTGCCCGCGTGCATCAATGCTGCGCGCACTCAGGCATTGAGCGACATCACCGGCCATCCGGCGGCCACCGCGTGGGCGCGCAATTTGTCGTCGGGGTCCACCGCGACCGGGTCGCTTACCAGCGTCATCAGCGGCAGATCATTGTGAGAATCGCTGTAGAACCAGACCCTGTCGTAGGAGGCCAAAGTCTCGCCGCGCTCCGCCAGCCAGGTTTGCAGGCGCTTGGGCTTGCCGTCCTTGAAACACGGCAGCCCGGTGACACCACCGGTGAATTGGCCGTCGCGTTGTTCCGGCTCGGTGGCGATCAAATGCTCGATGCCAAACAATCGCGCGATCGGCGCGGTGACAAAGCTGTTGGTCGCGGTGATGACCACACGTACATCCCACATGTGCTTGTTCACCAGCGCCCGCGCAGGCGCGCGCAGCATCGGGTATATTTTTTTGATCATGAATTGCTCGTGCCATTGATCCAGCACCGCGCGCGGATGTTGCGCCAGCGGCTTTAACTGAAAATCGAGAAATTCCATGATGTTCAGCGTGCCCGCTTTGTACTGATCAAAGAATTCTTGATTGCGCGCTTCGTAGCGCTCGCGCTCAAGCACGCCCTGTTCGATCAGGAATTGCGCCCATTCGTAATCAGAATCGCCCGCGAGCAAGGTGTTGTCCAGATCAAAGAGAGCGAGATTCATAAAAAGGAAAATTATCGTAAGTATTTGATTTATTGAATTATTTTTCTATCGCTAAAAGCTCGCGCAGTAGCGGTAACGTCACGCCGCGCTTGGTCTCCAGCGAAAACCGGTCGAGTGCATCGAGCGTCGTAAACAGCGCGCCCATATCGCGCGCGGTGTGCGCCAGCAGATACGCACACACTTCTCGCGGCAAGGCGAATCCGCGCGCTTGTGCGTGACGCGTTAGCGCTTGCGATTTTTCGTCGTCGCTCAAGGGATGTAACTGCAACACCAACCCCCAGCCCAGCCGTGTCAGCACATCGGCACGCAACTTGAGTTGCACCGGCGGCACACTGCCGCTCGCGATCAGACCGCCGCCCTGTTCGCGCAAAGCGTTATAGCGATGGAACAGCGCGACCTGTGCTTCGGCACCGAGTTGCTCGACATCATCGGCCACCAGCAGCGATGCGTCGCCGTCGAAGCGGCTATGCGCGCCACAAGCAGCGTATGCCGCGCCTGCCGCAGCCTTGAGCAAGTGCGTGCGTCCGCAGCCAGCCTCACCCCACAAATAAATAAATCGCTCTCCAGCTCCGGCAACGGCGGCGCGCAGATGCAGCAACGCCTCCGCGTTGCGGCCCACGACGAAATTATCGAAAGACGGCGCGGGCGGGGTGGTGATATCCAGCGCGAGTTGCTTCATGAATTGCTGCTGTCGCCCTGATACATGCCGCTCGCGAGGTACTGGCCGCGCACATGCCGCAGCCACACCAGCAACGCGGCGCTCGCGGGCAGCGCCAGCAAAATACCGGTGAAGCCAAACAATTGCCCGAACGCGAGCAGGGCAAAAATCACCGCCACCGGATGCAGTCCGATGCGGTCGCCCACCAGCCACGGCACGAACACATTGCCTTCGAGCACGTTGGCAACGCCAAACACCAGCCAGATCCACAACAAATGCGTGAGGTCGCCGAACTGCAACAGGCCGGTAACGGTCGCCAACAGCACGCCGATTATCACACCGAGATACGGCACGAAGGTGAGAAAGCCCGCGATCAGCCCGACCGACAACGCGTAATCAAGCCCCACCAGCCACAGCCCGACACCGTAGAAAACCGCCATCAACAACATCACCAGCAATTGCCCGCGCAGGAATTCGCCGAGCACGCTGTCGATCTCGGTGAGCAGGCCCGATACCGTCGTGCTCCACTGCCGCGGCAACAGCTCGGCCGCGCGCGCGATCATGCCGTCCCAATCGCGCATGAAATAAAACAGCACCACGGGCACCAGCACCAGATTGGCAAAAAACTCGAGCAGCGCGAGGCCGCCACTTTTGAGCGTCGGCAGCAAGCTCAACGCAACGTCCTGAATTTCCTTGGTGTGCGTGGAGAGCCAGGTTTTGAGCAGTTCGGTATCGAGTTCGACACCGAAATACTGTTGCACCAACGGGCCCAGGTTCAGCTTGATCCAATCAATGATTTGCGGAAACTGCGTGACGATGGTTTTAACTTGTTTGGTGACCAGCGGCATCAATACCAGTAGCATCACCAGAATCACGCCCGCGATCAATGCCAGCGCGATGCTCGCTGCCAGCGTACGCGGCAGGCGCTTGGCCATGCGCGTCACCAGCGGATTAAAAATGTAGGCGAGCACCGCCGCCGCGAGAAACGGCGCCAGAATCGGGCTCAAGAAATAAAGCAGTGCACAGGCCACGGCCACGGCGGCTAACCACCAGCCGTACTGCATTTTGCGGGAATCAGGCGTAGTCATGTTCGCCCTTTGCAGTAGTTACGCTACGGGCGCAGGAGGCACTGAAGGAGGCACTGAGGGCGGACGTTTTTTTAAATGCTCCCACGCCCACAGCACATAACCCGACAGCAGGTACAACACAAACACCGCGAACAACATTTCCGGCAGCGTGCTGGCGGAAACGATGAGGAATACAAAACCCATGGCGATGCCGACCAGCGCTGAAAACGGCACGATTTTGCGCAGGTTGATGTCCTTGCCGCTGTAGAACTTGACGTTAGTCACCATGGTGAGGCCGGTGAATACCGTCAGCCCCCACGCCAGCCATTTCACATCCACGCCTTTGATCTGGTACTCATTGAGCGCCCACACCAAACCCGCCAGCACGCAGGCGGCCGCCGGGCTCGGCAAGCCTTGAAAATAGCGTTTATCGACGATATCAATATTGGTGTTAAAGCGCGCCAGGCGCAACGCGGCACAGGCGCAGTAAATAAACGCCGCGATCCAGCCCAGGCGCGTCGACAGCCACGGCCCCAGCAGCGGCACGGTTTGTGAGAACGCAAAATCGCGCAGCGCCCAGGTGTAAACCACCAGCGCGGGGGCCACGCCGAATGACACCATGTCGGACAGGCTATCGAGCTCGGCGCCAAAATCGCTTTGCGTGCGCGTCATGCGCGCGACGCGGCCATCCAGTCCGTCGAGCACCATCGCCGCGAAAATGGCTATGGCGGCCATCTCAAAGCGCTCGTTCATCGCCTGCACGATGGCGTAAAAACCGGAAAACAGCGCCGCCAGTGTGAACATATTCGGCAGCCAGTAAATACCGCGCCGGCCAAAGCGGTTCTTGATAAACGGACGATCGCGATCGGGTGGCAGGCTCATGAATTCACCAGCATCACGGACATCAGGGCATGACCGCCAGCACGGATTCGGTGGCGTACACCACATCACCCACTGCCGCGCGTGGCGTGGCGTCCAGCGGCAGATACACGTCCACCCGCGAACCGAAGCGGATGAAGCCGAAGCGTTCGCCACGCGTGAGTTTTTGCCCGGTTTTGGCGTAACACAGGATACGCCGCGCCACCAGACCGGCAACCTGCACGCAGGTGACATCCGCACCCTTATCGGTTTTGATCCACAACACGGCGCGCTCGTTTTCCAGCGACGCCTTGGCCAGCGCCGCATTCAGAAAACTGCCGGGGAAATACCAGGTTTTATGCACCTCGCCGTCCACCGGACTGCGATTGGAATGGGCGTTAAACACGTTCATGAACACGCTGATTTTCAGCGCGTCGCGATCCAGATACGGGTCACGCGCCTTTTCCACCACCACCACGCGCCCATCCGCAGGCGACAGCACGGCAGCGGGATCGGCAGGTATGGCGCGCGGCGGATCGCGGAAGAACTGGATCATGAACACAAACACGAGCCAGAAAAACAGTGCAGCCCCCCATCCCGCGTACGCATGCACCGCAATCGCCACCACCAGCGAGGCCGCGATAAACGGCCAGCCTTCGCGAGCGATTAGGGGATGGGGGTATTTCATCAGTGAACAGTAATGAGTGAACAGTGAACAGCGACGGAAGCCCCGTTCACTGTTTACCGTTCACGGTTCACTAGTTTTTCGACTGATCCACCAACCGATTGGCCTTGATCCACGGCATCATGTCGCGCAGTTTGCCGCCGACGATTTCGATTTCGTGCTGCTTGCCAATGCGGCGCATCGCGTTCAGCTTGGTGGCACCGGTTTGGTTTTCGAGCAGGAATTCCTGCGCGTAGACGCCGGTCTGGATTTCTTTCAAGATTTTGCGCATCTCGTTCTTGGTTTCTTCGGTGACGATACGCGGGCCGCGCGTGAAGTCGCCGTACTCGGCATTGTTCGAAATCGAGTAGCGCATATTGGCGATACCGCCTTCGTACATCAGATCGACGATCAGCTTCAATTCGTGCAGGCATTCAAAGTACGCCATCTCCGGCGCGTAGCCAGCTTCGACCAGCGTCTCGAAACCTGCTTGCACCAGCGCCGTGCAACCGCCGCACAGCACGGCTTGTTCGCCGAAGAGATCGGTCTCGGTTTCTTCTTTGAAGGTGGTTTCGATGATGCCGGCTTTACCGCCACCGATGGCCGCTGCGTACGACATGGCCATGTCGCGCGCTTTTTTGGTTTTGTTCTGGTGTATCGCGATCAGCATCGGCACGCCGCCGCCTTGCGAGTAGGTGCCGCGCACGGTATGGCCTGGCGCTTTCGGCGCAACCATCACCACGTCGAGGTCTTCGCGCGGCACGACTTGCCCGTAGTGAATGTTAAAGCCATGCGCGAAGGCCAGCGTGCCACCCTTTTTGATATTGGGTGCGACATCTTCGCGATACACCTTGGCAATGTGCTCGTCGGGCATCAGCATCATGACGAAATCCGCGCCCTTGACCGCTTCGCCCACGTCCTTGACAGTGAGCCCGGCGTTACGCGCCTTGTCCCAGGACGCACCGCCCTTACGCAGGCCCACGGTGACTTTGCCACCGGATTCCTTGAGGTTCAGCGCGTGCGCATGGCCTTGCGAGCCGTAGCCGATGATGGTTACTTTTTTGCCTTTGATCAGTGAAAGATCGGCGTCTTTGTCGTAAAACACTTTCATGGGAGTTCCCTTCGTTGGAATCGTAAAACGCGAGGCGGGCGTTTGCGCCACCTCACCAAGGTTTATCGTAACTATTTGATTTTATTATATTTTTAACACCCGGTCACCGCGACCGATACCCGATGCGCCGGTGCGCACAGTTTCCAGTATGGCCGAACTATCGATGGCCTTGAGAAACGCGTCGAGTTTGGAGCAGGTGCCGGTGAGCTCAACGGTGTAATCCTTATCGGTGACATCGATGATGCGACCACGGAAAATATCCGACATGCGCTTCATTTCTTCGCGATCTTTGCCCACCGCGCGCAGTTTGACCAGCATCAGCTCGCGCTCGATGTGATCGCCTTCGGACAGGTCCACCACCTTGACAACATCGACCAGCTTGTTGAGCTGCTTGGTGATCTGCTCCAGCACCTCGTCCGAGCCGCTGGTGACGATGGTCATGCGCGACAGCGTGGCGTCTTCCGTGGGCGCCACTGTCAGCGATTCAATGTTATAGCCACGCGCGGAAAAGAGGCCCGCTACCCGCGACAACGCGCCCGCTTCGTTTTCCAGCAATACCGATACGATATGTCTCATGATTACACCAAAATCATTTCCGACAGCCCTTTGCCGCCGGGTACCATCGGATAAACGTTTTCAGTTTGATCCGTGATGAAGTCCATGAATACCAGGTCTTTTTTGCGCGCGAAGGCTTCCTTCAATGCGCTTTCGACATCGGCCGGTTTGTCGATGCGCATGCCGACGTGGCCGTAGGCCTCGGCAAGCTTGACGAAATCCGGCAGCGCGTCCATGTACGACTCAGCATAACGGTTGCCGTGGAAGAACTCCTGCCACTGCCGCACCATGCCCATGTAACGGTTGTTCAGGATGATCACTTTGATCGGCAATTTGTATTGCTTGCAGGTCGAGAGCTCCTGAATGCACATCTGGATAGACGCCTCGCCGGTAACACAGGCCACGGTCGCCTTCGGGTTAGCCATTTGCGCGCCTACCGCTGCGGGCAAGCCGAAACCCATGGTGCCCAGTCCACCGGAGTTGATCCAGCGCCGCGGTTTGACGAATTTATAAAACTGCGCCGCCCACATCTGGTGCTGGCCGACGTCGGAGGTGACGATGGCGTCGCCTTTGGTGATCTCGTACAGCTTTTGCATCACGTACTGCGGCTTGATGATGGCGCTGGCGCGGTCATATTTCAGGCAATCGCGGCCACGCCATTCTTCGATTTGCGCCCACCAGTTCTTGAGCGCGGCGGTGTCCATGTGGGTTTTGCCGGCGTCGAGCTGCTTGTTGAATTCTTTCAGCACGTCGCGCACGTTGCCGACGATGGGCACGTCCACTTTCACGCGTTTGGAGATCGATGAGGGATCGACGTCGATGTGAATAATCGTGCGCTTGGGGTCGAAAAAATGCTTCGGGTTGCCGATGACGCGGTCGTCAAAACGCGCGCCGATGGCAAACAGCACATCGCAATTCTGCATCGCCAGATTGGCTTCGTAGGTGCCGTGCATGCCGAGCATGCCGACGAACTGCTTGTCGGTGGCCGGGTAACCGCCCAGACCCATCAGCGTATTGGTGCACGGGAAACCGATCTTTCTCACCAGTTCGGTGAGTTCCGCCGACGCATCGCCGAGGATCACGCCGCCGCCGGTGTAGATCATCGGCCGCTTGGCGCTGGCCAAAAGTTGAATCGCCTTTTTGATCTGCCCCGGATGGCCCTTGGTTACCGGGTTGTATGATCGCATGCTCACGGTAGCTGGGTAGGCATACTCGGCTTTGTTTGCGGTGACATCCTTGGGGATGTCCACCACCACCGGGCCGGGACGGCCCGTCGAGGCGATGTAAAACGCCTTCTTGATGGTGCCGGCGATATCTTCGGCGTTACGCACCAGAAAATTATGTTTGACGCAGGGGCGGGTGATGCCGACCGTATCGCACTCTTGAAAAGCGTCTTCGCCAATGGCGTGCGTGGGCACTTGCCCGGTAATCACCACCAGCGGGATCGAATCGGTATAAGCCGTGGCGATGCCGGTCACCGCATTGGTCACGCCGGGGCCGGAAGTCACCAGCGCCACCCCCACCCGATTGGTCGAACGCGCGTAGCCGTCGGCGGCGTGCAAGGCCCCCTGCTCGTGCCGCACCAGCACGTGTTTTACCTTGTTTTGCTTGAATATTTCGTCGTAAATGTGCAGCACGGCGCCGCCCGGATAGCCGAACACATGCTCGACGCCTTCTTCCTGGAGACAACGTATGACAATCTCGGCACCCGTCAATTGCATGGTGAAAACACCCTTAGTGGAACTGTGTCGAATAAAACCGGAAATCACTACCGAAAAAATACCGGAAACTCGGCCTGCGCTTGTTGTGCGGGCTGAAGTCTGCAAGCGGCTACAGGCCGAAAGCGCGGAAACCTTAAAGACTACCGTTTTGGCTGCCAGTGGTCAAGAAAAACCGGCTTGTAAACAATATGATAGCCGCGTTTCCCGCAGCGCGGGCGGGCCGTGCCACGCGCCCCGACGGCTGATTTGCTAATATGCGCCCGGACGGTCTGCTCGCGATACCCGTTTGTGACGACGATCGGTGGCAGCACAATCAGCATGGCGTACTGAGTATCAGCGATACAATAGGGCTGGCAATCTGGCAACATACAAGGAAATGGCGGACTTTCTCGCGGAGGTGGAGCGCCGGGCATTCAAACAGTCGATGTTTGCCGTGCGCGACGAGCACACGGCGCTGGACATCGTTCAGGATGCCATGATGAAGCTGTCGGAAAAATACGCCGGTCGGCCTCGCGAAGAATTTCCGATGCTGTTCCAGCGTATCCTGCAAAATACCATCCGCGACTTCTACCGGCGGCAAAAGGTGCGTTCCACATGGACGACGCCGATGTCTTCGTTGATCAACGAAGACTCGGATGGGGAACATGACCCGCTGGAAACGATCGAAGTGGAAAATGAGTCGCCTTATGCCGCGCCGCCGCCGCAACAATTGGAACGTAAGCAAGTACTTGCTTTGATTGAGAAATGCCTGGCAAAGCTACCAGATCGTCAACGCGAGGCCTTCATCCTGCGTTACTGGGAGGAAATGGATGTCGCCGAAGCCGCAAAAGCCATGGGGTGCTCCGAGGGTAGCGTTAAAACGCATTGTTCACGAGCTACGCATACACTGGCTGAAGCATTGAAGAAATTAGGTGTAACACTATGAATTCAAAAGAAAAATATTCAGGAACGGACGCGGAAGTTAACGCGATGGCCGCAAAAATAGCGGCATTGCTTGACCAAAGCGCTCTGGATATCGACAGCAAAACGGCTGACAAACTGCTGGCAGCCCGTAAGGTAGCGCTTGCTCACTTTCAGCAGGGGCCGGAGCGCGCCTGGGTGCCGGAGGTCGCGGGCCGTGCAGGACGCCTGTTCGAACCGTTCAGCCACAATTTACGCGCGGGCTTTGTGTTGCTGGCCGTGCTGGTTTCCCTATGCGGCTTTGTCGCCTGGCAAACATTTGGCCAGCAAGGCAGCGAAATCGCCGAAATCGACGCCGCGCTGCTCACCGACGAACTGCCGATCAACGCCTATCTGGAAAAAGGGTTCGACTCGTGGGTAAAACGGCATATCAACTGATCGTCGGCCTGCTGCTGGCGCTATCGCTGTCGTTTTCAGCGGGCGCACAGCAGCCGCAAGGTGAAGGTGCACCCGGCAAATCGCCGCGCCCGATGTGGACAGAGCTGTCGCCCAAGCAGCAGGCCGTGCTCGCGCCGCTGGCGGGCGAATGGGACAACCTCGACACGACCCGACGTAAGAAATGGGTCACCATCGCCAACCGTTATCCGAAAATGAAGCAGGATGAACAGGCGCGCCTGCAACGCCGCATGCAAGCCTGGGCGGCGTTGACGCCCGCGCAACGCCGCGAGGCCCGCGAAAACTACAAAACCCTGCGGGAACAGCCGCGTCCACTACGCGGCGAACTGCGGCAAAAATGGGATCAGCAAAAGCAGGCGCAACCGGAAGCCGCTGGCGCTGCTGGTGATACGCCCAGCAAGTGATCCCGGCAGCACCCGCAAACGCTGCCGCTGTTGTTAGCGCCACCACGCCCGCACCGCTAAAGCGTCGGCTCCTCAGCCTGATCTACGAAGCCCTGATCCTCGCCGCCATTCTGCTGGCGGGCACCTTACCGTTCGTTATGCTCACACGCGGCTGGGATCACACTTTGGCACGCCACGCCCTGCAGGCATGGCTGCTCCTGCTGTGCGGCGTCTTCTATGCATGGCAATGGACGGGCACCGGCCAAACGCTGCCGATGAAAACTTGGAAGCTGCGCGTTGTGCGTAGCGACGGCGCGCCGCTGACCCGTAGGCGAGCCGTGGCACGCTACGCAGCAACGCTGCTCAGCATAGCGACGCTGGGTTTCGGCTACCTGTGGGCAATTCTGGATCGCGACAGGCAATTCTTACACGACCGGCTGGCGGGCACGCGGCTGATCAACGACGCTCCTGCCGCCACAGCATCACCGTAGCCAGACACAGGAACACCACCGTTGGCAGCAGCGCGCTGGCTTGCGCCGGCCACTCGTTGAGCAGGCCCAGATGCGCCGACAACTGGTTAAGAAAATAAAACGCCAGCCCCAGCATGATGCCGGCAAAAATACGCCCGCCCACGCCACCCTGGCGCAGCTGAAAATACGCGAACGGCAGCGCCAGCACCATCATCGTCAACACCGCCAGTGGATAGGTGATCTTCGACCACAGCGCGATTTCGTAGCGCAATGACTTTTGACGGTTTTCGCGCAGATGCTGGGCAAACGAACTCAGGCTCGCCGCTGACATCTGTTCCGGCTGCACCGTCAGCAAATTAAGCAGCCGTGGCTCCAGCACTGATTGCCACACCGCCGTCGGCGTTTTGCTCACTTCGCTGCGCACCTCGGTGAGCGTGGTTTTTTGCACATTTGACAGCATCCACTGCCGCTCGCCCTTGAACACGCCGTGATCCGCCGCGGTGACCGAGCGCAGCCGCGACGATTCGTCAAACTCATAGATGCGCACACCTTTTAACTGGCCGTCCGTGGTGACCTCGCGCACGTTGATAAAACTCTTGTCATCCTTCAGCCACAGGCCCGAGCGAAACTCCTGCGCCACGATGCCGGTAATCGCACGCGAACGCAATTGCTGCGCCATTTGTTCGGACAGCGGCCCCGCGTACTCGCCGAATACGAAAGTCAGTCCACCGAACAGCAAGCCCGCCGTCAAAATGGTACCGATCATGCTGAACAACGACACGCCCGCCGTGCGCATCACCGTGTATTCCGAACTCGCCACCAGCTGCGCAATCGCGAACAGCGTGCCGATCAGGGCGGCGATCGGGAAGATTTCATACACATGCGCCGGTATCGACAACACCACATGCCGCACCACATGCCGCAATTGATAGCCGCCGCGACCGAGATCCTTGATCTCTTCCACCAGATCAAAAAACGCGAACAGCAACAACAGCGCGATCATCACCATCGCGGTGGCGAGAATAATTTCCCGAACAATGTAACGGCGCAGTGTTTTCATTCTATTTACGCGAGAACAAACGCCGCAGCGAAAACACGCTCAAGCGGCGATAGAACATCGCCAGCAGCACCACCAACACCACCAGGTGCAGCATCAGCAAGCCCTGGGTCAAGGGCAGGCGCGATTGTGCAATGTAGGCCTGCACCACGGAAATCATATTGACATACACCATGTAAATCAGTACCGCCACGATCAGGTTGATCGAACGACCGGCGCGCGGGTTTACAAACGACAGCGGGATCGCCAGCAACGCCAGCAGCAGCGCGCTCACCGGTAAACCGATGCGCCACGACAGCTCTCCGAGATGACGCGGCCCGCCGATGTCGATCAACGCCTGCGTCGACAAGTTCTTGGTGCCGGGCGCGCGCACCGCATCCTGCGTCTCGACGCGCACCGCGTAGCGTTCGAATTCGTAGAGGCGAAAATCGGCCCGCCCCGGTTCGCCCTCGTAGCGGTAGCCGTTCAACATCACCAGAAAACGGTCGCCGTTCGCTGCGGTTTCCTGAAAGCCCTCTTTCGCCACCATCACGCCGGTTCTGCCCTGCTGCGTGGAACTGACAAACACATTCGATACGCGATTGTCGAGGCTGGACGCCGCCTCGACAAAAAACACGCGGTCGGCCTGCTTCGATTCGCGAAACACGCCCGCCTGTATTGCCGATGCGTCGTCGCGGCTGTCGAGTATCTTGCGGTAATCTTCCACCTTGCCAGCGGCCCACGGCGACAGGCCCAGCGCCAGCGCCGCGATGGTCAGCACCAGCGGCAGGGTGAACATCAGCACCGGCGTGATCCAACGTGTCAGGCTGGCACCGCAGGAAAACCACACCACCATTTCCGAATCGCGATACGCGCGGCTTAACGTCATCAGCACGGCGATAAACAACGTCAGCGACAGCAGTGTCGGCAGAAACCCGATCAGCGTGAAGCCCAGCAGCGCGATCACACTAGTGGAGGTGATCGAGCCGCCTGCCGCCAGCGCCAGCAGACGCACCAGTTGCGTGGTGATTACGATGCCCAGCAACACCAGAAAAGTCGCCAGCGCAGTGCCCGTCATCTCGCGCAGCAAGGTCTTGTGAAATATCATGCGGGCGCTGGGGTGATTTTGCTTTTCATGGGGAAACCGCCGATAATCAGAACCCTATCGTTGCCGGTTTTTTGCAGAACTTTCGTTCAGCTTCTCTAAGGAGTTCGCCGTGGAATTTAGCACAAAAAGTATAGCGCCGGGCCTGTCTAAAACCGCCTGCGCCGTGGTTGGCGTATTCGAATCTCGCAAACTGTCCGCGCCAGCCGCCGCACTCGACCGTGTATCGAAGGGCGCACTCACCAAGGCGCTCAAAAGCGGCGATATGGAAGGCCGAGCGGGCACCACCTTGCTGCTGCACGGCGTCGCCCACGCCGCGTGCGAGCGTGTGCTGCTGGTCGGGTTGGGAGTAGAGAAATCATTCAACGAGAAGGCTTACCGCAATGCCGTCGCGGCCGCTTTGCGCGCCCTCCATGCCACGGGTGCTGCGGACGCTGAAATACATCTCACCACGGTCGCTGCGGGCGGCTCTGATATCGGCTGGCGCACGGCGCAGGCCGCGACGCTCGCCCTCGAAGCGGACTACCGTTTCGAGCAAATGAAAAGCCAGCGCGAAAAACCGCCCGCCACGTTAAAGCGTCTGGTACTGGCCCACGGCGCGGCGGATGCCAAACACGCCGCGCGCGGTCTCACCCAAGGCGTTGCACTCGGCCACGGCATGAGTTTCGCCAAAGATCTGGGCAATCTGCCGGGCAATGTCTGCACGCCCACTTACTTGGCGACACAGGCGGTGGCCCTCGGTAAGCGCTACAAACTCAAGGTCAAAGTGCTGGATCGCGCCGCGATGCAAAAGCTCGGCATGGGCTCGCTGCTGTCGGTGGCGCGCGGCAGCGCCGAGCCGCCCAAGTTGATCGTGATGGAATACCACGGCGGTCCGAAAAACCAGAAGCCGGTGGCGCTGGTCGGCAAGGGCGTCACCTTCGATACCGGTGGCACGTCGCTGAAACCCGCCGGCGAGATGGACGAAATGAAATTCGATATGAGCGGCGCCGGCAGTGTGCTCGGCACCCTGCGCGCCATTGCCGAAATGCGCCTGCCGATCAATGTGGTGGGCATCGTCCCCGCCACCGAAAACATGCCCGGCAGCCGCGCCACCAAGCCCGGCGACATCGTGAAAACCATGTCGGGGCAGACGGTGGAAATCCTCAACACTGATGCCGAAGGCCGCCTAATCCTGTGCGACGCGCTCACCTATGCTGAGCGCTACGAACCGTCGGCGGTGATCGATATCGCCACGCTCACTGGCGCCTGCGTGATCGCACTCGGCCACGTGGTCTGCGGCTTGTTTGCCAACGACGATGCGCTCGCCAAAGAGGTGCTCGCCGCCGGTGAAGCCTCGCACGATCGCGCCTGGCATTTGCCGCTGCACGACGAATATCAGGAGCAACTGAAAAGCAATTTCGCCGATTTCGCCAATATCGGCGGACGCCCGGCGGGCGCGGTCACTGCAGCGTGTTACCTGTCGCGCTTCACCAAAAAATTCAAATGGGTACACCTGGACGTGGCGGGCACAGCGTGGAAATCCGGCAAGGAAAAAGGCTCCACCGGGCGTCCGGTACCGTTGTTGACGCAATTTCTCATCAATCGTGCCGGCAAAAAATAATCAATAAAAACAAATAGTTACAATCAATCGCCGCTGATGACCCAGATCGATTTTTACACCCACGTTGGCAACAAGCTCAATGTTGGGTGCCGGCTGGCGGCCAAGGCGCACGCGCAGGGTTTGCGCGTGGCGGTGTTGTGCGCCGACGCACCCACTGCGCAAAGTTTCGACCGCATGCTGTGGACGGTCGCGCCCTTGGCCTTCGTGCCGCATTGCGGTGCCTCGCACCCGCTGGCGGCGCGCACGCCGGTGGTGATCGATCACGAAGGGCTGTTCGACACACAGCCGCCGCACGACGAGGTGCTGCTCAATCTGCGCGACGAATGGCCGCCAGCGTTCAGCCGCTTTCAACGCCTGATCGAAATCGTCAGCACGGATGACGCCGATCGCGCCAGCGCTCGCGTGCGCTTCAAGTTTTACCGCGATCGCGGCTACGACATCCGCAGCCACGATCTGTCGGCGGCAACGGCCTGATCCGGTGGCAAGCGGGTAACATGGCCGACGGCTCCGACAACCCTGGCAACGACACCAACGACAGTGGCGACAACAGCGACGAAATACTCGCGCGCACTGACGCGTTGATCGGGCGTCACCGGCAAACACCTGCGGCGGCACTAAAGGCGGAAAACGCAGCGGAAAGCAAAGCAGCGGACGACGACATTCCGCTACTCACTGACGTGGCCGTACCTGTCAGCCTTGCCTTGTCCAGCAATCCTGTCACCCATTCGAAACCCGCGCCACCATCGACCGAGGTCATCTCGCGCGTGCAAAACCAGAACATGGAGCATGTGGCCTACTTACGTGTGATGTCGCAGGTGGATGAGCGCATCACCAGCGTGGTGCGTCAACGCGTGATGCCGGAAGTCGGCACCGCGCTGGATGAGGCGCTGGCGCGTATCGCTGCCGATCTCAAGGCCAGCATCGGCGACATGGTGCGCACCTCGGTCGAGGAAACCCTGCGCACGCAGCTTGACGCCCACCTTGCCAAGCTCAATACCCTACCCAAACCTGAGCCTGCAGCGGCCTCCGGTATAATCGCGCCCTCTTCAGACACTGCTTCCCCCGCCAAAAAATCGATGGAACTCGCCAAGAGTTTTGAACCCGCCGCCATTGAAGCGCGCTGGTACCCCGAGTGGGAAAAAGCCGGTTACTTCAAAGCCGGCAACGACGACGCCAAGTCAGAGAACTACTGCATCCTGCTGCCGCCGCCCAACGTCACCGGCACGCTGCACATGGGGCACGCGTTCCAACACACACTGATGGACGCACTGACGCGCTACCACCGCATGCTCGGCAACAACACGCTGTGGCAGGCCGGTACCGATCATGCAGGCATCGCCACGCAGATCGTAGTCGAACGCCAGCTCGATGCGCAAAAAATATCGCGCCATGACTTGGGCCGCGATAAATTCATCGAACGCGTGTGGCAGTGGAAAGAAGAATCCGGCTCCACCATCACGCGCCAGATGCGGCGGCTCGGCAGCTCGTGCGATTGGGATCGCGAACGCTTCACCATGGACGAAGGCCTGTCGCGCACCGTCACCGAAACCTTTGTGCGCATGCATAAAGAGGGCCTCATTTACCGCGGCAAGCGGCTGGTGAATTGGGACCCGGTGCTGCAAACCGCCGTCTCCGACCTCGAAGTGGAATCAGTCGAAGAAGACGGCAAGCTGTGGCACATTCGCTATCCCTTCGCCTCCGGTGAGGGCTATCTGGTGGTCGCCACCACGCGCCCGGAAACCATGCTCGGCGACGTGGCCGTGGCCGTCAATCCCGACGATGAACGCTACACCGCGCTGATCGGCAAAAACGTGCGCCTGCCGCTGACGGGGCGAGAAATTCCGGTGATCGCCGACGATTACGTAGACGCCGCGTTCGGCACCGGCTGCGTCAAAATCACCCCGGCGCACGACTTTAACGACTACCAGGTCGGCGCGCGTCACAAGCTTGAGCCGATCAGTATTCTCACGCTCGACGCCAAAATCAACGACAACGCGCCCGAGGTGTATCGCGGGCTGGATCGCTTCGAGGCGCGCAAGCGCGTGCTCGCCGATCTCGAATCGCAGGGGCTGCTCGCCGAAACCAAGCCGCACAAATTGATGGTGCCGCGCTGCGGCCGTACCGATGCCATCGTCGAACCCATGCTCACCGATCAATGGTTTATGGCCATGGAATCGCTGGCGCAGCGCGGGCTGGACGCCGTGGCGCTGGGACAGATCAAGTTCGTGCCGGAAAACTGGACCACCACCTACAACCAGTGGCTCACCAATATTCAGGATTGGTGTATCTCGCGGCAACTGTGGTGGGGGCATCGCATTCCCGCCTGGTACGACGCCGAGGGCAATGTCTACGTCGCGCGCAATCTCGAAGAAGCCATCGCGCAATACGACGCCAAGCTGGCCGAACGTCTCGAAGCCGGTGAGAAAGTCGAACCCGCGCCACTGCGGCAGGACGAAGACGTGCTCGACACCTGGTACTCGTCGGCGCTGTGGCCGTTTTCCACGCTTGACTGGACGCCCGGCTATCCCGGCGAAACTAACCCGGCATTGTCGCGCTACCTGCCTTCGTCGGTGCTGGTCACCGGCTTTGACATCATCTTTTTCTGGGTAGCGCGCATGGTGATGATGACCCTGCACTTCACCGATCAGGTGCCGTTCCGCGACATCTATATCACTGGCCTGATTCGCGACGCGGAAGGCCAGAAGATGTCCAAATCCAAGGGCAATGTGCTCGACCCGCTGGATATCGTCGATGGCATCACGCTCGACGCGCTGCTGGAAAAGCGCACCTCGAATCTGATGGATCCGCGTCAGGCAGAGAAAATCGCCGCCACCACGCGCAAGCACTTCCCGGACGGCATTGCCGCCTTCGGCACTGACGCGTTACGCTTTACCTTCGCCAGTCTCGCTTCGCATGGCCGCGACATCAAGTTTGATTTGCAGCGCTGCGACGGCTATCGCAATTTCTGCAACAAGCTGTGGAACGCCACGCGCTTTGTGTTGATGAACTGCGACGGCAAGGATGTGGGCCTCGACGAAGCCGCGCCACTGGAATTTTCCACCGCCGACCAATGGATCATCAGCCGCTTGCAACGCGCCGAGGCCGACGCAGCCAAGGCCTTCAGCGAGTACCGATTCGATAATCTCGCTCGCGCGATCTACGAGCTGGTGTGGGACGAGTACTGCGACTGGTACGTGGAACTGGCGAAAGTGCAGATGCAAAATGGCAACGAGGCGCAACAACGCGCCACGCGCCGCACGCTGGTACGCGTGCTGGAATCGACGCTGCGTCTGGCGCACCCGGTGATTCCGTTTATTACCGAAGAGCTTTGGCAGATTGTTGCGCCGCTGGCGTTGAAATCGGGTAAGTCGATCATGCTGCAAAACTACCCGAAGTCCGACGCCACGCGCATCAACGAAGCCGCCGAAAAAGATATCGATACGTTAAAGCAACTCATCAACGCCTGCCGCACGCTGCGCAGCGAAATGAACCTGCAGCCGGGCACCAAAGTGCCGCTGATCGCGCAGGGTGATGCCGCGCAACTCGCGGCTTACGCGCCGTATATGGCCTCGCTCGCGCGGCTCACCGATGTGCAGATCGTCGATGCGCTGCCGCAGGCCGATGCGCCAGTGTCCATCGTGGGCGCGTTCAAGCTGATGCTGAAAGTGGAAATCGACAAGGCCGCCGAAAAAGCGCGGCTCGAAAAAGAGCAGGCGCGTATCAGCGGCGAAATCGTCAAGGCCAATGGCAAATTGTCGAACGCGAAATTCGTCGACAAGGCACCGCCCGCCGTGGTGGCTCAAGAACGTGAGCGGCTCGCCAATTTTGAGAAAACGCTGACGGACATCAACGCGCAGTTGGCCCAGCTCGTGTAGCGCGGGCCTCATCGCATCACATATCCTAAGTTTCTGTTTTTAAATACTTTTTAGCGCAAGGCACTTTCCGTGCACCACGCTCTGCGCGCCTTTAATCACCCGAACTATCGCACCTATTTCGCCGGTCAGTCGGTTGCGCTGATCGGCATGTGGGTGCAGCAAATCGCCGTCAGTTGGCTGGTGTATCGCCTCACCGGCTCCGCGCTGCTGCTCGGCATCACCGGATTCGCGGGGCAGATCGCAATATTTTTTCTCGCGCCCTTCGGCGGCATCTGGACCGACCGTTTCGACCGCTGCAAAACGCTGATCGTCACGCAAATCGCCACGGTCGCGCTGTCGCTGGCGCTCGCGTGGGTGACATGGGCCGGTGGCGCCAACGTCAACGTGTGGCATGTGATTACCCTGGCCATGCTGCTGGGCATTGTGCAGGCGTTGGAAACACCGGTGCGCTCATCGTACACGCCGGAGCTGGTCACCCTGAAAACCGATTTGCCCAGCGCCATCGCCTTTGGCGGCGGCATGCAAAACGCCGGGCGCATGATCGGCCCCACCATTGCCGGCCTGATGCTGGCGTATTTCAGCGAAGCGTTTTGCTTCGCGATGAATGCCGTCACCAAGCTGTGGCTGATCGGCAGCCTGCTGATGATCGGCGCGGCGCCACGGCTAATCGCGAAACCGACGGAAAACGTCTGGGCCAGCATCGCCGATGGCGCGCGATATACCTGGAGCCTGAAACCGCTACGTTATTTACTGCCGATGATGGCGTTGATGAGTTTCGCCATCACGCCGTATTAGGCGTTGATGCCGATTTTCGCGGCGGAAATTTTTGCCGGCGGCGCGTCCATGTTCGGCT
>CAMBGJ010000073.1 GCA_945865805.1 Bordetella parapertussis
GGTGGTGATCGGCGGCCTGCTGAACATTACCATCATCGGCGCGCTGATTGGCATACCGTTGTTGATCGTGGTGGGGTTGTGGGTGCTGTATCGCATCGTGCGCGGCTGGCTCGCGCTGCTGTCGCGTAAAGCGATGCCGATGTAACGCGGCTGGCGATGCGCATCGACAAATGGCTGTGGGCGGCGCGCTTTTATAAAACGCGATCGGCTTCGCAGCAGGCGGTGGAAGGCGGCAAGATCAAGTTGAATGGCGAGCGTGTGAAACCGGCGAAGGATGTGCGGGTGCAGGATACGCTTGATCTGAACATCGCCGCGCAGGATTGGACCATCACCGTGCTCGCGTTGAGCGACAAACGCGGCCCGGCGCCGGTGGCGCAAACGCTGTATGAAGAAACGCCGGAAAGTGTTGCGCGGCGCGAGGCCCAATCGGCGCTGCGCAAGCTGGCGGCAGAGCCTGCACTAGATCGCCACGGACGCCCGACCAAGCGCGAACGGCGGCATCTGGATCACTGGCGCGATCTACAAAAATATCAATAAAAACAAATAGTTATATCGACGCACCGCGTTACGCTACTTCGGCAACGGCGCGCGATACCCCTGAAACGTGGGCGGCTCAGTGCCCGGTGCTGCGCCTTCTTCGCCTACGAACCCCACGCGTGGCTGGCTGTAACCCTCCCGCGCGCGCCAGCCGGGATATTTCAGGATGAAATTAATCAGCCCGCCGCCGGTGTCGTATTCGAGTTTCTGGCCGGGGTTGCGTTTCATCCATTCGGCGCGCAACTCGGGGCCGGTTTTGTACCACGGCACTTTGCTCGTCCACACGCGGTGCGCGTATTGCTGGCGCCACGGCGTGTCTTTCATCTCGGGCCACATTTCGTCGCCTTTCTGAATGTTGAAACGGTAATTCATTTTCCAGAATTCGCGGCCAAGGATGTCGCCGAAGATGAACAGCCGACCATCGATGATTTCATATTCGGTGGGGTCGCTGCCTAGTTTGATGCCATAGGCTGCGCCGTTGGAACAAAACGCGCCGTACTGCGGCTCGTATTTTGCCGGGGCTTGCAGAAACGTGTCGCGATGATTGTTGTTGAGGAAATAATAGGTTTTGCCTTCGTGCGTGGCGGTGATGTTGGGGTAGCCGCGCATGGGCTTGCCCAGCGCGAAGTAGGCCACCGGGTCGTGGCCGAGCAGCATGACATCGCGGCCTTCGTTGTCGCGGAGGGTGGCGTTGATGGTGCCGCAGCCGGAAAGCAGGGCCAACGCCAAAATCGCGAACAGCAGTTTGACCCGCGCCAGCAGGGGCACTATTGCTGCCACGGCGCCTGCACCACTTCGCCCTGGATTGTCGTGCGATGCATGATGCGCCGCTGCTGGACATCGATCTCGGTGCGATAGTGCATGCAGCAGCGGTTGTCCCACAGGATGCAGTCGCCGACGTTCCAGTAATGCGTCCATGCGTATTTCGGCTGCGAGGCGTGCGCCCACAGTTTATCGAGCAGCGCTTCGCTGTCGGCGTTGCTCATGCCGAGAATATAGTTCGATGGCCACACGCGGCGGCGGCCGAGATAGAGCGCTTTTCTGCCGGTGACCGGATGCACGCGCACCAGCGGGTGACTCGGGCCTTCGACTTCCTCGGGTTTGGTCGGCGGTTTGACGCCGGGGCGCAGCACCCCCGCGCTGTTGCGGCTGGAGTCGTGGATTTGCGATTTTTCCTCAATGGCTTTTTTCAGGTCGTCCGGTAACTCGTCGTACGCCTGATACTGATTGTTGAATGACGTGTCGCCGCCGCCGTTGGTCGGCACCACCAGCGAATACAGCATGCTGCCGGCGGGCGGTTTTTCGACGTAAGAGTTGTCGCTGT
Organism: Bordetella parapertussis; assembly: GCA_945865805.1. GTDB lineage: Bacteria > Pseudomonadota > Gammaproteobacteria > Burkholderiales > SG8-41 > UBA5216. The sequence goes on from CAMBGJ010000073.1 coordinate 1,862, forward strand.
GCCACACCACCTCGTAGCTGCCCAGGCCGCCGTTATCCATCACCGGTTTGCCATCGCGCCCGATGTTGGAAATGATGCTCACGCTGGGGTGGCGCGAGATCATGTATTCGTCGTCGACCTGCTCGCCTTGCGACAGGTGATACTTGCGCGCCGCGGCGGTGTGCGGCGGGCCGAATACACTGGACACCGCCATCAATTGATCATCGTTGATGGTTTGCCCGCGCCAGTAAATCACCATGTGTTTGGCCCACGCGTCGCGCAGCGCCGCACCCACGTCATCGGGAATCGGCAGCGATAAATCCATGCCCTGAATTTCCGCGCCGACGGCGGTGCCAGTGGGCACTACCTTGAAGGTGGCAAGGGTGTTCGCGGCGATGGCGTGACGTGGCGCGGTTGCGGCCTGAGTGGTGGCTTGCATGCGGGGCTCCAATGGAAAAGATGCGGTGGCAACGATTCTGTGCCGTTCGCGCGGCAGCGTCAATACGGCAGATATCCGCGCGGCGAGCGCGCGAATCGTAATAAGATACGACGCATCAAACCCGCTTACGCGCATCGCCATCCATAAAGGAGCAGTCGCATGGAAACAGGTCTCAAAGGTAAAACGGTATTAATCACCGGTGCCAGCCGCAATGTGGGGCGCGACGCGGCGGTGGCGTTTGCGCGCGAAGGTGCGAACCTCGCGTTGTGCACCAGTTCAAAAATGGAAGGCCTGGAAGAAACCGCGCGCCTCGCCCGCGCGCAGGGCGCCGAAGTGCTGACGCACCAGTGCGATGTGTCCGACCGTGCCGGTGTCGCGGGTTTTGTCGAAGCCGCACGCAAAAAGTTCGGCGGCGTTGACGTGGCGGTAAACAATGCGGTGTACCGCACCGACACCAAGGACCAGGGCTTCCTCGAACAGACGTTTGAATCGTGGCAGCGCAATATCGAGGTCAACATCACCGGGCCGTATCACATCTGCCGCAATGTCCTGCCGCTGATGAAGGCGCGTGGCTGGGGGCGCATCGTGAATTTCTCCGGTATCGCACCGTTTCTCGGGCACGGCGCACCCAAGGCGATGGCGAAAGTGGCGATCGTTGGATTTACCCGCGGGCTGGCCACCGAATTTGCGCCGTTTGGCATCACCGCCAACTGCATCGGCCCCGGCACCATCGGCACTGAGCGCGAGACGCATCTGACCGAGAAAAAACTGCATGACGTGCAGCCCGTGCGCCGTCTGGGCAACTCTGGCGAGGTCGCGGAGCTGGCGGTATATTTATCGAGCGAACAGGCAGCGTTTATTACCGGTCAGTGTTATTTGATCAATGGCGGGTTGTTTTATTTGTAGCTGTTTTGGCATGATCCGATGCCATGTGCCGCGTTGTCATGTTGTCGGCTTTTTCACGTGGCGCGGCGTTGGCGCAGCGCAAACAAGCCGCTTAAGCGGCCAGCAGCAATTTCGTCAGTTCTTCGGGCATGCTGAGCATCGGGTAGTGCCCGGTATCGAGCTCGGCCCATGTCGCGTTGAGCCGCTCGGCGGCGCGGCGCAGGTGGGCTTCGCCGGGGTTGGGTGCACGGCGGCACCAGATGACGCTGGCCTTCCACGGTTGCGTCCAGAACGAATCGAGCTTGACCGGCTGGTCGTAGATGCCGACCGGGTGCGGGGTGTAGCGCTCGAGCGCCCAGGCGCGGCTCGTGGGATCAAGGTCTGCGAATAGCCGGTTGACGGCCTCCTCGCGGGAGGGAGCAACGCTAAGCTCGCCCGTCACCGACGTTGATTTGACGATGTCGCGGATCGATTCGCCGCTGAGCAGCGCCAAAGCATCGACGAACACCAGGCGGTCTATCCGATCGCGCATCAACTCGGCGACGCGGCACGTCACCATCCCGCCCGAGCTGGTGCCGACCAGGATGACATGCTTCAAATCCTCATAGAAGAGCAGTTGCGCGACCTCGTCGGCTTGGGTTTCAGTCGTGATGCCGGGGCGCAGCATGCCCTTGCGCTCGCCGCAGCCGTCGAGGCTCGGGGCATAGACCTGATGCCCCGCCGCGCGCAGGCGGTTTGCCACGGGCTGCCAGATCCAGCCGCCTTGATACGAGCCGTGCACCAATACGTATGTCGCCATTTGTCAGTTTCCTCCGGTTATGAAATGAGCGCGGCTTGAGCGGCCCTGTCAGCGCACAAGTTTAACCCGTGGCTTGCCGATCATGAAATCATTGCGCTTGAACAACGCGAGTTCATGCCCGCAAATAACGGCGAAGCTGCATCGCACGGGGTATTCGCGTTACACTTTTGTCCATTCGCCATACACAGGAGACAGCGATGCCAAGAAGATATGACGGCCTGACGCCTTATGAAGGTTACGAAGATGCCCTAGTCGAGAAAACAGACGGCGTGGTCACCTTCACGCTCAATCGGCCGGAAAAGCTCAACGCCCTTTCGCCTGCGCTGCGGATGGGCCTGAAACGCATTCTGGAAGACGTGAACGACGACGACGACGCCAAGGTGTTGGTGCTCACAGGTGCAGGTCGCGGTTTCTGCTCCGGCGCGGACATGGTGGGGCAGTCGCATGCGAACAACCCGCTGCCAAGCCGGCAGGACATTGAGGAATCCCGCTTCGGCTGGATCGGACGCTTTCGCAGCATGCGTAAGCCTGTGATTGCCGCGGTCAATGGCGTGGCAGCCGGCGGCGGCTTTTCGCTGGCGCTCGCCTGCGATGTGCGGATCGCGTCCGATCAGGCGCGCTTCGTGTCGGCTTTCGTCCGTCGCGCGATCCTGCCCGACCAATCGTCGACGTGGCTGTTGCCCCATCTGGTCGGCACGTCCAGGGCGCTGCTCATGCACTGGCTAAGCGACGAGGTGAAAGCGGATGAAGCCCTGCGCATTGGCCTGGCCGACAAGGTGGTGCCGCATGCGGAGCTCATGGCCCAGACGATGGAACTCGCGAACCGTCTGGCGCGCGGGCCGTCGATCACCATCGAATTGACCAAGCAGGCGGTGTACCACGCCATGGGCGTCTCGCTCGAAACGCACGCGGAGTACGAGGAAAATCTGCTCAACAAGGTGCACAACACGGAGGACGTCAAAGAGGGGCGGCTGGCATTCCGTGAAAAACGCAAGCCGGTATTCAAGGGCCGCTGAGCGCTGGTTACCCCAACCCCGGCCCGCGAACGACACCCCCTGCCGCGAGCGCTTGTGCAGCGGCATCCGAATAACCCAATTCACGCAGAATTTCCACGCTATCGCGGCCCGGCTCTTTCGGCGCTGAATGGCGCACGGAAAATTGATACGCGTCGCTCTCGTAGGGGATAGGCGGTAAACGGCCGGCAAAGTCTCCGATCTGAACTGGCAGCGTGCGGCCTTCAGAGCGCACGTGCACGTCTTCCTCAAGCACGCTGGAGGGCGAGTGGAGCGGTGCCACGCACACGTCTGCGGCATCCAGCATATTGACGATCTCAGAGCGCGTGTGGCGCGCGCACATGTCGTTGATACGTTGCTTCAGGATGTCATGATTCTCGGCCCGACCGGGGTTATGGTCGTAGTGCGGATCCGCAGCCAGGTCTTCCATGCCGAAGATGGGGCATATGCGCCGCCACTGCCCGTCGCTGACGATGCCGATGAACACCTGTTTATCATCCTTGCAGGTAAACAGATCGTAGATCGCCGTGCCGTTGCGCTTGCCGGCGTGGCGCTGCGCACGCATGGGCTGCGACGGCTCGCCGGTGAACTGTGCGGTGGCCATATGCTGGCCGACGTAAAACAGCGCGGTCTCGAACAGGCCGCCGGTGATGTGTTGCCCCTTGCCTGTTTTCTCCCGCTGCATGAGCGCCGCCATGACGCCGAGCACGGCATACGTTGCCGCACCCATGTCGACTACCGATGCACCGGCACGCATCGGCTGCCCGGCCGGACCGGTCATGAAGGCCAGGCCCGACGCCATTTGTCCGGGCTCGTCCATCAGCGGTCGCGAAGCATAGGGGCCCTTGAGGTAGCCCTTGAGGCTGCAATAAATGAGACGCGCATTGACCTCCCGCACCTGGGCGTAACCCAGGCCCAGCCTGTCCATCGAGCCAGGCGCCATATTCTCAATCAGTACATCAGCGCGATTGATAAGCCGCATCGCCACTTCACGGCCATCCGGCGAGGCGAGATTGATAACAATGCCGCGCTTGTTGCGATTGAAGTAGTAGAAAGGACCATTGCGCCGGTTGCCCATGCGGCTTTCCTGGCCGGCATCGGGCGGCTCCACCTTGATCACATCGGCGCCCATATCGCCGAGCAACAGGCCGGCAGTAGGCCCGGCCACGATCTGCCCCATTTCGACAACGTGTATTCCTTCCAACGGTAGGCTGCTCATGGCTTGATCTCATCCTGTGGCGTGCGTAGGGGTAAAAGTATAGCGCGATTCGCCCTGGCGGTGCAGTTCGCCGCAAGGCGGGGCGATACACGGCGACCGACTACAGATAGAGCACTCAAGCGCGATACCGCATTCGCACCACACCCCCGCAGCGGCGGTCGGCTCAGCTTTTGAGTGACACGAAGGGGTAAGGCACGGCTTTGCCGTTCCTCAGCGGCAGGATGATGACCGCCGAGCCGGGCGTGCTTTCGAGACCGCTGTCGTTGCGTATGCCGGTCTCGCACTCGACCGTGCCGAGCCCATCCTTCTCATAGGCCTTGGTCACTTTCCCCCACGCGGTGAGGGTTTCCCATTCGATGTTCATGGCGCGGTACTGGAACGCAATCTTCGCCACCCAGCCTTCAAGGCCGGCCCACTCGTCGAGCATCTGGGCGAGCACGTGTTGTTTCCAGGAACCGTTGATCAGCAGGCCGGGGTTCTTGTCATGGCCGGTGGTAAAGGGGTAGTCATAGTGGATGCGATGCCAATTCTCGGACGACGCCGACCAGCGCATGATGTGCGCCGGACTCATCGGCCCCTTCGTCACAGGGGTAAGCTCATCGCCGATCTTGATGTCGTCGAAGTAGCGCTGCGTTGCATAGCCCATTGAAGGTGACTCCGTGCGTAACTGGGATTGGCGGGATTAGCGAAAAATAGCGGTTTGCCGTGCGCGCGCGATCAGATCGCCATCGTCGTCCTGGAAGTCTGTCTCAGTGATGACGATGGCCATGGGGCCGGTCTTTCCGGTGCGTTCGCGGATGTCATGGTAACGCGCCTTCGTGCGCAGGCGCTTGCCAGGCCCAATGCGCTTGTAGAGATCGATTTCCGAGCCGCCGTTGACCATGCGTTCAAAGCCGTGCGGCACGCGCGGCAGGGCCTGTCGGTTAGCGCCACCACCACCGTAGGCATCCCAGTCGCGGTCGGTCTTGAGACGGTCGAGCGGGTCCGGCGTGCCATGCGCGCGGCGAAAGGCGAACGACACATAGAGGGGAGGGCAAACCACCGCCTTGTACTTGGTGCCGCGCGCGTAGGCCGCATCGTAGTACACGGGATTGTCATCCATAATGGCATGGACAAAGCGGCGGACTTCAGAGGGCGAGATGGGCTCCGAATAGGCGCTCCATTCGGTTTCCACCCCAATGAGTGCCTTGACTTCGCCGGTCAGGAAAGATTTGTAAGCGGGGGTCATAAGAGGCGGTCCCTTGTCGAACAACGCGGGCGCGATGCGTCCGCAGACTTGAACTGTAGCAGGCTTTCGTCGCGGGCATCAACCGCTGCACAGGCAGTCTGACGCGCGGAGACGATCTTCGTTTTGATGTTTTTCGAGCAGACTTCGCAGCGGATCGTTGCTTAGTAGTGGGACGATCACCCGTTTAGGCGATGCGCACTTCTGTCGTGCGGGAAGACCGCCCGCAAAGGGCGGCCCAGGGTTAATCCACGATCGTTCAGGCGGCCGGCACGCGACAAAGCCCGCACAGTTTGTTGCCATCGGGATCGCGCAGATACGCGAGATAAATTTTACCGGCGGCCCCTTGGCGCACGCCGGGCGGGTCTTCGATCGATATGCCGCCATTCGCGACCCCGGCCTTGTGCCATGCGTCGGCCTGTTGGGTGTCGCCCATCGTAAAGCCGATCGTACCGCCATTGGCAGCGGAGGCCGGTTTGCCATCGATGGGTTTTGACACCATTAAACGTCCGCCATTGTGTGCATATATCAGGCGACCCTTGGCATCCTCGATGCCGGGTTTAGCGCCCATTGCACCGAACAGGGCGTCGTAGAATTTTTTCGACCGGGCAATGTCGTTGCTCCCGATCATGATATGGCTGAACATTTCGCGCTCTCCTCATCAAAAGTAGATATTAAATGCCAGGCGCGAGTAGGGGATTCCGACGCGCTGGTTTTTTACCACACGGCAGCCTATTCCCCGACGGGCTTACAGTCAATCGCGCGAATTATCGCCGGGCGTCGCTGGTACGCTGAAAATCCTGTTGCAGAAACGCATTCTCCTGCGATTGCCAGGAAACCAAAAACCGACTATAACCAATCTGTTCACGGCGAGAAAACGTCATAGTCGAATGACCCCATGCAGCCGCAAATCACGAACCTTAAATTTTTACCGATTAGGACTTTCGCCCATGCGCCTTGGCCTGTTCATGATGCCCTTGCATCCATCCTATCGCGCGATCGCCGATTGCTACGACCGCGATATCGATCAGTTGGTGTTGGCCGACCAGTTGGGTTTCGACGAAGCCTGGCTCGGTGAACACTTCACCGAGAAATGGGAAAATGCGCCATCGCCCGATCTGTTGATTGCGAAGGCGCTGGGGTTAACCCAACGGATTCGTTTCGGCACCGGCGTGACCCTGCTCGCCATGCACTAGCCTGTGTATCTCGCCCATCGGCTGGCAATGCTCGATCACCTGGCGCGCGGGCGTTTCAACTGGGGGATCGGTCTGGGCGGGATTCCGACCGACATGGCGTTGATGGGGCTAAACCCTGCCGAAGCGCGCCACCGCGCTGTCGAAGCCCTCGACGTGGTGCTCGGGCTTTGGCAAGGTGACAGCTCGTATTCGCATCAGGGGCAGTTTTTTAACATCAAAGCACCGACATTCAACCCTGTGACCGAACGCGGGCTGCACATGAAGCCGATGCAGTTGCCGCATCCGCCGATCGCGGTGGCCGCCACCACGCCGCAATCCGGTTCGCTGAAAGTCGCCGGTGCGCGCGGCTGGTCGTGGATGTCGAGTTCGCTGCTGTCGAGCGCGTTTCTGCCGGGCCACTGGGACGCCGTGGTCGAAGGCGCAAACAGCGCGGGCGTAACGCCGAATCGTAGCGACTGGAAAATCGCCCGCGACATCTTTGTCGGGCCAACACCTGAAATTGCCCGTGAACGCGCGCGCGCGGTACTGGGGCGTAATTACAATGTGCATCAACGGCCGAGTCGCGCGGGCACCTTCCAGATGCAAATCGTGAAACACGATCCGTCGCTGGCCGATGATGACATCGACGTCGACTATCTGATGGAGCATCTGTGGATCGTGGGTGACCCGCAACAGTGCGCTGACAAGATCCGCGCGCTATACGAAACGGTTGGCGGCTTCGGTACCTTGCTCAGCGTGACCGCAGATTCAGACGATCCCGCCTGGGATCACGAGAGCCTGCGGTTGCTCGCCGAAGATGTTGCGCCGCGGATTGCCGATTTAGGCTGAACGGAGATGTCATGAGTCTTGCAGCAAACCTCAGTGCCGCAAACCGTGCAGACATTACCAAGCCCTTGGCCCAGGGCCGCATTCCCGTGCTGGATGTCGGCGCCTATCTCGCTGGCGAGGCGGGGGCGGCGGCGCCGCTGGCGCGTGCCATTGCCCGCACTTGCGAGGACACCGGATTCCTCGTCGTGGCCAATCACGGCGTGCCACAGCAACAGGTCGACGACACCTTCGCGGCCGCCCAGCAATTCTTCGCGCGTCCCGAGCCGGACAAGCTCACACTCAGGGTCGGCAAATACAACATCGGTTATCTGCCGTTTGGCGCGCAGGTCGTGCGCCATTCGCCGGTCAACAAAAACACCAAGCCGAATTTCAGCGAGAGCTTCTACATCACCCGCGACCGCGCGCCGGATCACCCCGACGTCGTCAACAACAAACCGCTGGTCGGGCTTAACCGCTGGCCCACGGACATGCCCGAATTCCGCGCCGCAACGACGACGTATTACCAGGCGATGGAGGCGATGACAACACGGCTGGTGCCGCTGTTCGCGCTTGCCCTTGACCTGCCGGCCGATTATTTTGCCCATGCGTTCGCCGAGCCGAACTGCACAATTCGGCTGATTCACTACCCGGCACACCCAGCGCCCGAAGACAACGAGTTCGGCTTCGCGCCGCATACCGACAACAATTTCATTACCTTCCTGGCGCAATCGAAACTTCCCGGCCTCGAAGTGCGCACCGCCGAGGGTGACTGGATCAGACCGCCCGCAGTGCCGGGCACGTTCGTCGTCAACACCGGCGCGATGTTGGCGCGCTATTCGAACGATCGCTTTCGGGCCACGCCGCATCGCGTCGTCAATCGCAACGACCAGTCGCGCTACGCCTGCCCGTTCTTTCTCGGGCCGAATCACGATGTCATCGTCTAGCCGGTTGCCAGCTGCGTCGGCCCCGGTAATCCGCCCAAATATGAGTCGACCACCTATGGCATCTTTACCCAGCACGTGCTGACCCTCAACTTCGCTCACCGTCAGGCGAGCGGCAGCGGCGAAGACGCCTGAGGATCGGGAAGCGGACGCCTGTAACGACCTCTCTAACCGCAGAGCGTCTTCAGCAGATGCCCCCTAAAACCAGGCCGACATCATCGCTCGCAATAATCTGCAGCACCCTACAGCTTCCACCCGATAAAGTTGCACAGCGCCCGCCCCATCACCAATTCCAGGTCGCGCCCTTTCAGCCACGGCATTTCCTCGGTGTACAGGGTGACGCATTGCTTCCATGTGCACGGCATACGTGTGATGTCGGTGCCCCAGAACATACGATCGGGACCGAAGGCGTCGAAGATTTGTTTGATGTATGGATGGATGTTGCGGTACGGATAAACCTCGGACGAATAGCTCGGCCCGCCGGTGGCCTTGACCGCGACGTTTGGATATTTCGCCAGCGCCAGTAGCTCGGGTAAATCAGAAAATCCGGCGTCGTCGATGCTGAAACGCGGGCGTGCCATGTGATCCACCAGGATTTTCAGCCCAGGGTGTTTCTCGGCGACCCTGGCGACTTCCTTGCAGCGGTTGGGCACCAGAAGACCAATGGGAATGCCCGCGCGCTCGGCGGCAGGCCACAGCCAGTCGAGCGTGCCGTCGGTCATGCGGTTTTCTTCGCCGGGTTTCAGAAACGCAAAGCGCAGGCCCAGCATGCCGGGCTGATTTTTCCAGGTGTCGATCAGCGACCGCTTGGCCGGGTCGGCCACGTCGAAGAAGCCCAACACCGCGAGACGATCCGGGTGTTTTTTCGCGGCGTCGATGGACACTTCGTTGGCAATCACATCCCAGCTCGGCGGGTGCAGCAGGCAGGCGGTGACGCCGGCGGTATCCATGTCGCGCAGCAGTTCGTCCTTGGTATATGAGCTGGCCTGGCGGTGAATGTGTACGGGCGTGCCGCTGGTCCAGATATGTACTTGTGCGTCTACTATATGCATGAATGATTCTCCTGTGATCGAGTTGCGTTTGTAAGCATTAGTTTCTCATGACTGACAACCTATACCACCGTGCATGCGATAACGATACTTAACCCATTGATTTTATTGAATTATTTTATTTTGGTAAGGTTTGCTCCCGTTTACGGGTCTTACGTGTGCAGGCAATCGGAAAACAATCCGCTGTCGGCTGGCTTACTTTTTTCCTGTTTGTAAAACCCCATTGGAGATTAAATATGATCAGTATCAAAACCGGTGTCGCCGTTGCAGCCGCAGCAGCCAGCTTGTTTGTGTTGAATGCCCCGGCAAGTGCGGCCGACATGAAGGATAAAGCCATGGCCGACGTCAAGTGCGCTGGCGCCAATAGCTGTAAAGGCAAGGGCTGGGTCAAATCAGCTTCGATGGATGCCTGCAAGGCCGCTGGCGGCAAAGTGGCGAGTTAATTTGCGGCATTCGTGTAGAAATACGCGTAGCGTATAAGTTCACAAGGCCCTGGCCGGCTTGCCTCTTTACAGGATTTTGTAGAGGGCAAGCCGGCGTTTTCGTGGTTTGCCGTGGAGGTGCTTGTCTTGAGTGCGCAGGTTGATGGTTTCGGTCTCGGTTTACGGGTAGAACATTATCAGAATTTTCTCGACCAACAGCCACGCGTCGATTGGCTTGAGATGACCAGTGAAAATTTTATGGTGCCTGGCGGCAAGCCGCTGTTCTATCTGGATGCCATACGCTCATGCTATCCGATGGTGATGCATGGCGTATCGTTGTCGATCGGTAGTTGCGACCCGCTCGATATGCAATATCTTGGCGAATTGAAGGCGCTGATTGAGCGCGTCGAACCCGCGTGGGTGTCTGATCACCTCTGCTGGACAGGCGTCGATCACACCAATTTACACGATCTGCTGCCGATGCCTTATACCGAAGAAGCGTTGCAACATATGTGCCGTCGCGTGGATCAAGTACAAAACTACCTGGGCCGCCCGCTGGTGCTGGAGAATGTGTCGAGTTACGTCAACTTCACGTTCGATGAAATGCCGGAGTGGGCGTTTATCGCCGCCCTGTTAAAACGTTCGGGCTGCCAGTTGCTGCTGGATGTGAACAATGTTTATGTCAGCAGCGTCAATCACGGTTTCGATGCCAAAACCTACATTGATGCCATGCCCGCAGCGCAGATCCGGCAAATACATTTGGCCGGGCATGAAGACCACGGCGACTACATTATCGACACCCACGATCACGACGTTTGTGAACCGGTGTGGGCGCTATACGAATACACCGTGCAACGCCTGGGCCTGTTGCCGACCCTGATCGAGCGCGACGACAATGTGCCACCGCTGGCTGCGTTGCTGGATGAACTTGATATGGCACGGCAACGCGCAGCGCGCGCGTTAAAAGGGGCGTTGCATGAGCACGCTGCCTGAACTTCAGCGCGAATTTGCACGCGCCATCCGGCAGCCAGACGCGAATATTGCAGGGCTTCGCGCGGTGGCCAACGGACGCATGGGAATCTACACCGACGGCTACAAAACCCGGTTGCGGGACGCGCTGAGAATCAATTTCCCCGCCCTGCACCGCGTGCAGGGCGATGATGCCTTTACCGATCTGGCGCACCGCTATTTAGACGCGATGCCCTCTGCGTACCGATCGATACGCTGGTTTGGACGCGAATTGGAGGATTTCTCGCGCCGCGATGCGGCGAACCTGTCACACCCGGCATTGCTGGATTTGTTGCGTATGGATTGGGCCATCGGCACGGCATTTGACGCGTCCGATGCGTTGCCCTTGACGCAAGGGCAACTGCGCGCAGTGCCGCCAGAACAGTGGGCCACGATCGCGCTTGTGCTCCACCCATCCGTCACGCGACTCAAATTGGACTGGGCGGTAGAGCCTATCTGGCGCGCCGTGATGCGGGAACTGAACGATGACAGCGCCGCTGACGCAGATGACGCCGCGCCCGAGGCCAACGCGCACCACCTGTTGATCTGGCGTGATGCGCTCGAAGCCCGCTGGCGCATCCTGGACAACGACGAAGCGCAGGCGCTCGAACAGATCGGCGGGGCGAGCACCTTTGGTGCGTTGTGCGAATATCTTGTGACGCAAGGCAACGCCGTGGATGCCGCGCAGACAGCCGCCAGGTACCTCGCGCGCTGGGTGGCCGACGGTGTGCTGACGGCGCCGCCAACGCATGCGGCAACACGCAGGGAACCCGCCACGTGTTGAAATGGATGAATCCGTCTACCACGCATTTTGATCAGGTGGTGCGCGCGTATTCGGACGAGCTCTTTCGTTACGCTTCCTGGCTGTGCCGCGACCGTCACCGCGCGGAAGACATTTTGCAGGAACCTTTTACCCGCGCCTGGAAAAGCTGGTCGCAAGTCGATAGCGAAGCAGGCCGCCGCGGTTGGTTATATGCCATTGTGCGTAATGAATTCTTGCGCGATGCCGGACGCCTCAACGCGCGCATGGAAGAGCCGCTGGATGACGAATCGTTCGAGATCACGGATGATAGTGACTTTGCCAAGGCCGTTGAGATCAGGGATCTGCTGGTCAAGTTGCCGGAAAAATTTCTGGAACCCCTGTTTCTCCAGTGTGCCGTGGGCATGTCGTGCGAAGAAATTGCCGCGATCATGGACTTGAGCGTGGGCGCAACCATGACCCGTATGTCGCGCGCACGTATGGCCCTGCGCGAATTGATGCAAGATGAACCCCAACCCAAAACAAAACCCGCGATGCGGCTGGTGCAAGCAGGAGGCCGTCAATGAACACAAGGCAAAACACACCTGAACAAACGCTTGCGGCACGCAACGCGTTGCTTGCCGATCCAAGGCGTCTGTCGGCCGAAGTGGAGATCACCCTACGCCATGATCCGGCGCTGCAACAATTTCGCCAACAACTATTGGACCGCGACGCGCAGGTGGCGCAGGCGTTTGACGAGGTCGTGCCGCCGACCGGTTTGGCAGAGCGAATTATCCTGGGCACGCGGTATCGTCGGCGCTCGCGGTGGATGGCTGGCGTGGCAGCTTCGGTGCTGGTCGCGGTGCTGGCCGTATTTATGCTTCGCCCACCGCCACAGCCACAGTCTGCGTTGGCGGTGGCGATGATCGATCATGTGATTGAATTCAAATATGAGCTGGATGATGATGGCACGGTGGCACCGGATATTGTCGAAGCGTCTCTGGCGGCCCTGGGTGTTCAGTATCGTGATCTGGGCTACCGCGTGCGCCATCTGGCGAACTGCGTGGTGGCGGGCCGCGTCGGTCGGCATTTGGTGATGAATACGCCAGCGGGAATCGTGTCGTTTATGATTTTGCCGGATCTTGGCGGCGAACTGTCCGTCCGGCAAAAACTTGGCAAGGCGCAATTTCACGCCGTATTTGTGCCGCAGCCGCGCACCGCATACGGTGCCATTGCTGAGCAAAGTGTCAGCGTCGCCGAGCTTGAACGGTTGATGAGCAAAATATTTGTCCCACTGCAGAAGCAGACATGAGCACGGATGGGGTCGCGCTGGCCTGGCAGCGTGATATCGAATCTGAACATGCGTATCCGCTGCGTTTTGCCCGCAGGCGTTTGCCGGATGCGCATGCGGTAGTTAAATATTGTTTAAAAACAATTACTTAAATGATGGTCACTGGTTACGGGTGCACCACCAGCGGCGCAATCGGCGCTTCACCAAAAATTTCCGGTGCGTACATCGCCTCCACCCGAGTGGGCGGAAACTCGAAGCTGCCCGCATTGTTCAAACGCACGGTGTATTCCACCTGCCACTGGCCTTGCGGCACAGTGCGGTAATAGCCACGATAACTTTCGGCGGCGCGTTCCTCGAACACCGGCCCCACCCCTATCCCCGCGCGTTGCTGACCCTGTTGCGCCAGTGTGCTTTCGCGCGCGAGACCGCGTCCCAATATCGTGGCGCCGCTGGGCACCGGGTCGCGCACCACCACCCAGGTGAGTGCGGCGCTGCTCGACATCGATAGCGTGACGCGCGCCACGTCGCCCACGCTCCATTGGCCAGCCACTTTTTGTTCGACTGCGGTCACGCTGCGTGACACCGATAGTCCCTGTGCCACGGGTTTATCGAGTTTCACCGCCGCGCGCACGGCGATGGTGGCCCACGGCGCACCGCTGCCGGCGTGGCTTAATGTCAGTGTGCCGCTGGCACCCTGCGCGGGCCAGCCGAGCGTGGTGCTGGCGGCGGCGGGCCAGGTGACGCTGGCGCTTTGCCCTGCCAGACGCATGGTTGAGGTGCCGGAAACCGCCTCGGCCTCGCGTGCCCGCGCAAAGTCCGCCAGCGCAATTGATCCCCACACGTTGGCGGTGGTGGTGCCCCAATGCCCTTGTTGCTGGCGCCCGACCAGACCCGTGACGAGCAGCGGCAAATCATCTTTCCACGACGGGTCTTCCGCCGCCCAGCGATTGACAATCCAAGCGGTGCGCGCGGCGGCGACGTTGCCGTTCCACATAAACCACCACCAGTTTTCACGCGCCTCGTTGCGCCAATTCAGCCGCGTGCCCTGCACGTCGTAACGTGTACGCAGGGTGTTGGCGGCTTCTTTAAGGGCGTCCGCGCGAGTCGCATCCTTGGGCGTAGCGAACAGATAACGTATCCAATCAACCAGCGCAGTGGTGGGCAGCGAGGCCATATCCACCGGTGTCACCACGCGTTCCAACGCGCGTGAGGGTTCCTGCTCGATCAACGTGGCTTGCAGCGACAGCGCGCGCGCCACGCTGACATCCTGCGGCGCCCAATCCAGCGCCTGCGTGCGGCCTGCGTGTTGTGCACGCAGACCATTCAACATGCGCGCTTTTTCCGCAGCGGGTATCGGCCACTTCAACGCGGCGGCGGTGTCGAGCACATACAGCGTGAGGATTTCGCTGCCGGGCAATTGCGTGGTGGGGAAGTAGCGTGCAAGGCCGCTACCATCCAGATACTTGGGCAGCTCGCGCATCAACGCGTCCCAGCCCGCACGGTCGCCGAGTGCGGCGAGTTTGGAGGTTTTTTGTTCCAGGCAGATGAACGGATAGGCGCGCATCCATTTGCGCACTTCGAGCAACGCCGCGTCGCCGAGGCTGGCTTTCCAATCGACGGAAATGCCGCCCACGCCGGGCCGTGCGCCGGTGGGTAGTGTTACTGGCACGGTCGCCGACTTCTCGACTTGCAGCAGCGTGGCCTGACGCACGGTGACCGGAACCGCGGGCGTCACCACTTGCTCGATCTCTATCGCATCACCCATGTCTGCGGCGCTCGCGCTGATGCGCCACTTCATCCGGTCAACGCCGTCGGGTATGGCGACGGGCCACGTAACTATTTGATTTTCTTCAGGTTTTAGCGTGAGTTTACGGGTGATGTCGAGGCCGCGCGCGGCATCGGCGGGCGGCGTATCGCGCTCGCCTTCGCTCATTGTGATTTGCGCGCGTGCGGTGAATTCCAGCGTGACCGCTGCCTTGGTGGTGTTGCGCAGCGTGACTTTTTGCGTGAGTGCGTCGCCACTGTGCACCGACAGCGGCAGCCGTTGCATGCGCAGGGGCGCTTCACCTTCGGCCTGGCACTGCAAATGCTGATCAACGCTGGCGATGTCCGCCTGCGCATCGGACCGTAACAGAAACGTTTCGTGTTCGCGGATGCTGCTGCCGTTGTGCGGCAACTGGGCAATCAGCTTCGGCCCGCCGGTGGTGAACTCCCACGGCCCGGCGACTTTCAACTCGCGGCCTTCCAGTGTCTTGACGCCCGTGCGCAGCGTGGCGATGCAGCGTGTGCCCACCGGCAAATCGCGCGTCCATTCAAATACAAAGCGCCGCGTGTCCACCCAGCGGCCTGTCGGCGACTCGGCATTACCTTGCGGGCAACTGAGCGTGACCGGCACCGCCGCGTCGCTTTCGCCCAGCTTCACCATGTCCGCGCTGAAGCGCACGGCCACTTGTTGTATGCGCCGCGTTTCGCCTTGCGGCGTGAAGGAAACCACTTCGGCGGGCTGGGCGTGTGCGGCGTTTGCCAGCAGCAGCGCGGATGCCAGTAAGGTGCTCTTTAAAATGTTCAATAAAAACATATAGTTACAAACCTCTGGCAGCGGTGACCTCTCTACTAACGCGGCAACTGCCCTGATGGGGTTAATCGGACGGTGGGCGGCTTGAAGATTTATCCCGCTGCGCACCCGCCTTGCCGTTCTCCACCACAAAACTGGCGAGATCGCTGATCGTTGCTTGCGGATCCGTCACGCGCGACACGACGCGCAGACGCACGTCGAAGCGCGCGGATGTCACATCGAACGTGGTGTAGCCACGCTGCGTGCCGTCGGAGAATTTCAGGTGCGGATTATTCCGCAGCGCGGTATCGGTGATTTTAGGGCCGGGGCCTTGCGAGGTGATCGAGGTGCCGACAAACTCGGTGGCGATCACCGGCGACTTCGCGTCATCGAAATCCACCTTGAGATCGGCGACGATGGCGTTATGCAGGTCGCCACCGAGCACGATAGGGTTGCTGATCTTGCGCGCGGCGATATGGCCGAGCAGGCGTTCGCGCGCTTTCGGGTAGCCATCCCAGCCGTCGGTCCAGTAGCCTTGTTCGCCGCCGGTGATGCGGGTTTGCTTCGCCATCAGGGTTTGTTGCGCGATGATGTTCCAGCGGGCAGTGGATTTGTCGAGCGCCTCGTGCAACCAGCGCTCCTGTTCCACGCCGAGCAGCGTTAGATCCGGCGAGCGCCGCTCCGGGCAATCGGCATCCTTGACGACCGTACTGCCGCCACGCCCTGGCCGCGGACACACCTGGTGCGAACGATACTGCCGGTCGTCGAGCACAAACACGCGCGCCAGTTGCCCGTAGCCTGCCTGCGTGTAAATACGCGCGTCCGCACCGCGCGGTCGCGCCCACGCGGGCAGCGGCATGTGCTCGTAATACGCTTGATACGCCGCCGCACGGCGCTGCAAAAAGGCTTCGGGCGGATCAAGGTCTTGCGAGCGGTCATTGGCGTAATCGTTGTCAACCTCGTGGTCATCCCAAGTGACCATCCAGGCACACGCCGCGTGCGCCGCCTGCAAATCCACGTCGCTCTTATACAGCGCGTAGCGATTGCGATACTCGCTCAGATTCATCGGCTCGCCGACCCCGTGACTGCGCACCCGGTTGCTGCCCCACGAGGCTTCATAAATATAATCGCCCACGTGGATCACCAGATCAAGCGCTTCACGCGCCATGTGACGATACGCGCTGAAGTAGCCTTGCTCATATTGCTGGCACGAGGCCAGCGCGAAACGCAGCTTGTCATGCGCCGCGTTGGCGGCGGGCGCGGTGCGAAAGCGCCCGACGGCGCTGGTGGCACCGCCCGCGTGAAAACGATACCAGTAGACACGCGCCGGTTGCAGGCCGCTGATTTCAGCATGCACCGAATGCGCGAGTTCCGGTGTGGCACGTTCAACGCCCTTGCGCAGCACGTTGCGAAACGAATCGCTGTCGGCGATTTCCCAACTGACATCGACCGCAGCATCCGGCATGCCGCCGCCATTGAGCGCGTCGGGCGCGAGCCGCGTCCACAGCACAATGCCGTCGGCTTGCGGATAGCCGGAAGCGACGCCGAGCGTGAACGGGTTATTGTGAAAGCGCGGCTGCGCGAGCAGGTGCGGCACGCCAGACGTCAGTGCCAAACCGCAAGCAGCGAGCAGAAAGTTGCGACGCGCGGCGAACGGATT
>CAMBGJ010000074.1 GCA_945865805.1 Bordetella parapertussis
CGTGCTGCCCGCGATGCCGGTGCACGCCGCGATCGCCGTGTGCGCGCCCAAGTGTACGTTGTGTGCGATCATGATCAGGTTGTCGAGCCGCACGCCGTCCTCAATAATCGTATCGTCGATGGCCCCACGATCCACCGTGGTGTTGGCACCGATCTCGACATCGTTACCGATGACCACGCGGCCCACTTGCGGCACTTTTACCCAATGGCCGCCACTACCATCGCCACCGCTATCGTAACTATTTTCCCAGGCATTGCCGAACCCATCGGCACCTATCACCACGCCCGCGTGCAGGATCACGCGTTCACCGATGCGGCAACCATGATAAATCACCACGCTGGGCCAAAGGCGCGAGTGCGCGCCGATCGTCACGCCGTCGCCCACATGGCAGTGAGCGCTGATGCAGACACCGGTGCCGATGCGCGCATTGTGGCCAATCACGGCATGCGCACCTACGCTAATACCAGCACCCAGCGTCGCGGAGGCCTCCACCGTGGCGGTCTCATGCACACCAGCGGCGTCTGCCGGAAGCGGATGAAGCAGCGCGGCCACACGGGCGAAATACGCATGCGGATTCGCGCAAACGATGCGCGGCAACGGCGTGGCATCACGCTGCGCTGCCGCGAGCACCACTGCGCCGGCGCGGGATTTCTGCAATTCCGGCAAGAAGCGTTCATGCATGAGAAAGGTGATCGCAGCCGCATCGGCGGATTCAAGCGTGCCGATTTTATCCACCTGGGTAGCCTCATCGCCCAGGACATCGCCACCGAGGATGCCCGCTATGTCCTTCAGCGTCAGTGATGTCATGGCGCGCCGTTCGAGTTTAATAGGCTATACGCTTTCGGACGCACGGCATTGCGTCTGGCGCCGCCAGCAGGCGCTATCTGCCCGCGAGCGCCTTCAACACCCGGTCGGTGATATCGACGCGCGGGCTGCGAAACACGGCTTCCTGCACGATGAGATCGTACTTCTCGGACTCTGCGATCTGCCGGATGATCTTGTTGGCGCGTTCAAGCAGCGCGCCCAACTCTTGATTGCGCCGCAGGTTCAAGTCTTCCTGAAACTCGCGTTGCAAACGCTGCAAATCGACGATCTGCCGCGACATCTCCTGCTCGCGCGAGCGGCGATCATTCTCGCTCATCGTCAGCGCGTCTTTTTCAAACTGCGTCTGTGCCGTCTTGATTTGCCCTTCACGGCGCTGAATTTCCTGCACGCGCGGCTGAAACTCTTTTTCGAGGCGCTTGCTGGCTTCCTCGGCGGGCCCCGATTCACGATTAATGCGTTCGGCATCGACAAAACCCACCTTGATATCGGCCGCGCCCGCGCCGCCTGAAAGTAGCAGGGCGAGGGCGAGCATCACCCCAAATCCCATAGTCTGTTTATGCATACTCATCATCCTTGCAATCCGGGGGCGCTAAAACGCGCCGCCAAAAGTGAATTGAAACACCTGCCTGCGGTCGTCAACCTTGGTGACCAGTGGCGCGGCCACACTGAATTTCATGGGTCCAAACGGCGACACCCACGCCAGCGCGACGCCCGTGGAGTAGCGAAGCGCACTGGCATCAAATTTCCCATCCGACACGCCGCCAGCGTCAAAAAAAGCGCTCAGCCGCACTGATTTGTCATTGGTCAAACCGGGAAACGGAAACAGATATTCCACGTTGCCCAACAGTTTGCGATTACCACCGCGCGGATCGCCATTTGCGTCGCGTGGCGACACGGTATTCAAGCGATAACCCCGCAGCGAGGATACACCCCCGGCAAAATAATTCTTGAAGAACGGCAACGCCTTGTTGCCATAACCGTCGCCATAACCGATCTCACCATTCAACATAAGTGTGGTAGTTCGTGTCAACGGAAAATAACGCTGGTATTGATAATTCACGCGGTAATACCGCAGCGAGCCGCCAGGCAAACCGCCGTCAGCAAATGCGCGCTGATAGGTGCCCGCGGTCGGGTAAATCAGCGAATCGCGCCCGTCGCGCACCCAGCCGACACTCGGCATTAACGCGATATTGCGCGCACCGAAGGCATTCACATAATCGGTGTAAAACAGCGGACTGCTGGGAAACGTCGTGATGTCGGTCTGCTCATAGGCAAGGCCATATTGTATGGTGTCAGTCTCAGTCACGGGTACACCAAAGCGCACGCCAAAGCCGGTCGTCTTGGTAACGTACTCACCCAGACTGTTACCCTGCGCGTCGATCTTGCGATGATACAGGTCATAACCAGCGCTTACGCCATCCACGGTAAAGTATGGATCGGTGAACGATAGCGAATAAACCTTGTTAATGTTGCTGCCACTGACTGCTGCCGACAAATGTTTGCCGGAGCCGAAGATATTGTTCTGGGAAACAGAACCCGACAGCACGATACCCGAGCCGCTACCGAAGCCCGCGCCCAACAGAACATTACCGGTAGGCTTTTCCACCACGGTAAAATTGACATCCACCTGATCGGTGGAGCCTTGCACAGCCGGGTTCTCAACGTTGACCTCGGTAAAATAACCGAGCTTGTCGATACGCTGTTTAGACAGCGTGATGCTGCTGCCAGAATACCAGGCGCTTTCCATCTGGCGCATTTCGCGGCGTATGACTTCATCGCGCGTGCGCGTGTTGCCGGCGACGTTGATACGGCGTACATACACGCGGCGACCGGGATCGACAAAAAACGTAAAAACCGCTTCGCGCTTTTCCTTGTTCAATTCGGGAGAGGCATTGACGTTGGCGAATGCATAACCGTCATTGCTCATGCGGTCGGCGATTTTCTTCGTTGATTCGTTGATCCGGACTCGCGAAAACACCTCGCCCGGTTTGATGGTGATCAGTTTGCGGATTTCCGCTTCGGGAATCAGTAATTGCCCTTCAACCTTGATATCGGCAACAGTGTATTTTGCGCCCTCCTTAATGCTGAGGGTGATGTAAATATCTTTCTTGTCCGGCGTGATCGAGACCTGCGTCGAATCGATGCTGAATTCCAGGTAGCCGCGATCCTGATAATACGAGCGTAATGTTTCGATATCTGCCGACAACTTTTGCCGCGAGTACTGATCCTGCTTGTTGTACCAGGTCAGCAGCCCCGGCTCACGCAGCACAAACAAACCCAGCAATTGCTTTTCGCTGAACGCCTTGGCACCGATGATCGCGATCTGCCGAATCTTCGACGATTCGCCTTCGGTGACGTTAAAATTGACTGACACCCGATTGCGTTCCAACGGCGTCACCGTAGTGGTGACTTCCGCCGCGTATTTGCCGCGCGTCAGATACTGACGCTTTAACTCCTGCTCGGCGCGATCGGCGGTGCCGCGATCAAATATGCGGCCTTCGGCAAGGCCGATTTGCCGCATCGCCTTGTTCAGGGTTTCCTTGTCGAATTCTTTTACCCCGGTGAAATCAACCTGCGCGATTGACGGCCGCTCCTGCAGCACCACCACCAGCACGTTGCCATCCACTTCGAGCGTTACATCGCGGAAAAACCCGGTGGCGAATAACGCGCGTATGGCTTCAGACGCCTTGTCGTCGGTCAGCGTGTCGCCCACGCGCACCGGCAGATAGCTGAAAATGGTGCCGACTTCGGTACGCTGCAGGCCTTCAACGCGGATGTCCTTGATCACGAAGGGATCCATCGCCCACGCGGCGGACGGCTGTAATCCGACGTGCAGTGCGGCGAAGATCAGGCAAAGACGGGTGCAACGCGAAAGCCACGAGCAACGGAAGCGCCAAAGGCGCCGAACGCTAAAAGCCATGAACTAGCCGCTTATCAGTCGATTAACATCATTGAAGAGCGCAAATGCCATCATGAGCAATAACACGCCCATGCCGACGCGCTGACCGATTTCCATGAACTGCTCCGACACCGGCGCACCCTTGAAAATCTCAAAGATATAATACATCAAATGCCCCCCATCCAATAAGGGGATTGGCAGCAAATTCAGCACGCCAAGACTGATGCTGATCAGCGCAAGAAACACCAGATACGCGATCCAGCCATGCTGCGCCGATTGGCCCGCATAGTCGGCGATGGTGATGGGCCCACTGAGATTCTTCAGCGACACGTCGCCCACCAACATTTTGCCCAGCATCTTCAGACTGAACACGGCAGTATCCCAAGTCTTCACGGTCGCCTGCCACAACGCGTCCACCGGGCCGTAACGTACTTCCACGCGGTATTTTTCGAAAACTTGGCGCAGCGGCTGCAACATTGCACCGATGCGCCCAATCTCACGGCCATCCGCTTCGCGATGGGTATCCGGCGTCACCTGCAGAGGCGCCAACGCGGTGCCGTCGCGGCGAATCTCCACGATCAACGGCTTGCCGGCGTGCTCCTGAATCATTTTGATCGCCTGCTCGACGGATTCAATACGCACATTGTTCAGCGCCACGAATTCGTCGCCCGCCTTCAGCCCGGCGCGATCCGCCGCGCCGCCTGTCGAGACGCGGCCGATTTCCGGCGGCGCCTTGATCTGGAACCGGGTAATGCCCAACGTCTGCAAAAAATCACCATCCAGATCCGCCGCGGTCAAGCCCGACATATCCAGATTGCGCATGGCCGGCTCGTCTTTCGCGGTTGTTACTTGCACCGCGACGTTACCCTTTTGTACGGCACCTTTGAGCAACACCCAGCGCGCGTCCTGCCACGTCGAAACTGGCTCCCCGGCCACGGCGCGTATGGTGTCGCCCGCAGCAAACCCCGCTGTGGCGGACGCGCTGGCCGCAACCGGCGCACCCACCACCGGACGCACGCCCGGCACGCCGTGCATGAACAGCCCCCAGTACAACGCAATGGCCAGCAACAGATTTGACACCGGCCCCGCCAGCACGATGGCTATGCGCCGCCACACGTTTTGCCGGTTGAATGCCCGCGACAACTCTTCCGGCGCGACCGGCGCTTCACGCTCATCCAGCATTTTGACGTAGCCGCCGAGCGGTATGGCAGCAATCACCCATTCCGTTTTATCGGCGCCGCGCACCCAGGTCTTCAGCGGCTTGCCAAAGCCTACTGAAAAGCGCAGCACTTTCACATTGCAGCGGCGCGCCACCCAATAGTGGCCGAACTCATGGATCACCACCAGTACACCCAGCGCCACCAGAAATGCGGCAATTTTGAAGAGGAGTAGGCCCATGCTTACAGTGTCATCATGTCTTTGAGTGAGCGCTTTATGACCGCGCCGCGGCGGCGATAGTTCCTGCCGGTGCCGCCGTTGTAAGTGTCGCAATGTGTTCCGTGACGCTGGTGCGGCGCTGCCATGCCCACGCCTGCTCACGCGCTTCGTGATCCAGCGTCAACACATCCTCCAGCGTATGCGCCACCGGCGCATGCACCGCTTGCATCACGGCGTCGATCAGGCGCGGTATATCGAGATAATTCAAACCCTGCTCCAGAAACCGTTCCACCGCGACTTCATTTGCCGCGTTGAGCACGGTCGCGGCGCCCTTGCCCGTGCGCAGCGCGTCGAACGCCAACGCGAGGCACGGGAACCGCGCCCAGTCCGGTTTTTCAAAGCGCAGCGTGCCCGCCGCCGTGAGATCCAGCACGCTGACGCCATTGGTGATGCGCTCAGGATACGCCAGCGCATGCGCGATGGGCGTGCGCATATCCGGGTTGCCCAATTGCGCGATCACCGACCCATCGACGTATTCCACCATCGAATGAACGATACTTTCAGGATGCACCACCACTTCGATGCGCTGGGGCGGCGCGCTGAACAACCAATGCGCCTCGATCACCTCCAGCCCCTTGTTCATCATGGTGGCGGAATCCACCGAAATTTTTCGTCCCATCACCCAGTTGGGATGCGCGCAAGCCTGATCCGGCGTGACGTGGGCAAACTGGTCCAGCGGAAGCTCGCGAAACGGCCCGCCCGATGCCGTCAACAGAATACGGCGCACACCGCATCGATCGAGATCGCCACTAAAATCTCGCGGCAACGACTGAAACACCGCGTTATGTTCACTATCGATCGGCAACAGCGTCGCGCCATGGCCGCGCACGGTGTCCATAAACAATGCGCCTGCGGTAACCAGTGATTCCTTATTCGCCAACAACAACTTTTTACCGCTGGCCGCCGCCGCCAGCGTGGGCCGCAGCCCGGCGATGCCGACAATCGCCGCCATCACCGTATCGACCTGCGGCAGGTTCGCCACTTTTTCCAGCGCCTCCACGCCGCACAATACGCGCGTCGGCAATCCTGCCTCGACAATGCTTTGTTCGAAGGCCTTTGCGGCATCCGCATCCAGCAACACCGCGAACGTCGGCGCAAACTGTTTGCACTGGCGCAGCAACACATCGGTGCTCGATTTCGCCGTCAGCGCCACCACGCGAAAGCGCTCCGGGTGGCGCGCCACCACGTCCAGCGTGCTGACGCCGATGCTGCCGGTGGAGCCGAGTATGGTGAGGTGTTGCGGCTGCATTGCTGTCGTCATGTCACACCGCCCAGCAGCAACGCCGCCGCCGGCATACTCGAGGTCAAGGCATCAACACGGTCGAGCACGCCGCCGTGGCCAGGGAAAAAGCCGCCGCTGTCTTTCATGCCCGCCGTACGCTTGATCCAGGATTCAAACAAATCGCCCTCGATGCCCAATACCGCCAGAGCCATAAAAACCGCAAACCCGCCGACACCCTGCAGCAGCCCATATTCCACAATGCCGCTGGCGCTCACCAGCGCATAATATAACGCCACGCCCACGAGTGCGCCGAAAACGCCTTCCCAGGTCTTGCCCGGACTGATGGTGACCGCCAGCTTGCGCCGCCCCCAGAGACGCCCGCACAAATAGGCCGTCGAGTCCGATATCCACACCACTGCCATCAGTACCAACAGTTGCAACGGCCGCGCCTGCAATTGAATCAGCGCAACCCACAGCGGCAAAATCAGCACCGCACCCGTCAGCGCCATCACCAGCGGCGCACGCACCCGCCAGCCTTTGGCCAACCACAGCGGCGTCACCACCAGCCAGAAAAAAACCGACGCACCAAGCAACACGGGATACAGCCAGCGCACGTCCGCGCCAGCAACACCGCCGCCGCCAAAGTACCACAACACAGCGCCACCGAGCGCTGTCGCGCAGACATAGGCCGCCCGTCCCGCAACGCCCCAGCCTGCCAGCACGCCCCACTCCCATGCGCCCACCAGCATCAGCGGCACCAGGAACAACGCCCATCCGCCGCTGGGCAAATAAAACAACGCTGCCGCGAAAAGCGGCAGCACCACCATCACCGTATAAACACGCGTCTTCAGCATGAAAAAAAATCACAGCCGCCGCTCAGGCAACGCAAACGCGCTGGCGGACATTTAAGCGTGATGCGCGTGGTGCGCGTGTCAGGCTCCCGCGACGCCGCGGCGCGGGGTATCGGCTTGCAGCTGTTCGCTGGTGCGACCGTAACGGCGCTCGCGCTGCTGGTACGACGCTATCGCGTCATCCAGCGCCACCCCATCGAAATCCGGCCATAACAAGTCGGTGAAATACAGTTCGGTATACGCCAGTTGCCACAACAGGAAATTACTCACGCGTTTTTCGCCGCCGGTGCGGATAAAAAGATCGGGCTCGGGCGCGTCGCCCATCGACAAATACGGCGCGAGATCGTCTTCGGTATAGTTGCCGACCTTGGCGGGCTGCGCCAGCATCATGCGATTCATCGCCTGCAGCATGTCCCAGCGACCGCCGTAATTCGCCGCAATGGTTAACGTAAGCTTTTGATTTTTATCCGTTTTTTCTTCGGACGTTTGGACCAGCTGAATCAGCTTTTCATCAAAACGCGACAAGTCACCGATGATGCGCAGGCGAATACCGTTGCGATGCAACTTCACCACTTCATCTTCCAGCACATGCATGAACAACTGCATGAGGAATTTGACCTCATCCTTGGGACGCCGCCAGTTTTCGCTACTGAACGCGAACAGCGTCAGGTACTCCACGCCGCGTTCCGCGCAAGCGCGCACGCAGGCACGCACCGCTTCGACGCCGCGCTTGTGACCGGCGATACGCGGCAGAAAACGCTTTTTCGCCCAGCGCCCGTTGCCATCCATGATGACAGCGATGTGGCGCGGCACGCGCGGCGCGTCGGGGACGGCCTGCGTTGAACTCAGCGACTTGGACACGACGGTCAGACGGCCATCAGTTCCGCTTCTTTCGCCTGTAAAGTCTTTTCGATCTCGGCGATGTGGCGGTCGGTAAGCTTCTGGATGTCTTCCTGCGCGCGGCGCTCTTCGTCTTCTGCGATGGATTTTTTCTTCAGCAAATCCTTCAATTGCGTGTTGGCATCGCGCCGCACGTTGCGCATCGCCACGCGCGCATTTTCGCCTTCGCCCTTGACGATCTTGGTCAGATCGCGGCGGCGCTCTTCGGTGAGAGAGGGCATGGGCACGCGCACGATTTCGCCGGTGGTGCTGGGGTTCAACCCCAGATCGGCGTCACGAATCGCCTTTTCAATGACGTGCGTCATCTTCTTTTCCCAAGGCGTCACGCCGATGGTGCGCGCGTCGATCAGCGTGACGCTGGCAACCCCTGGAATCGCCGTCGGCGTACCGTAATAATCCACCATGACGTGATCGAGGATGCCCGCGTGCGCGCGTCCGGTGCGCACTTTCGCCAGGTCGATTTTGAGCGACTCCAGCGACTTTTTCATCTTCTGCTCGGCGGTTTTCTTGATATCGGCAATCATGATTTCCTCCGCAAATTCGGTTTATGTCCGCACTGACACACCAGCTCTTACACTACGACCATCGTGCCTTCGTCGGCACCGGTCACTACGCGCTTTAATGCTCCGGCCTCGAAAATGCTGAACACGTTGATCGGCAACTTCTGATCGCGGCACAAGGTCAGCGCCGTGGCATCCATCACCTTGAGATTCTTGATGATGGCTTCATCAAATGTGAGCTTCTTGTAACGCACCGCCGAGGCGTCTTTTTTGGGGTCGGCGCTGTAGACGCCATCCACCTTGGTGGCTTTTAACACCAGCTCGGCATTGATTTCCATGCCACGCAGCGCCGCAGCGGTATCGGTGGTAAAAAACGGATTACCGGTACCTGCCGCGAAGATCACGATTTTGCCTTCTTCCAGATAACGCATGGCTTTGCCTCGAATATACGGCTCAACCACCGCCTCCACATTCAACGCTGATTGCACCCGGCACGCCAGATTCGAGCGGCGCATCGCGTCCTGCAGCGCCAGCGCATTCATGATGGTTGCCAGCATGCCCATGTAATCGGCGGTCGCGCGATCCATCTGCGCCGCCGCCGGGGCCACGCCGCGAAAGATATTACCGCCACCGATGACGACCGCGATTTCCACGCCCATTTTCGCCACATCGCCAATCTCGCTGACGATGCGCTCGATCACACCCTGATTGATGCCGTAACTATCATCGCCCATTAACGCTTCGCCGCTCAGTTTAACGAGGATGCGCTTATAGATGGGCTTGTCGGCCATATTCAGGGTTTCCTGTAAGCATTTGATTTAAAAGAATTATTTATTAGCCGCATTGACAGCCGCCATGACTTCGGCGGCAAAGTCGTCCTTCTTCTTTTCCAGCCCCTCGCCCACGATATACAGTGTGAACGAATCCACCGACGCCTTGGCGGCCTTCAACAACTGCTCCACCGTCTGCTTGTCGTTTTTCACAAACGGCTGGCCCAGCAGGGTGACTTCCTTCAAATACTTCTGCACCGAGCCTTCGACCATTTTGGCGACGATCTCGGCCGGCTTGCCCGACTCGGCGGCCTTGGCAGTGGCGATGTCGCGCTCTTTCTGAATCAACTCAGCGGGCACCTGCTCTTTCGACAGCGACACCGGCTTGCTGGCCGCGATGTGCATGGCGAGGTCTTTGCCCATGCCATCGTCGCCACCGACAAGATCAATCATCACGCCGATTTTCGCGCCGCCGTGGATGTAGGTCGAGAGCTTGCCGTTGGCCTGCACGCGCACGAAACGGCGCACGCTAACGTTCTCGCCGAGCTTGCCGACCAGCGCCTTGCGAGTTTCTTCAACGGACGTGCCGCTGATATCCAACGCCGACAACGCGGCTACATCCGCCGGATTTTTAGCCGCTACCAGACCTGCCAGCGCTTGGGTAAATGCCAGAAAATCCGTGTTTTTTGCGACAAAATCGGTTTCGCAATTGATCTCGATGATCGCGCCCAATTTGCCGTCTGCCGCCACGTGCGTCGTAACCACGCCCTCGGCCGCCACGCGTGACGCCGCTTTGCTCGCCTTGTTACCGAGCTTCACGCGCAGGATTTCTTCCGCCTTGCCCATGTCGCCAGCGGCTTCCGTCAGCGCCTTTTTGCACTCCATCATCGGCGCGTCGGTCTTCTCGCGCAGTTCCTTTACCATGCCCGCAGTAATTTCCGCCATCACAAACTCCCAAATACCATGCGTAATCGTACGTTAAAAAAAAGGGGCGCACACGTTGCAGCCCCTTGTTGACCCTCTGTAAATGTAGAGGCGTCCCGCTGCTTTATTGGATTACTGACGTTACTTGCCCTCGTCGACTTCGACGAATTCCTCGCCGCCCGCCGGAGCGACAATTTCCTGCAAGCTGTCGTTACGGCCTTCGAGGATCGCATCGGCCATGCCGCGCGCGTAGAGCCGAATCGCGCGGCTGGAGTCGTCGTTGCCCGGAATCACGTAATCCACACCGATCGGCGTGTGGTTGGTATCGACCACACCAATCACCGGAATGCCCAGCTTGTTGGCTTCCGCCACGGCGTTTTTCTGATAGCCGACATCGATCACAAACATCGCGTCCGGCAGGCCATCCATGTCCTTGATGCCGCCCAGGCTGCGCTCAAGCTTGGCCAGTTCGCGCTGGAACAACAGCGCCTCTTTCTTGATGAGTTTTTCGACCGAGCCGTCGGCGACAATCGCCTGCATGTCTTTAAGACGCTTGATCGACTGCTTGACCGTTTTGTAATTGGTCAACATGCCGCCCAGCCAGCGGTCGTCCACGAACGGCGTGGCGGCACGCAGCGCTTCTTCGCGGATGATCGCGCGCGCCTGGCGTTTGGTGGCGACGAACAGAATGGTGCCGCGATTCGCGGTCAACTGGCGGGTAAACTTGATCGCCGCCTGATACATCTCGAGCGTTTTTTCGAGATTAACGATGTGAATCTTGTTGCGATGGCCGAAGATATACGGGGCCATACGCGGATTCCAGAACCGGGTTTGGTGTCCAAAATGAACGCCGCACTCCAGCATTTCACGCATAGTGACTGACATGACTACTCCTGATTGGGTTGAGCCTCCATCCGCCCGCTTCGCCACAATATCCCCGAACTGCTGTGGAGACACCCAAGGACGAACGTCAAAGCACGGATGTGGGTATGGGTTACTACAAAATGTATCTTACGCAACCTACAATTAACACGTTTTGGTTCCCGGCGAATACCGGCAATGCCAAAACTAGCTAACTAGCTATTTTAACACGTAAATCGAGGCGGCTTCAAGCCGAAATACGGGCCCATAGCAGCTACCGGGGGCGATTTAATCCGCGATTTCCGCCGCAACGCCCATCCCCAAACCTAAAACATCGTCTGCCCGCCATTCACATGCACTGTCTGCCCGGTGATATAGCTCCCGCCCGGCCCGCATAAAAACCGCACCGTCGTGGCAATCTCCGCCGATTCGCCATAACGATCCAGCGGCACCAATCCCTTGGCGTCACGGCGCGGCGAGCGGTGGCTGGGGCGCGTGGTGTTGATGATGCCCGGCGACACGCAATTGGCGCGTATGCCTAGCGGGCCGACTTCACGCGCCAGCGCGCGGATCATGCCGGTGAGCCCGCTTTTCGCCGCTGAGCTATGCACCTTGCCCACCGCGCCGGTGAGCACATTGCTGCCGGTCAGGGCGACGATGTTGCCGCCGCCCGCCGCGATCATCGACGGCAGACAGGCTTTAATACAGTGAAACGAACCATCGAGCGAGATTGACAGCGGCACGCGCCATTGCTCGAAGCTCATGTCGACGAAACGCGTCTCGCGCCGCACCGAGGCGTTGAGCACCAGGATGTCAATGCGCCCGTGACGCGCGATGATGCCGTCAGCCATCTGTTGCACTTGCGCGGCATCGGCCACATCCGCCATGCACAACTCGGCCTGTCCGCCCGCCGCGCGGATTTCAGCGACGACGGCTTCCGCCTCATAACGCGAGTTGCGCGTGTTGACGGCGACCACGGCACCCGCTGCCGCGAGTTCCAACGCGGTGGCGCGGCCGATGTTGATGCCCGCGCCGGTGACCAGCGCGACCTTGCCGGTGAGTTCTTTTCCGGGTGCCAAAGCAGCCATAGCCTTCTCCAAAAATACTCAATAAAAACAAATACTTACAATAAAACGTTTCAGCGCATCAAGTGATGGGCGCCTGCCGCACGCACGTCGAACGTCCGCCATCCGCCGGTATCACCGTGCCAGTAATACTGCGCGATTCGTTCGACGCGAGAAACAGCGCCACGTTGGCGATGTCCTCCGACTCCGCCACCGAAAACGGATACAGCTTGCGATTCGCCGCATTGCGCGCCTGTGTTTCAGCGGACGGCTTGGCGGCACCGGATTCGGGATTTTCCCAACGCGCGATGGAGCGCTCGGTGCGCACGGTCGCGGGGGCGATGGCGTTGGCGCGTATGCCGTCCTTCATGTATTCGGTGGCGAGCGTGCGCGTGAACGCGACGATGCCGCCTTTGGCCGCCGCGTAAATCGGCTTCTCCTGTCCGATCAGCGCGAGCCAGGTGCTGAAGTTGATGATCGATCCGCCGCCGCTGGCGATCATGTGCGGGATGCCGTGGCGGCAACACAAAAAAGGATGCCGCAGATTCAGCGCGATGGTGCGTTCAAAAATCGCCAGATCCATCTGGTGCACCGGCACGTCCTCCACCAGCGAGCCACCCGCGCAGTTCATCAGAATGTCGAGTCTGCCATAACGCGCGGCGGCGGCGTCGATGGCCTGCTTGATCGATTCATCCTGCGTGACATCGGTCTCATAAAATATCGCGTCTCCACCGGCGGCAAGAATCTGCTTCTCCGTGGCACGACCCAACTCGGATTTGATTTCCGCCAACGCCACCTTCGCGCCTTCGCGCGCAAACGCCAACGCGCTTGCCTTGGCAATACCCGCGCCCGCACCGGTGATGAACGCGACTTTTCCCGACAATCTGCCCATGATTATTTTCCTTTAAATCGGTTGACCATCGCGACCATCACCGCAAGCGCAAAGCATACTACGCAACGCATCACGCGGACGCAACGGCCATGGCGCGCGTGTCAACCCACCCGCGCTTGCGAAGTCCGCCAAAAAAAGCGAATATAAAAACCATCATGACCGACCTATCCGTTTCCGTCCAATCGCTGGCCGAATACCGCCCGGCGCACAAAGTGCGTTTTGTCACGGCGGCGGCATTGTTCGACGGCCACGATGCCGCGATCAATATCATGCGGCGCATTCTGCAAAGCCGTGGCGCGGAGGTAATCCACCTCGGGCACAACCGCTCGGTGGACGAAATCGTCACCGCAGCCCTTCAAGAAGACGTGCAGGCCATCGCCATCAGTTCATATCAAGGCGGCCACGTCGAGTTTTTCCAATACGTGATCGATCAGCTCAAGGCGCGCGGTGGTGCGCACATCCAGGTGTTCGGCGGCGGCGGCGGCGTCATCGTGCCGGCGGAAATCCGCGCCTTACAAGCCTACGGCGTGACACGCGTTTACAGTCCCGAAGACGGCCAGCGCATGGGCCTGCCCGGCATGATCGGCGACATGCTGATGCGCTGCGATCGCGATCTCACCGCTCATGCACCCGCGAGCATCGATGCGATACGGGGGCACGGCGAGGCCGTGTGGCGCGCGTTGGCGCAACTCATCACAGCCCTCGAAGCCCAATGTGCCGATGCCACGCTGCTGGAGGCGCTGCGCAGCACCGCAAAATCCGCCAAAACGCCAGTGCTCGGCATCACCGGCACCGGCGGCGCGGGCAAATCCAGCTTGACCGATGAATTGATCCGCCGCCTGCGGCTGGATCTGGCTGACGCGCTGCGTATCGCCGTGATCAGCATCGACCCATCGCGCCGCAAAAGCGGTGGTGCATTGCTCGGCGACCGTATTCGCATGAACGCGCTCGCGCCCTGGCGCAACGGCCCGCGCGTCTACATGCGCAGCCTGGCGACGCGCGATACCGGCAGCGAAATTTCTGCGGCGCTGCCCGATGTGATCAACGCCTGCAAGACGGCCGGCTTCGATCTGGTGATCGTCGAAACCTCCGGCATCGGCCAGGGTGATGCCGCGATCGTGCCGCTGGTGGATGTGCCGCTGTACGTGATGACGCCGGAGTTCGGTGCCGCCAGCCAGCTCGAAAAAATCGACATGCTGGATTTCGCCGAGTTTGTCGCCATCAACAAGTTCGACCGCCGGGGTGCTGCCGACGCGCTGAACGATGTCGCCAAGCAGGTGCAGCGTAACCGCCAGATATTCAATCAGGCGCCCGCTGAAATGCCGGTGTTCGGCACCATCGCCAGCCGCTTCAACGACGACGGCGTGACCGCGCTGTATCAGGCGTTGAAAATCCGCCTCAGCGAACTCGGCTTGCCCACGGGCAACGGCTCGCTACCCGGCGTGCAAACGCGGCACAGCACCCAGCTCACACCCATCGTGCCCGGCGCGCGCGTGCGCTATCTGGCGGAGATCAGTGGTACGGTGCGTGGCTACAAGCAGCGCGCACGCAAACAGGCCGCGCTGGCACGCGAGATTCAGCAACTGCATGCAGCATGTCGCATGGTTGCCAACGTACCCGCCGCAGTTGCCGCAATCGAAGAACAGACTGCGGCTCGCGAAGCGCTGCTCGACCCGAACGCCCGCGAGCTAGTCCACCAGTGGCCGCAAACGCAACAAGCTTACGCCGGCAAAGAATTCATCAGCGAAGTCCGCGGCCGGGAAATCCGCACCGCGCTCACGCACACCACGCTGTCGGGCAACACCATCCGCAAAGTGGCGCTGCCGCAATACGAATGCCACGGCGAGCTGCTCAAATGGCTGATGCTGGAGAACGTGCCCGGCGCGTTTCCCTACACCGCCGGCTGCTTTGCTTTCAAGCGCGAAAACGAAGACCCCACGCGCATGTTCGCTGGCGAAGGGGATGCCTTTCGCACCAACCGGCGCTTCAAACTGCTAAGCGAGGGCCTGCCCGC
Source organism: Bordetella parapertussis (assembly GCA_945865805.1). Classification (GTDB taxonomy): domain Bacteria; phylum Pseudomonadota; class Gammaproteobacteria; order Burkholderiales; family SG8-41; genus UBA5216. The sequence continues at coordinate 15,160 of CAMBGJ010000074.1, forward strand.
CAAGCGCCTGTCCACCGCGTTCGACAGCGTAACGCTTTATGGCAACGACCCCGACCTGCGGCCGGATATTTACGGCAAAGTCGGCAACTCGGGCGTGAGCATCGCCACGCTAGACGACATCAAGGCGCTCTACGCAGGCTTCGATCTGTGCGATCCGGCCACCTCGGTGAGCATGACGATCAACGGCCCGGCGCCAGCGATACTCGCCATGTTCATGAACGCCGCCATCGATCAGCAGAAGGACAAATTCGCCGCCGACAACGGGCGCGCGCCCAACGCAGCCGAAGCCGCCACGCTGCGTGCGTGGACGTTCGCCAACGTGCGCGGCACGGTGCAGGCCGACATCCTGAAAGAAGATCAAGGCCAGAATACCTGCATCTTCTCGACAGAATTCAGTCTCAAGGTAATGGGCGACATCGCCGAATATTTTGTCCAGCACGAGGTACGCAATTTTTATTCGGTGTCGATCAGCGGTTATCACATCGCCGAGGCCGGTGCCAACCCGGTGAGCCAGTTGGCGTTCACCTTGTCGAACGGCTTCACCTTCGTCGAGGCCTACCTCGCGCGCGGCATGGCCATCGACGACTTCGCGCCCAATCTGTCATTCTTCTTCAGCAACGGCATGGACCCGGAGTACACCGTGCTGGGCCGCGTCGCGCGGCGCATCTGGGCAGTGGCGATGCGCGAGCGCTACGGCGCCAACGAGCGCTCGCAAAAGCTCAAGTATCACGTGCAGACCTCGGGCCGCAGCCTGCACGCGCAGGAGATCGCCTTCAACGATATCCGCACCACATTGCAGGCGCTGATCGCCATCTACGACAACTGCAACAGCCTGCACACCAACGCTTACGACGAGGCGATCACCACGCCCACTGACGAAAGCGTGCGGCGCGCGATGGCGATCCAGATGATCATCCATCGCGAGTGGGGTCTGGCGAAAAATGAAAACCCGAATCAGGGCGCGTTCATCATCGACGAACTGACCGAGCTGGTGGAAGAAGCCGTGCTCGCCGAATTCGAAAAAATCACCGAGCGCGGCGGCGTGCTGGGCGCGATGGAAACCGGTTACCAGCGCGGCAAGATTCAGGAAGAAAGCCTGCATTACGAAATGTTGAAGCACACGGGTGAATACCCGATCATCGGCGTCAACACCTACCGCAACCCGCACGGCGATCCGCTACCGGAACATATCGAACTCGCGCGCTCAACGCCGGCAGAAAAAGCGAGCCAGCTCAAGCGTCTGCACGAATTTCAGCAACGCCACACGGCAGAAGCGCCCGCGATGCTGCAACGGCTACAACAAGCGGTGATCGATAACCACAACGTGTTCGACGTGCTGATGGAGGCGGTGCGCGTGTGCACGCTGGGGCAGATCACGAATGCGCTGTTCGAAGTGGGCGGGCAGTACCGGCGCAGTATGTAAACGCTGCAGTGCCATAAAGGCAATTCAGCCACAGAGGACACAGAAGTCACAGAGAAATTCAAAGACTGGTTTCTCTGTGTCCTCCGTGTCCTCTGTGGCAACGCCCTTCAAAGAAGTCGTTGCAACGTACCCGGCACAGCGGCCCATGCCTACTCACTCCAGTTTCCGCAAGCTCGGCACCAGCGCAACTATTACCAGCATCACGATGATCGCGGCAATCGCGTAGGCGCCTTGTGCGATGGGCGCGCCAAAGCGCTCCGCCACCGCCCCCGCGAGAAAGTTGCCAAACGGCAGCGCGACCACCACGCCGGTACGCAGCCCCATCACCCGGCCACGCATCGGCTGATCAGTGTGGCCGAGGATCAAGGTCGCGATTGCCGTCCACGCGATGGCTTGCGCCAACCCGGCCACGAACACAAATGCTAGCGACAACGAATACCACGACGAGTAAGCAAACAGCAGCAGCGCGGCCGGCCACGCCAGACTGCTAATAACCACCAGCCGACCCTTGTATTTGACGTTGCCGATGGAAACCACCCATATCCCCGCCACCAGTGCGCCAATGCCCGCCATCGCTGTGAGCATGCCGTAGCCCGCCGGCCCGGCGTCGAGTACGTAGCGCGCGAACAGCGGCAAAAACGAATAACGGTACGGCGCGGCAAGCAGATTCAGCATAAACGCGATCACCAGCAGCACCAGCACGGTTTGATTGCCCCACACATACTTGAATCCGCCGATCAGGCTGCGCATCGGCGACTCTTTAGCCACCGGCGTAGACCGCTTCGTTGGCCCCATGCGCAGCAGCACCACCACATCCAGCAGATAAATCGCCGCTATCAGCACGTAAGCCCCGGTCATGCCCAAGACTGGAATCAGCAGCCCGCCCAGGGCCGGGCCGATGACTACGGTGATCTCCACCGCCACCGCATTCAGCGCAATCGCGTTGGCAAGGTCTTCCTTATCCACCAAATCGGGCACCAGTGCCTGGCGCGTCGGATTGTCCACCGCCCAGGTCAGGCTGCCCACCAACGCCAGCGCGATGACATGCCACAGCGCAAGCGCGTTAAACGCAAACAGCAGCAGCATGATCAGGGTCACCGCAAGATTCACCGCCGCCGCGATGATCAGCAGCAAGCGCCGATCCATGCGATCCGCCACTACACCCATGAACGGTGCGGCAATGTAGCCCGCCATCTTGCTACCCGCCACGATACCCACCATCAACGGCGAATCCGTCAGATCCAGCGTCAGCCAACCCACCACCACCATGTCGGCCCAGCGTGCGGTAGAGGACAGCACGGTGGCCGTCCACAGCAAGCGAAAGCCGCGATGGCGCAGGGCGGCAATCTGGTGCATCCGGCCAAGCCGGGCCAGTAATTGCTGCCTCATTCGGTGCCAGGCGTCATCGGGGACATACGCAAATAAAGTTGATCGTGAGTCGCGGGTTATCAGCGTGGATAGTACTTCGGCAAGCCTGTCTGTGTTCGCGCGAGTGGCCGCGCTTGCGCGCCCCGCGTTTCGCCGACACGGCGCGTAGCTGAATAAAGTGGCTTCCGCAGTCAATAACAGACATCTGAGTGACAGCCGAGGCGAAATAAATAATTCAATAAAATCACATACTTATGTAAATTTCAAAAAATGCTCACAGCAAAAACGAGAGTTGCGATTGTCGCACATTACATGTAATGTTTAATTTGCAACGGTCGTTAACAGCCTCGTATCCACACAAACCGCACCTCATGAGCAGCACCGATACGCCCAACAAGCTCGGCAGAATCAGCAGCCATTCGCTGGCGGATCAGGCGCGCGATCTGATCCGCGAGGCGATTTTCGAGGGCAAAATCAAGCCGGAAGAAAAGCTGACCATAGAACGCATCGCTGCCGAGTTTGGCATCAGCCGCACCCCCGTACGCGAGGCTTTGAAGGCGCTGGAAACCGACGGCATCGTGCGCATACAACCGCATCGCGGTGTCATCGTGCAACGCTTTGACGAAGACGAGCTGGCTGACCGCTACACCGTGCGCGCGCTGCTCGAAAGCTACGCCGGGGAGCTGGCGTGCAAGGCTGACGCCGAGGCCATCGCCGCCGATCTTGAAGCCAACTGCGATCAATTGCAGCAGGCGATAGCCCGCACCAACAACGATGATCTGGACGCCATACGCGTGCTGGTGGATCTGAACGC
>CAMBGJ010000075.1 GCA_945865805.1 Bordetella parapertussis
AGTAAAAAACGGCATGATCTTTCGATCATGCCGTTTTCACTCATGCTGTCCTGATGCTGCGCAGCTATTTGCGCCACGCAATGACCCCAATAACGCGCGCGCAACGCGCTGCGTGTGCAGCGCACTCGACAGGACGCGCTATTTCCGCACATCAACGCGATCGCGCAACTCCTTGCCTGCTTTAAAATGAGGAACATGCTTCGCGGGCACCTGCACCCGGTCACCGGATTTCGGGTTCCGTCCGATACGAGGCGGACGGTAATTCAACCCAAAACTGCCAAAGCCGCGAATCTCGATGCGCTGCCCTGATGCGAGACTCTTGACCATGGCATCCAAAATCATTTTCACCGCAAGTTCAGCGTCCTTTGCCGCCAACGGGGGAAAACGCGCCGCAAGTTTCGCGATCAGCTCTGATTTGGTCATAGTGCTCCCTTACCTTATTATTGAGCTCATTATTGACTGCTTGCCGTATCCATCTTTGCCTTGAGCAATGCGCCAAGATTGGTGGTCCCGGTGCTCGCCGACTTGCTATCAGCCGCGACTTTTTGCATCGCTGCCGACTCCTCCGCAAGGTCTTTTGCCTTGATCGAGAGATTAATCGAACGGTTCTTGCGATCAATGTTGATGATCATCGCCGTCACCGAATCGCCTTCTTTCAGATGCGTGCGGATGTCTTCCACCCGATCACGCGCCACTTCCGACGCCCGCAGATAACCCTCGATATTACCCATCAACTGTATCACGGCCCCTTTGGCGTCAATGGATTTTACCGTACCCTGAACGATGGAATTCTTGTCGTTGGTGGACACGAAATTCGTGAACGGGTCGCCGTCCATCTGCTTGACACCGAGCGAAATCCGTTCTCTCTCCACGTCGATGGCCAACACCACGGCCTCGACTTCGTCGCCCTTTTTATAGTTGCGCACGGCTTCTTCGCCGGGCAGCGACCACGACAGGTCTGAGAGATGCACCAAGCCGTCGATGGCACCGGTCAAGCCGACGAAAATGCCGAAGTCGGTGATCGATTTAATCTGGCCGCTGACTTTTTCGCCCTTCTTGTGGTTCATCGAGAACTCTTCCCACGGATTTGGCTTGCACTGCTTCATGCCCAGCGAAATGCGGCGGCGATCTTCGTCGATTTCCAGCACCATGACTTCGACTTCATCGCCCAGTTGCACGACTTTCGACGGATGCACGTTTTTGTTGGTCCAATCCATTTCGGACACATGCACCAAACCTTCGATGCCGGTTTCGATTTCCACGAATGAACCGTAGTCGGTGAGGTTCGACACTTTGCCGAACAAACGCGTGCCGGTCGGGTAACGGCGGCCAAGGCCCACCCACGGGTCTTCACCGAGCTGTTTCATGCCGAGCGAAACACGGTTTTTCTCTTGATCGAATTTCAGAATCTTGGCGGTGACTTCGTCGCCCGCCGTCAGCACTTCGCTGGGATGTTTGACACGGCGCCAGGCCAGATCGGTAATGTGCAACAGGCCGTCGATACCACCGAGATCGATGAACGCGCCGTAGTCGGTGATGTTCTTGACGATGCCCTTGACCACTGAGCCTTCCTGCAGATTGGCGAGCAGTTTTTGACGCTCTTCACCCTGCGTCACCTCAAGCACGGCGCGGCGCGACACCACCACGTTGTTGCGCTTGCGGTCGAGCTTGATGACCTTGAAATCCATCGCTTTGTTTTCGTACGGCGTGGTGTCCTTAACCGGACGAATGTCCACCAGCGAGCCCGGCAGGAACGCGCGGATGCCGTTGACCATCACCGTGAGACCGCCTTTGACCTTGCCGTTGACCATGCCCTGCACGATACGGCCTTTTTCCAGCGCGTCTTCGAGATCGAGCCAGGACGCCAGGCGCTTGGCTTTATCACGCGACAAGCGCGTTTCACCAAAACCGTTTTCGAGCGACTCAATGGCGACGCTGATGAAATCACCAATCTTGGTGTCAAAAACACCTTCATCGGAGAGGAATTCTTCTTTGGGGATATAACTTTCGGATTTGAGACCGGCATTGACGACCACGAAGTTGTCATCGATACGCACGACTTCAGCGGTGATTACCTCACCGATGCGCATTTCCTTGCGCGACAGGCTTTCTTCAAATAACGCGGCAAAACTTTCCGCATCCGTGCTGGCAGCGGCTTGGGGTTGAGTTGTCATGGATTAAAAATCACTTGGGATATCCGCTTGCTACCATTTGCGAGCTTACCGGTTTTCCGGGATATGCAACAGTATGGAGCGGGGTTGGTTGACAATCCGTATACCGTAGGCGGTTACGGGCCTGGAGCTGATGGTACTGCGTGAGATCAAATTGCGACCTTACTTTTACTTACTACAGCCTTGATTTTATTGCATTTTTACTACTATTTACGACTGTTCTACAGTGCGCCTAATCTTGCCGTAATGCGCGGTAAATTTCCATCACCCTAGAAATCGACTGCACCGCCGAAAGCTGGGTGGTATCTACTAAAACTGCATCAACACCCATTTGCAGAGGTGCCGCCGCGCGTTCGCTATCTCTTTGATCGCGCAGGCGAATTTCCTGTAAGAGCTTTGTAATATTAGCATCGAACCCCTTACCGATCAACTGCTTATAGCGCCTTTCCGCACGCGCCTCGGCGCTCGCGGTCAAGTAAATTTTAAGCACCGAATCAGGAAAAACCACCGATCCCATGTCGCGCCCATCGGCAACCAGGCCGGGCGGCTGGCGAAAATCACGCTGACGCTGCAACAACGCCAGACGCACTTTTGCATGCGCGCCCACTTTAGACGCGGCACCACTCACCGGTTCCGCGCGTATTGCCTCGGCCACGTCCGCGCCGTCGAGCAACACCTGATCCGCGTGAAATTTAATGTTTATGTGCAACAGGGTAGACAACACTTCGGATTCAATGTCGAGGTTGCCGCCGACGCGCATCACCGCCAACCCGACAATGCGATACAGCGCCCCGCTGTCGAGATAATGAAACCCCAATTCACCCGCCACCGCCTGCGCCACAGTGCCCTTGCCGGATGCCGAGGGGCCGTCGATAGCGATTACCGGTATGAGATGCATTATAAAAAAATCAAAAAAAACAAGTAGTTATAAAAATACTTTAATGTGAACTAATAGAAGCCAGCACATCAAAATATTCAGGGAATGTCTTCGCCACGCAGCGCGGATCGTTAATCCGTACCGGCACGCCGCCCAACGCCACCAGCGAAAAACACATCGCCATGCGGTGGTCGTCGTAGGTGTCGATGGTGGCGTTAGGCGTGAGGCGCGAGGCAGGCGGTGCGATTCTCAGGTAATCAGCGCCCTCTTCCACACTCGCGCCCAGCTTGCGTAACTCGGTGGCCATCGCCGCGATGCGGTCGGTTTCTTTAACCCGCCAACTGCCGATATTGCGCAACGTGGTTGTGCCGTCGGCGAACAGCGCCAGCATCGCCAGAGTCATCGCGGCGTCGGGGATGTGGTTGCAGTCAGCATCCAACGCCTTGAACTTGCCGCGACGTTTGCATTCGGCGTTGGCGGTGGCCTCGATCCAATTCTCGCCCAGCGTCACTGCGCCGCCCATTTTTTCCAGGCTTTCGGTAAACCGCACGTCGCCTTGCACGCTCGCGCGGCCCACGCCCTGCACGCGCACGGCGCCATCATTCGTCAAACCACTGATCGCGCCCGCCGCGAGAAAATAAGACGCTGCCGACGCATCGCCCTCGACATACATTTCGCCGGGACTTTGGTAGCGCGCCTCGGTCGGCACGGTAAACGATGCCCAGCCGTCACGTTCCACGTGCACGCCGAATTGACGCAATGAATTCAGCGTAATTTCAATATACGGCTTGGAAATCAACTCGCCGACCACGCGCACCAGCGTGCGCTGTTGCAGCAGCGGCAACGCCATCAGGAGACCCGTCAAAAACTGGCTCGACGCATTGCCCTTCACCTGCACTTCATTGACCGCCGTACGCGCTGCTGGATAGATCACCAATGGCGGAAATCCGCTATTGCCCTGGTAGTCAATCCGCGCGCCGAGCTGCCGCAATGCATCCACCAGATCGCCTATCGGCCGCTCGTGCATGCGCGGCACGCCTGACAATTGGTATTCGCCGCCACACAGCGCCAGCACCGCCGTCAGCGGACGAAACGCCGTGCCGGCATTGCCCAAAAACAAGTTGGCTTTTTTTACCGCGAACACGCCGCCCGCACCACGAACCTTCAACGTGCGCGGCGCGATGCGATCCACCGTGATCCCCAGCGCGCTCAACGCCTCGCACATGCGCTGTGTATCGTCCGATTCCAGCACGTCACGGATCAGCGTCTCGCCATCCGCCAATCCAGCCAGCAATAAAGTGCGGTTGGAAATACTTTTGGAGCCGGGCAGTACAACGGTACCGCGCGCGGATTTGATGGGCGTCAGATCGAGGTAGTCCATTGCCATTGACCATTGACCATTGCAAATTTACTGTCGTGACCCATCAGACTTGCACGGCGCAAAACATCAACCCTGGCATTACCGCGAAAGTGGGAATCCATAACATCGTGCCATAGGGTGCCACGCATGGATTCCCGCTTTCGCGGGAATGACAAGATAAGAAATTTCATGCAACCAACGACCAGTGGTGATTGAGTTGTGTTCAACCGCGCTTGGCCTTCACCAGCCAACGCTCGCGCGCCTCGCGCGCATGCTCGAACACCGCTTGCATCGCATCGCCATCACCGGCTTTGAGACAAGAACGTAAGTATTTAATTTCATTTATATATTTATCCACGTCTGCGAGCAACGCCGTGCGGTTGGCGAGAAAAATATCGCGCCACATTTCAGGCGAGCTGCCCGAAATTCGCACCGTATCGCGCAGGCCACCCGCAGAAAATCCGAGCAGGCGTTTGGCGTCGCGGCGTTTGGCCAGCGTGTTCATCAGGGTAAACGCGGCCACGTGCGGCAAGTGGCTGACTGCCGCGAGAATTTCGTCGTGCTCGCGCGCCTGCAGGCGCACCACGTTGGCGCCGCACGCCTGCCACGCCGCGCGCACCGCTCTCACCGCACGCGGCGCAGTTTCTTTTTGCGGCACCACAATCACCTTGCGCCCGCGATACAGCTCGGCAAACGCCGCCGCCGCGCCACTGTTTTCCGTGCCCGCCATCGGATGCGCCGGCACGAAATGTTTGAAATGCGCGCCCAGATGTTTACGCGCACAGGCGATCACATCCTGCTTGGTGCTGCCACCATCGGTGACGATGGTTTTTGCGCCCAGATGTGGCGCGATCAGCTTCATCACGCCGGGCATTTGCCCCACTGGTGTGCCGATCAGCACCATGTCCGCGTCACGCACGGCCTCACGCGCGTCGAGCGAAATTTCATCGATGACGCCGAGTTTCAGTGCGGTAGTTAAATTTTTGCGCGTGCGGCCTACGCCGACCACATGCGTCACCGCCTTGGCTTTTTTCAGTGCCAGCGCGAACGAACCGCCGATCAGCCCTACACCGATGATCACCAGCTTGCCGATGGGCTTTGCGCCAGATTTCATGCGCCGAGCGCGGCCTGAAGGCTCGCCAGAAAACGGGCGTTTTCGGATTCCAGCCCGACCGTCACACGCAGCCAGTCCGGCAACCCATAACCCGCGATGGGCCGCACGATAACGCCCGCTTTAAGCAGCGCGAGGTTTACGGCCTTTGCATCGCCCACCCTGAACGTTACAAAGTTGCCGTGCGCGGACATGATGGCCAACCCCATCGCTTTCAATCCCGCCGTCAGTTGATCCACACCGGCAAGGTTCAGCTCGTAGCTCTTGCGCACGAATTCGTGGTCATCCAGCGCGGCGGCAGCGGCGGCCAGCGAAATGCTGTTGACGTTAAACGGCTGACGCACGCGATTGAGCAAATCCGCCACGCCGGCGCTGCCCACGGCGTAACCCACGCGCAGCCCTGCCAATCCATAGACTTTTGAAAAAGTCCTTGTTATCAATAAGTTAGGATATTTCTTCAGCCACGACAGGCTATCCGCTCGATGTTCCGGCCGCAGATAATCGTTGTAGGCCTCATCCAGCACCACCAGAACCTGCACGGGCAGTGCGGCAACAAAACGCTCCATTTCGGTGGCGGGCGCCAGCGTGCCAGTAGGATTGTTCGGGTTCGCCACGAACACCACGCGCGTGTCGGGCCGCACCGCGCGTAACATCGCATCGAGGTCGTGACCGAAATTTTTCGCCGGCACTTCGATGCCCTTACAACCCATCGCCTGCACCACCAGCGGATACACCGCGAACGCATGCTGAGCATACACCGCGGAATTTTCCGGCGCGAGAAACGCACGCGCGGCCAGTTCCAGCACGTCATTCGAGCCGTTGCCCAGCACCAGTTGATCCATGCCAACATTGAGATGTCGCGACAGCGCCTGCTTCAACTCAAAGCCATTGCCGTCGGGATACAGCGCCAGGCCATCCAGCACCGCGCGTATCGCCGCCTGCGCCTTCGGGCTGACACCCAGCGGATTTTCATTCGAGGCAAGCTTGATGATGCTCGCTTCCTGCAAGCCAAATTCGCGCGCGAGCTCGGCAATCGGCTTGCCGGGTTGATACGGCGCTATCGAGCGGATATAGAGAGGGGCGAGGTCGGTGAGTGACATTTTTTATAGCGTGAACAGGTGAACGAGTGAACGGGTGAACGAGTAACCGCGCGCGCGTGCCGACCTGAGTGCATTAATATAAATATGATTTATTAGGACTTTTCATAAAAACACCATTTCCCATCAGACTCCCACCCTTTCACTCCTTCACCCGTTCACTCATTCACGCCTTAATAGAAGGATACGACCCAAGGTTCTTCACAAACGACGCCTTGCGCTCGATGGCCGCCAACGCGCGCGCCACTTTCGCGTCCTGCGCGTGGCCTTCGATGTCGATGTAGAACACGTATTCCCACAATCCGGTTCGGGCGGGCCGCGATTCCAGCCGCGTCATGGAAACGCCGTTTTTCGCCAGCGGCACCAGCAAATCGTGGATCGCGCCGGGTACGTTACGCGTGGACAAAATCAGCGAGGTTTTGTCGTGGCCGGAGGGCGCCACGTCCTCGCGCGACAGCACCAGAAAACGCGTGGTGTTGCGCGCCTCGTCCTGAATATTGCGCGCCAGCAGATTGAGTTTGTAGAGCTCCGCCGCGGTCTTGCTGGCGATGGCGCCGGCTTTCGCATCGCGCGACGCGAGCAGCGCGGCCTCGGCGTTGCTCACCACCGCGATGCGCTCCGCGTCGGGCAGGTTGCGCGTCAACCAGTGCTGGCACTGCGCGAGGCTTTGCGTGTGCGAATACACTTTTTTGATCGCCGCGCGATTTTTCGCCTTGCTCATCAGATTTTGCCGCACCGGCAGCATGATTTCGCCGCACACCCTGGCCGGCGTGGTCAGCAGCAAATCGAGCGTGCGGCCAATGGCGCCTTCGGTGGAGTTTTCCACTGGCACCACGCCATAACCCGTGGCACCCGTCTCCACCTGTTTGAACACTTCGTCGATGTTGGTACACGAGCGCGTATCGATGCTGGCACCGAAATGACGTATCGCCGCCTCCTGGCTGTACGTGCCCTGCGGGCCGAGATACGCCACCGCCAGTTGGTCTTCCAGCGCGCGACAGGCTGACATGATTTCGGTGTAAATGCGGCGCACGCCAGCAGCAGGCATCGGCCCCTGATTCAGTTCCGACACACGCCGCAACACCTGCGCCTCACGCTCGGGCCGGTAAATCGCCTTGCCGCCCTTGATGCGCCCCACCTGCTGCGCGATTTTTGCGCGTGCGGAAATCAACTTGACCATGCGCGCATCGAGCGCGTCGATCTTGCGGCGGATGGTTTGCAGGTCGTCGGGCATGTCTTTTTAAAGCGTGAACGAGTGAACGGGTGAACGGGTGAACGGGTGACACCCCGTTATCGTGGTACAGTAACCCGTAAAAAAATTATTGTTTAAAATCATATAGTTACAAAAATTCTATCCGAACCACCAAACGACACGTTCACTCGTTCACGCACTTTACAGTGGTAGGTAACGCACCGACCGCACGCCCTCTATAGCAGCCAGTTTGCTGACCAACTCCAGCGGCACAGGGCTATCGACATCCACCAGCGTATACGCCATTTCGCCACGCGACTTGTTGAGCATGTCGTGAATGTTCAAGCCCGCGCCCGCCATGGCAGTGGAAATTTTCCCCACCATGTTCGGCACGTTGGCGTTGACGATGCACAGCCGATATAGCGATTCGCGCTGCATCACCACATCGGGCAGATTCACCGCGTTGCGGATGTTGCCATGCTCGAGAAAATCACGCACCTGATCGGCGACCATGATGGCGCAGTTGTCTTCGGCTTCCTCGGTGGAGGCACCCAAATGCGGCGTGGCGATCACGCGCGGCACGCCCTGCAACACCTGCGCAGGAAAATCGCAAATGTAGCCGCGCAGCTGCTCGCTTTTTAACGCCTCGACCACAGCGTTGTCGTCGACGATGCCGTCGCGCGCGAAGTTAAGCAGGATGGAACCTTTTTTCATCAGCGCCATGCGTGGCGCGTTAATGAGATTCTTGGTCGCCGCAAGTAGCGGCACGTGGATGGTTACGTAGTCGCTGGCCTTGAGAACCTCTTCGATACTGTTGGCTTTTCGCACCAGCGACGACAGGCCCCACGCCGCCTCAATGGTGATGTGCGGGTCGTAACCAATGACGTTCATGCCAAGCTTGATTGCCGCATCAGCCACCAGACTGCCGATCTTGCCCAGGCCAATCACGCCCAGCGTGCGCCCCGGCAATTCGGTGCCGGAAAAGGCTTTTTTGCCGTCTTCCACCAGCTTGTGCAGCGCTTTGTCGTCGCCCGTTAGTCCCGATACAAAGGCCAGTGCCGGCGCGATATTGCGCGAGGCAATCAGCAACGCCGCGAGCACCAGTTCCTTCACCGCATTGGCGTTCGCACCCGGCGCGTTGAACACCGGCATGCCGCGCAGGCTCATTTTATCGACGGGGATATTGTTCACCCCCGCCCCCGCACGTCCGATGGCCTTGACGCTGGCCGGAATATCCATGTCGTGCAGGTTTTGCGAACGCACGAGGATCGCGTCCGCTACGGTAACTTTCGGCCCCACCTGGTATTGCGCGGCAGGAAAACGCTCCAAGCCGACTTTGGCGATGGCATTGATGGTCAGAATGTTCGGCACTGTCTCTTCCTTGCTCTATGCTTGTTTCTTTTCAAATTCATGCATGTATTTCACCAGCGCCTGCACGCCCTCGACCGGCATGGCATTGTAAATCGAGGCACGCATGCCGCCCACCGAACGGTGGCCCTTGAGTTCAACCATGCCCGCAGCCTGGGCACCTTTGAGAAAATCACCGTCGAGCGCTTCGCTTTTCAGACGAAACGGCACGTTCATGCACGAGCGGTCGCCCTTCGCCACCGGCGACTGGTAAAACTCGGATTGATCGAGATAATCGTAGAGCAGATTCGACTTGGCGATATTGGTCTTCTCCATCGCCGCGAGGCCGCCCTGCTGTTTCAGCCACGCGAACACCAGCCCGGCGATGTACACTGCGTAGGTCGGCGGTGTGTTGATCATCGAATCAGCCTCGGCCTGCACTTTGTAGTTGAAAACCTCTGGTGTAATCGCCGAGGCCTTGCCCAGCAAATCGTCGCGCACGATGACGATCGTCAGGCCTGCCGGGCCGATATTTTTTTGCGCGCCAGCGTAAATCAAGCCGAACTTCGACACCTCCAGCGGCCGCGACAAAATATGCGACGAGGCATCCACCACCAGCGGCACATTGCCCACATCGGGTATCCAGTTGAACTCCACCCCGCCGATGGTTTCATTCGAGGTGTAATGCACATAAGCGGCGTTGGCGTCGAGCTTCCACGCCGATTGCGGCGGCGCGTAGCTGTAGTTTTGATCCTCACTGCTGGCGGCGACATTCACCTTACAGAATTTTTTCGCCTCAGAGATCGCTTTTTTCGACCACTGGCCGGTATTGACGTAATCCGCGCTGGTTTTATCGCCGAGGATGTTCATCGGAATAATGCCGAACTGACCCGCAGCCCCCCCCTGCATGAACAGCACTTTGTAGTTTTTCGGAATCGCCAGCAGCTCACGCAAATCGGCTTCGGCGCGCGCGTGAATGTCGATAAACGCTTTGCCGCGATGGCTCATTTCCATCACCGAGGTGCCCGTGCCGCCGAAATCCAACATCTCCGCAGCGGCTTGCTTGAGCACCGCTTCCGGCAATACCGCCGGGCCTGCGCTGAAGTTGAATACTCTTGCCATAATAGTGTTACCTGAAATTAATTACCTAAGTATTTGTTTTAAAACAGTTTTTCCTGACCTTCCTCATCGTCATCCGTGTCAACGATTTTCTCCAGCCCAGCGAGTTTTTCGTTGTCATCCAGATTGATGAGGCGCACGCCTTGCGTGGAGCGGCCCTGCTCGCGAACTTCTGAAACGCGGGTGCGAATCAGCACGCCGCCCGTGGTGATGAGCATGATTTCGTCTTCCTTGCTCACCAGTTGCGCGGCCAGCAGCTTGCCGTTGCGATCGCTGCACTGGATCGCGATCATGCCCTGCGTGCCGCGGCCATGTCGCGTGTATTCGGCAATCGGCGTGCGTTTGCCATAGCCGTTTTCGGTGGCGGTGAGTACCGAGAGTTTGTCCTCGCCCACCGCCAGCAATGAAATCACCTTTTGCGTTTTTTGCAACTTCATGCCGCGCACACCAGCGGCGTTGCGGCCCATCGCACGCACTTCCGATTCCTGGAAACGCATCGCCTTGCCGGCATCGGAAAACAGCATGATGTCCTGCTTGCCATCGGTCAATGCGACGCCGATGAGGAAATCGCCGTCTTCGAGTGTGACCGCGATAATGCCCTTGTTCATCGGCCGCGAGAACGCCGACAGCGCGGTCTTTTTCACCGTGCCGTTGGAGGTGGCCATGAAGACAAAATGATCGTCGTCGAACTCTTTTACCGACAACACGGCGGTGATTTTTTCGTGCTCCATCAACGGCACCAGGTTGATGATGGGCTTGCCGCGCGAGCCGCGCGTACCCTGCGGCACTTCGTACACTTTCAGCCAGTAGACGCGTCCGCGATTGGAGAAGCACAGAATGTAATCGTGCGTGTTCGCGATAAACAGCTTGTCGATAAAATCTTCTTCTTTGGTCGTCGTCGCCTGCTTGCCGCGGCCGCCGCGTTTTTGCGCGCGGTAGTCCGCCACCGGCTGCGATTTCATGTAGCCGCTGTGCGACAACGTGACCACCACATCTTCGCGGGCGATCAAATCTTCATTCGAGATATCGCTGGTCTTGATGACGATTTCGCTGAAACGCTCGCCGCCGTACTGCTTTTTGATTTCAGCCAGTTCCGACGCAATAATTTTGGTCACGCGCGCGGGTTTCGCCAGAATGTCGAGCAAATCGACGATTTTTTCCATCGTCTCTTTGTATTCCTCGGTGATCTTGTCGGTTTCCAGCGCGGTCAGGTTTTGCAAGCGCATTTCGAGAATACGCTGCGCCTGCACGTCGGATAATTTGTAGCCCTGCTTGTGCAAGCCGTATTCCGGCGGCAAGCCTTCCGGACGCGACAAGGCGCCATCCGCACCGCGATCAGCCGCCGCGCGCGCAAGCAAATCTTCCACCAGTTTCGAGCGCCAAAAGCGCCCCATCAATTCCACTTTAGCGTCCGCCGGCGTGGGCGCGGCCTTGATCAGCGCGATTACGTCATCCACATTCGACAGCGCCACCGCCAAGCCTTCGAGGATGTGCCCGCGTTCGCGCGCCTTGCGCAGCTCGAACACCGTGCGGCGGGTAACCACTTCGCGCCGGTGACGTAAAAACGCATCTAAAATCTGCTTTAAATTCAATAACTTAGGTTGACCATCCAAAAGGGCAACCATGTTCATGCCAAAGCTGTCCTGCATCTGTGTTTCTTTGTACAGATTGTTCAGGACGATCTCCGGCACTTCGCCGCGCTTCAATTCGATCACCGCGCGCATACCCGATTTATCCGATTCGTCGCGGATATCGGAAATGCCTTCGATGCGTTTCTCGCGCACCAGCTCGCCGATTTTCATCAGCAGGTTGGCTTTATTCACCTGGTACGGCAGCTCGTCGATGATGAGAGCGACGCGCCCGCCTTTTTCGGTTTCTTCAAAGTGCGTGCGTGCGCGCATGATCACGCGCCCGCGCCCGGTGCGGTAGCCTTCCTTCACGCCCTCGATGCCATAGATGATGCCGTGCGTGGGGAAATCCGGCGCTTTCACGATCTCAATCAGCGCTTCGATATCGGTATCCGGATTTTTCAGCAGCAACTGGCAGGCGTCGATCACGTCGCTCAAATTGTGCGGCGGAATGTTGGTCGCCATACCCACCGCGATACCCGACGAGCCGTTCACCAGCAGATTCGGCACGCGCGCCGGCAACGCCACCGGTTCGTTCTCTTTGCCGTCGTAATTGGGCGTGAAATCGACGGTTTCCATGTCGATATCAGCCAGCAATTCCGAGGTAATACGTTCAAGGCGGCACT
The DNA here is from genome assembly GCA_945865805.1 of Bordetella parapertussis. GTDB lineage: Bacteria > Pseudomonadota > Gammaproteobacteria > Burkholderiales > SG8-41 > UBA5216. The sequence continues at coordinate 12,529 of CAMBGJ010000075.1, forward strand.
CGGTATAACGATACGCCGCCGCAGAATCGCCATCGACCGAACCGAAGTTGCCCTGGCCATCGATCAGCGGGTAACGCATGGAGAAATCCTGCGCCATGCGCACCAGCGCTTCGTACGTCGCCGAGTCGCCGTGCGGATGGTATTTACCCAGCACGTCACCCACCACCCGCGCGCATTTCACGTAGGAACGGTTCCAGGTGGTGTTCGATTCATGCATCGCGAACAAAATGCGGCGATGCACCGGTTTCAGACCGTCCCGCACATCGGGCAACGCACGCCCGACGATCACGCTCATGGCGTAATCGAGGTACGAACGACGCATTTCTTCTTCCAGACTGACCGGGATGGTTTCTTTGGCGAATTGATCCATTTATGGGGCTTTACTCTAAAATTGCGCCCGCGAAAGCTCAGGAATATCCTGATAGACAGCGTAATAAGCACCGTAAATCCATACGGAGGCTGTGCGCGGGCGGCTAAATCGTAAGATTTTAGCATGCGGCAGCGCGTCAGACGTCGCTATTCCAGGCCCGCGCTGCGTGAATGCAGCGCCGCAATGGCGCGCGGCGTATCCGGCTTTTTGGGCAGGCTGTGTGCCCGGCAAATCCCGTCTTCGGCGTGCCACAGCGCCATACCGCCGACTGCTGGCCGCAGGGGGTCGCTATGCTATACTTTTAACTCACACGCCTTGGCGCACGCCATAGCGCCAAGGCGGCGCACCTACGCAGCAAATCGCCCATCAACATCCATCAGCAATCAGCACTCAGTAGCGCCCCAATAGAACCCCAATATCACGCGCCAGCAGCAATCGCATGTGTTGGCCCCGCGTACCGCACCAAAATACCCCGACGACTGGAGTTGAAAATGCAGTTAAAACAAACACTTATGGCGTTTGCGACCGCCGCCGCCATGGCTGGTTGCTCGAACGCGCCGACGCCAGCCCCCGGCAACTTCCGTAATCAGGGCTACCTTGCGGACACCGCTGGCAACAACGCCGTGGTGCGTTCGCTCGGTTATGACGCGTGCGTTCGCACCAGCGACTGGACGCCCGCGCGCGCCATCGTCGAATGCGATCCCGATCTGGTGCCAAAACCCGCAGAAAAACCGCCCGTCGCGCCGCCGCCGAAAGCGGCCGCACCCGCACCCAAAGTTGTGACGCCACCACCCGCACCGGCACCTGCGGCGCCCGCACAGAAATTCACCTTCTCGGCTGATGCGTTATTCGATTTCGACAAAGCCACGCTCAAGCCCGAGGGCATGAAAAAGCTCGACGAACTCGCCAGCGCCCTGAGTGGTAAGCCATTTGACGCCATACTGGCCACGGGACACACCGATCGTATCGGCAGCGTACGTTACAACCAGCGCCTCTCGGAGCGCCGTGCGGAAGCGGTCAAAAAATACCTCGGCGGCAAAGGCCTTGACGTGGCGCGCATCTCTGCTGTGGGCAAGGGCAAATCGCAACCGGTTACCAAGGCTGGCGATTGCAGAGGGCCGAAAATGACGCGCGCATCGATTCGCGCCTGCTTGCAGCCGGATCGGCGCGTGGACATCGAGGTCGGCAGCAGCGAAGCACTCGCCATCAAAGCTGCGCCGGTGCCGAGTGCGCAACCGACGGCAAAACCGAAGGCGAAGGCGGGTGCGAAAGCCGCACCCAGTGCCAAAGCCCCGGTAAAACCTGCAAAATAAGTCCGTATTTTTGTGCGATTCAGCTAAAACGCCACACGGCCAGGTGCGGCGTTTCTTTTCCGCTACAAAACTTGGTGTTTTTTCAATTAGTTCCGTGATATCATTCAACCCACGGTTTGCTATACCATCACGGTTGTGATATTTTTCTAGTGATACTTGGTAACCAAGTTCGGTTTGGGGATGTAGTGGGAGACAGTTTTTCGGTTACCAGTATGATTTGTGTGGTGCGGCACCCTAATTTCTCAGCGTAAAACAGGAGGATCAAAAATCATGAGTTCCGTATTTAAAGTTAGTTTGGCGGGTGTCGCGTTTGCAACTATTGCCGGCTGTTCTGGCATGGGTGGCCCTCAGTATGTAGATCGCCCGGCGTATTTGATGGATAGCAGTGGCCAAGTGGTCATGGCCCAAGGTTACGCAACTTGCGTGCGTGCACAGGATTGGACTCCGGCACGTGGCATCGTAGGTTGCGGCGATGCAACAGCGCCCAAGCCTGCGGTTAAAGCAGCAGTTGCGCCGCCGCCCAAAAAGCCTGCAGCCAAGCCTGCAGCCAAGCCGGAAGCCAAGCCTGCAGCCAAGCCGAAAAAACCTGCTCCGCTCAACATCACCGAGAAGATCGAACTGCAAAACATTCCGTTCGATAAAGCTGAACTGACGGATGACAACAAGAAGGAACTGGGCGCATTCTTGGGCAATCTGCGTAAAGCCAACAAACAGCGTACCCAAGTTAATTTCGGCGCAGTGGTGGTTACTGGCCATTCTGACCGCTTGGGCAGCATCCCCTACAACATGAAACTCTCTGAGCAACGTGCGGTAGTGGCCAAGGATCACCTGGTTAATGCAGAGCGCGTTGATCCGAAACTGATCTTCTGGGAAGGCAAAGGCCCGAAACAGCCGATCCCGGTGACCAAGTTCTGCGATAACAAGATGAACCGTAAACAGTTGATCGAGTGCTTGGGCCCGAACCGCCGCGTTACGGTTGAGATTGTCGGCACCGCAATGCCGCAACCCAAACCCGCAGCGAAGCCGGAAGCCAAGCCTGAGGCCAAACCGGCAGCGAAGCCGAAGCCCTAAGCGTTAGGCGCCAAATCAAAGCCCTGCTTCGGCAGGGCTTTTTTTGCCTGCATGGTTTACACTTAATCACAATGTCAGACACCACCCTGATCGCCGCACGCTGGGTCATACCCGTGTTGCCGCAGGACGCCGTGCTGAAACATCATGCTGTCGCCATCACGGGTGGCGAGATTGTGGATGTCCTGCCCGCTAGTGCCGCCGCCCAACGTTATCCCGGCGCGCAGGTTATTGACCTGCCGGATCACGCCGTCATTCCCGGCCTGATCAATCTACACACGCACACCGCGATGACCTTAATGCGCGGCATGGCCGACGACTTGCCGCTGATGGCGTGGCTGCAACATCACATCTGGCCAACCGAATCGCGCGTAGTCAACGCAGATTTCGTGCACGACGGCGCGCTGCTGGCCTGCGCGGAAATGCTGCGCGGCGGCGTCACCTGTTTTAACGATATGTATTTTTTCCCGGACGCCGTGGCGCAAGCAGCACTTCAGGCCGGCATGCGCGCGGTCATCGGCATGATCGCGGTGGAGTTTCCCTCGGCTTACGCCAGCGACGCCACGGATTATTTAAGCAAGGGCATGGCGCTGCGCGACACCCTGCGCGATGAACACCTGCTCACGTTTTGCCTCGCGCCCCACGCACCGTACACCGTGAGTGACGCCACCTTCGAGCGCATCGCCATCTACGCGGCCGAACTCGATGTGCCGGTGCATACCCACCTGCACGAGACGCAGGACGAAATTCGCGAAAGCCTCAAGGCGCACGGCATGCGTCCGCTGCAACGGCTGAAAAATCTGGGGCTGCTCGGCCCCAATTTGATTGCGGTGCACGCCGTGCATCTCACGCCCGAAGAAATTTCACTGCTCGCCGAACAAGGCTGTCACGTCGCGCATTGTCCTACGTCCGATTTCAAACTCGCGAGCGGCGTAGCACCCATACACACACTCATGCAGGCGGGCGTGAACGTGGGCATCGGCACCGACAGCGCGGCCAGCAATAACCGGCTCGATATGTTGGCTGAATTGCGTCTTGCGGCATTGCTCGGCAAACTCGGCGCCAACGATGCCGCCGCGATACCCGCACGGCAGGCGCTGGAAATGGCCACGATCAACGCCGCGCGCGCGCTCGGTCTGGATAAAAAAATCGGCTCGCTCGAAAAAGGTAAACGCGCCGACATCACCGCGATCAACTTAGGCGCACTGGAACTGGCACCCTGCTATCACCCGCTGTCGCATATCGCCTATGCCGCAGGCCGCGAACACGTGAGCCACGTCTGGGTAGACGGCGTACTGCGCGTGAACCAGGGCCAGCTTACCAGCCTGGATGCCGCCGATATCACCGCGCGCGCGAATTTCTGGCGCAGCAAAATCGCCCAGCCGCACACATGACCAATACCGCAAATACCGCCAACGCCGATCCGCTGGAACTGGAAAAATTCAGCGAACTCGCCCATCGCTGGTGGGACCCAAACAGCGAATTCAAGCCGCTGCACGAGATTAACCCGCTACGGCTCGATTACATCGACAACCTTCTAAAACTTCAACAAAAACAAGTACTTGACGTAGGCTGTGGCGGTGGCATTTTGTCCGAAAGCATGGCCGCACGCGGCGCCATCGTCACCGGTATCGATCTCGCGGAAAAGCCGCTCAAGGTGGCCGAATTGCATTTGCTCGAATCGGGCCAACAAGTCACCTATCGCAAGATTTCCGCCGAAGACCTCGCACGCGAACGCCCCGCGTCATTCGATGCCGTCACCTGCATGGAAATGCTCGAACACGTGCCCGACCCGGCGGCTACTGTCGCTGCCTGCGCAGCACTAGTCAAACCCGGCGGCCACGTTTTCTTTTCCACCATCAACCGCAATCCCAAATCGTATCTGTGCGCCGTCATCGGCGCGGAATACATATTGCGCCTGCTACCACGCGGCACCCACGATTACGCACGCTTTATCAAACCCTCCGAACTCGCCGCGATGTGCCGCCAGGCGCAATTACATATCGGCGGACTCACCGGCATGACCTACAACCCCTTCACCCAGCGTTACGCCCTCGAGCGTGATGCCAGCGTCAATTACCTGCTGCACACCACTAAATGACGATCCTAACCAAGGCAGTACTCTTCGACCTCGACGGCACCTTCGCCGATACCGCGCCGGACCTGGGCTACGCCGTCAACCTGATGCGCACGGCGCGCAACCTGCCACCCGTGCCGGAAGAAAAAACGCGCCCCGTCACCTCCTCCGGCGCACGCGGCTTGCTCGGCGCGGGCTTCCACATCACGCCGGCACACGCCGATTTCGCGGCAATGCGCGAAGAATTCCTCAATCTTTACGAAGCCAACCTGTGCCGTGAAACCCGTCTGTTCGATGGCATGGCAGCGCTAGTCGATGCGCTGGAAGCACGCGCACTCACCTGGGGCATCGTCACCAACAAAGCCGAACGTTTCGCCCTGCCCTTAATGAAACTGCTCGGCTATGACACTCGCGCCGCCTGCGTCATCGGTGGCGACACCACCGGCAAGATGAAACCGCATCCTGAGCCGCTCTACGCGGCCGCGCGACTCATCAACATCGAACCTTCCGCCTGCCTCTACGTCGGCGACGACGAACGCGACATCCAGGCCGGACGTGCAGCCGGCATGAAAACCGTTGCCGTGCGTTACGGCTACCTGAACGGTAGCGATCCCACCAACTGGGGCGCTGATGCCGTGGTCGAAACGCCGCTGGATATACTGCACCTGCTTACCCCAGCCCCCGCCGTTTAGATGTTATCGCGTTACGCGGTTCTGATCCGGTAACGCCGGGGTTCCCGGTAGCGGATTCGCGACTCGAAAACGCCGTTCGGGAGGCGTGCCTGCCTCGAAGTGTATGGGTAACAGCGCAGGCACAGTGACATCATTGCAGACTTTATGCACGCGATAGACCTCAACCGGCGGTTTCCATCCGGGCCTTAATTCGCATGTGACTTCCACACAGCCGATACGCTTAAGCCAGGCGCAAACTTTCATTTCGGACGCGTCGGCGTTGACTATTTCGGTCAGGTATCGCGCATTCGGATAGTAGGGGCTATTGACCCCGGATTCAGAGTGCACATCTTGCAGAATAGTATAAAAACTGCCGTTCAAGGCGAGAAAACCCAGCACCTTTTCCATAAACAGCGACAGGTTTTCTGTGTAGGAAAAACCGCCCAGCATGTCGGTAATG
>CAMBGJ010000076.1 GCA_945865805.1 Bordetella parapertussis
TCCTTCCCAATCACCGCTCAACCCCGCTGCCGCCTTCCGACTTAATGGGTAGGGGAGACTGCGCTTGTCGTTCTGAAATGCTGTGATTTCAATTCCACATTCCGTCAAATGCTTGAGATCCGATTGTTTGTGCAACATTCGGGCTAGATGCGATTGCCTTTGACGCCGGTCGAAATCGCGCCATGCATTTGATACTGATTGTCCGGCAGCGGATTCTTTGAACCCGGCTCCTGCCCCACCAAGCCAAAATCACGGATATGCACAGGCTTTGCCGGATCAGACAGGTCGTACACCTGCATCATGCGTCGCGTGCGCCAGCCTTTTACGCCCGAAATCAAATAGGCGATGCCGGTGTCGCACTCCCAGAAATTCTTATGCGTATCGCGCAAACCGCGCACAGGCGTACTTACAATGACCGGGTTTTCAGGAACCGTCACATCCCAGATTTCATGTGCGGAATTGCCGAACGAGCGCAGCATATAAAACTTGCTCTTGTCCGCCTTGGGTAACTGGTTGCCACCGCAAATGCGCACCATCTGCGCGCCGCTGGATTCCGTGCCACCTTCCTGACCGGGAATGTGAAAAAGGATTTTCGGCGCCTTGGGATCGGTCACATCGACAATGGAAGTGCCGTTGAATTCCGTGCGGCCGTTTAACGGATTTACCTTGGCCACGCCGCCGTGATGGCCGACATAGGCTATCCAGCGCTTGCCCTGCTGCTTGATCTCCGGGTGATACGCGCTACGCACGTGCAAATCAACGTGCCCCAGCAGCGCTATGTTGCTGGATTCGGCCTCCCGCGCGTTGTACTGTTCCAGCGTGCGTGGCACGTTCGCGCAACTGCTCAGGAAACCACCGGCAAGCAACGCCGCCGCGCACACCCACCTCTTGAAACCCGATGCTCTCATGCTGTCACTCTCCCCAAAAAGATGCCGCTGTTTACCAGCAGCCATTTCAACATTTCAACATTTCAACATTTCAACATTTCAACATTTCAATCACGCCACGCTGGTCCGTCCCTGTCCTTCCACCAAACCCAACGCCAATTTGACCTGCGCCGGCAATATCGGCATGGCACGTAATCTTGCGCCCTTCAGCCGATACACCGCGTTCGCAATCGCCGGTGCCATCGGCGCTTGCGGTAAAGCGGCGATTTGCCCGGCGCTGAACTGTTGCCCCGCCGCGCTGGGCAACAGTTCAATGCGGATGTCTGGCATCTCATTCATGCGCAACACGGCGTAATCGCTAAAGTTCGATTGCTGAACCACGCCAGCCATGATGGTCACGCGTTCACGTAACGCCGCCGACAGGCCCCAGATAATACCGGTTTCGAGTTGCTGGCGCAGGTGGCCCGGCTGCATCGCAACACCGATATCGGCGACGGCCCATACCTTGAGCACTTTGATCGCGCCCGTAGCACGATCCAGCGATATCTCCACCACTTCGGCGATCTGCCCCCTGACCGGAACCACCGTGGTTATACGCCACGCCCAGCGCCGTGCCTTCGCGCTTGCGATCCCAATCCGACAGCTTGCGCACGAGTTCCAGCACCGCCTTGGCTCGCGCATCGGTCAACAGCTCGATGCGCCATTGCAGCGGGTCTTTGCCGAGCTTCGCGGCGATTTCGTCGATGAACGATTCCACCGCGAAAATCGTGAAGCCACTGCCCACCGCGTTCCAGTAACCCACCGGCACGCCGCCGGATTGATGCACGTATTCCTGCTGCCGGTTGGGGATGCCATACGGCTGTGTCATGCCTACCGCGACCTTGCCATCCACGCCGGGGTTTTGATCCCACGCCGCTTTACGCGCGCGCGCCAGCACCGAATCCGCCACCAGCCGGTGACTCCAGCCGACGAGTTTTCCAGCGGCGGATATCGCCGCATCCAGGTGCTGCGCACTCAATGGACGATAAGCGCCGTGCTGCAGGTCGTCTTCGCGGCTCCAGATCACTTTTACGGCTTTATCCATGATCTTGCTGAGCATCGCCGCTTCGGCATTGGGCAACTGCTCGGTCTTCGCGCCGAAACCGCCGCCGAGAAAGGTGGTATGCACGCGGATTTTGTCTTCGGCGAGGCCGGTTACCTTTGCGCACGCCTGCTGCGCCCCGGTTTGCCCTTGCGTGGGTGCCCACAGTTCCAAATCATCGTGCATCATCGATGCAGTGGCGTTAAACGGCTCCATGCAAGCATGATGCGCATGGTCGGTGACGTAATCCGCCGTGATGGTGTGCGCGGCCGCTTTGAACGCCGCATCAAAATCACCGACATTGCCGATGGTGCGGCCTTTTTGCGCGCGATCAGCAGCAATGGCGGCCCACTCGCGCTTTTTCGCCTCGCTGTCGTATTGCGACGCCAGCGAGCCTTGTTTCCAGTCGACTTTCAACGCGCGTTTGCCCAGCACGGTGGCCCAGTAGTCGATGCCGACAACAGCCACGGCGTGCGGCAACTCGACCACCTTCACCACGCCTTCGATTTTCAGCGTTTCGGCGCTATCGACTTTCAGCGGCCCGTTTTCCGCGCCATCCCCATAGAGCGGGTGCGGCAGCGTCACCACCGGTGAACGCAGGATCGAGGCATACAACATGCCGGGTATCTGCACGTCGATGCCGTAGCGTGCGCGCCCCGTCACCTTGAGCGGAACGTCCAGCCGTTGCACGTCGCGGCCCAGCAACCGCCATTGCGCCGTCGGCTTCAAGTCTTTTTCGGTGAGTAGCGGCACGTCCAGCGTCACGCTTTCCAGCTTGGCCACATCCATATAACTCAGCTTGCGGCCCGACGCAGCATGCACCACGTTGTTGGGTTCGGTGGCACATTCGGCGACCGCCACGCCCCATACACGCGCCGCATTGGCGATCAAAATTGCGCGCGCTTGCGCCCCTGCCAGCCGAACAATGCGCCAGTAACCTTGATGAAAGCGGCTACCACCCACGCCCTGCGCCTGTAGCAGATCCGGGTTGGCGAAGGCCTTGTCCGCCGGTGCCTGCTCCACGCGTATGGTGCGCCAATCCGCGTCCAGTTCTTCCGCCACCAGCAGCGGTATCGCGGTGTAAATACCCTGCCCCATTTCCGCCGCCGGGCATTTGATGGTGATGGTGTTCTCGCTGTTGGAGATATGCACCCAGGCATTAAGATCGACATCGCCTTCTTCGCCGCAGGCGTGGGCGTCCACCACGCGCAGCAGTGCGCCCGGTGCCGCCAAAAAACCCAGCGTCAGTCCCGTGCGCTTGAGAAAATCACGACGTCCCATGCGATTTAAGTTTCTCTGGCTACACGCTCTATCGCTGCGATATTGCGGTAGTAAGACCCGCAGCGACAAATTCAGGATGGGCCGCCACTTCGCGCTGCGCGCCGTTGACCGTCAGCGTCACTTTCACCCTTTGCGTCATTAACTGCGAACCTCTTTTTTTGACGCGGATTTCACAGAATTACACCGATTAAATTAACTCCCCGAAGTTCGGGGTTAATCTGTGTGCATCGGCGAAATCTGCATCAAATTAACCTAAGTATTTGTTTTTATTGACTTTTATTCGAACTGATCTTCACCCGCCAGCAACGCGGTTTTCACCCGTCCTGCCAGCATCGGCTGTTGCCGCAGGCGCACGCCGGTCAACTGAAACACCGCATTCGAAATCGCCGAGGGCACCAGCGGCACCGCCATTTGCCCGGCACCGGTCGGATGATTTTTTGTCTGCACCAACTTGATATGCATCTGCGGCACGTCGCGCATGCGCGGCACGTGGTAGTCAAAAAAGTTCGATTGCTCCACCGCGCCGTTCTGGATGCTGATGCGCTCACTTAACGCCAACCCCAGGCCGTAGACAATCGAGCTTTCGGTTTGCGCGATCACGTTATCGGGATGCACCGCCACGCCGCAATCAATCGTGCACCAGAACTCATGCACCTTGATCGCGCCGGTGTTCTTGTCCACCGACACTTCGGCGATGCCCGCCACGTGCGTGCCGGAGTAATCCACATAGGCCAGTCCCAAGCCACGTCCTGGGCGCTTGCGCCGCCAGTCAGCCATCTTCGCGGTTTCCTCAATGACATAACGCGCGCGTGGCTGCTTCTTTAGCAGCCCCAGACGAAACGCCACGGGATCCGTGCCCGCCTTTGCCGCGAGTTCATCGATGAACACTTCGGTGGCAAAGCTGTTGGCGGTCAACCCAATACCGCGCAGCGGGTTGGTGCGCATGCCGGTATGCACCAGCACGCCCTCGGCCAGACGATCGGCAATTTCATACGAGCGGATGTTGATGCCGGAGAGCGCAATGCCGTCGCGCCCCTTCACCGCCTTGTAACGCACCGGGTCCATGAACGCCATCACGTGATCGCACACGCCGCGATGATGCCAGCCGGCAATATTGCCCGACGCATCCAGCCCGGCACGCAGGCGGTTCACATACAGCGGACGGAAGCGCCCGGAATGAACATCGTCCTCGCGCGTCCACATCACTTTTACGGGCTTGCCCGCCGCCTTGGACAGCAGCACCGAATCGAGCACGAAATCGGCATCGCGATTGCCGCGTCGGCCAAAGCCGCCGCCGAGCAGATGGTGATTGAATTTCACTTTCGATTCGGCAATGCCCAGCGCCTGCGCCGCCACGGTCACCGCGATGGTCTGGCTTTGCACGCCGCACCAAAGTTCCACCGCATCACCGGCGGGTGAAACCGCCGCAACGGAATTCAGCGGCTCCATCTGTCCGTGATACGCATAATCCGAGCAGTACTCGGCCTCGACGATCGTGGCCGCACTTTTCAGTTTGCCCGCCGCGTCGCCCTGCTTCTCCCAATCGATCACCGGATGCGCCGGGTCTTTCGCGATCGCGGAAAATTTTTCAAAGCCGCCGCTGGTGGAAAAGCCCGCGCCCTGCGCCTTCGCGCCCCATACTACCTTGAGCGCTTTACGCCCCTGAAACGCAGCCCACGGATTTTCCGCCAATACGCCGACACCGTTTTTAAGCGGCACGATACGGATCACGCCATCCACCGCGCGCGCGGCAGCGTCATCCACTGTCGCCACGCCAGCACCTTCCACCGGCTCACGCAGGATCGCGCCGTAAATCATCCCCGGCACCTGCACATCGATGCTGTATTTAAGGGAACCGTTCTGCTTGCCCTCGACATCCGCACGCGGAATGTCCTTGCCGATCAAATGAAACTCGGCGGTCGCTACCGGCTCCACCACCACCTGCGGCGCCTCGGCGGGAATTTTCGCGAACGCGGCAATCTCGCCATACGTCAACCGTCGGCCGGATTTCAGATGTAGCACCACGCCGGGCTGTGTGGTCGTTTCCGCCACCGGCACGCCCCAGCGCTGCGCGGCGTTATCCATCAGCACCTGCCGCACTTGCGCGCCGAACTGCCGCAGATTGTTGAAGTAGCCCGTCACCGTGGCGCTGCCCGCAGTGTACTGGTGAAAGCCCCGTCCCGGATTGCCGAACACCGGATCGCTCACTGCCGATGCATCAATCTTGACCTTCGCCCAGTCTGCATCCATCTCGTCAGCCAAAATGCGCGGCAGCGCCGTCAGCGAGCCCTGCCCCATTTCGGAGGCCGGCGACATGATCGTCACCGTACCGTCCGTGTGCAACGTCACCCAGTTGTTCATCTTGACGCGCGTGTTCTGCGCCTGCGCTTCACCACGCCATATCGCCGGCACGCCCGCCGCGACGCCAAACGTCATGCCTGCCGCGCCCACCATGAACTGACGGCGCGTTAAAAGCCCCTCTCCCTCCGGGATCAGGGAACACTGAGCGCGGAACAGAGGGGTTGGGGTGAGGGAAGCAGACGCAGACGTTTCTTCATATATTTTCTTTTCCATGATCACACCATCTCCTTCGCCGCACGCTCAATCGCCCGCGTAATACGCGCATACGTGCCGCAGCGACAAATATTCGGACTCATGTAGTCAACGATCTGCTCGCGCGTGGGCCGCGGCGTCTCTTTCAGCAAACCCGCCGCACGCATGATCTGCCCCGATTGGCAATAGCCGCACTGCGGCACCTGCTCGGCGATCCACGCTTTTTGCAGCGGATGGCTGCTGTCCTTCGACAAACCTTCGATGGTGGTCACGTTTTTACCCGCCACATCCTGCAAGGTTTGCAGACATGATTGCACCGGCTGCCCATTCAGATGCACGGTGCAGGCACCACACTGTCCGGCGCCGCAGCCGAACTTGGTACCCGTTAGCTTGAGCTGCTCGCGCAACACCCACAGCAATGGCGTATCGGCTGCCGCCGTGATCGACTGACGCTGACCGTTGACCGTCAACGTGGCGGTGATTTTTTGTGCCATCGAACGTCCCCCTCGTAGGTTTTTTATCCAGCGTTGCATTGTAGAAGCGTGCAAGAAACATCACAACCCACGCCCCCGCCGCTACAATGACGGCGCTGCGAGACTGGCATCACGCATAGGTAAATACGTAACTATTTGTTTTAATTGAATTTTTTAAATATTAGGAAGGAACCTTCATGCCGTTCAACATGCTCTACCCCGACAGCCGTTCCGAACAACTCGATCTCGAAGCCAAAGTCTTCGGCGCTGATGTCACGCTGGTGAATCCGCGCAAAGCCAGCTTCGAGGCCATCGACCTCAAGGCGTGGGAAGACTGCGACGGCATCGTGGTGGCACGCATCCAGATGGATAAAACCGTGGCACCGCATCTGAAAAAATGCCGCATCATCGTGCGCAATGGCGTGGGCTACGACAACTGCGATCTTGAGCTTTTGGGTGCGGCCGGCATTGCCGTGTGCAACGTGCCCGACTACGGCACCACCGAAGTCGCCGACACCGCCGTGGCCATGATGCTGGCGTTCGCGCGCGGCACCGCCATCTACGACGCCTCGCTGCGGCTAGACCCCTCCGCGTGGACGCACACGCACAACGTCACCGCACGACGCCTGCGCGGTGCGACCTACGGCGTGATCGGCATGGGCCGCATTGGCACCGCCTCCGCGCTGCGTGCCCGCGCCTTCGGCATGAACGTGGTGTTTTACGACCCGCAGCTTTCCATTGGTGCAGAACTGTCGTTCGGCTTCACCCGCGCCAACACCCTCGAAGACCTGCTCAAGGTGGCGGACGTGATCACCATCCACGCGCCGCTCACCCCCGAAACCAACCAGATGATCAACGCTGATGCGGTGTCGAAAATCAAACCCGGTGCGTATCTCATCAGCACCGCACGCGGCCCCATCTGCGACACTGGCGCATTGCTCGAAGGTTTGAAAAGCAATCGCCTGTTAGCCGTGGGCCTCGACGTGCTACCCAGCGAACCCGCCACCCTCGCCGACCCGCTGGTCAAAGCCTGGCAAGCCAACGAACCGTGGCTCAAAGGCCGCGTGCTGATGGGGCCGCACTCCGGCTTCTACAGCCCGGACAGCCTGGTTGATTTGCGCACCAAGGCCGCGCAGACAGCTTGCTGGTATTTGAAAGACAACAAGCTGGTGAATTGTGTGAACGCGGCGTTTTTGAAAAAGCCGCGATAGTCACCCGGCGGAGCGTTCAGGCGGCGGGCGTCAACCCGCTCTTAACGACCGCGCTCGCCGCCCCCGGCCCCGCCAAAAACCGTATCACCTCGCGCGCCATCGCCATATCCGGGCAACTCGCCACCACCCCCGCCGAAAACACTGACACGATCTGCACTTCGGGCGGAAATGGAGTGATATGCGCGAGGCCCGCCACTGGCAGCAGCTCACTCATTTGCTGCACGGCGATTTCCAGTTCGCCGCGCGCCACCACCACACCCACGCCGCCCGCGACGACCTGGCATTTGCCCAGCACCTGATTCGCGATGCCCAGGCGTTGCACCAGTTGCGTGGTGAGATATTGGCCACTGACGCTGGCGGAGTAGCCGATGGATTTGGCTTTTAACAGCGTGTCACGCAGGGCATCAGCGGTGCTGATATCAGGCTTGGGCGCGCCGGCCCGCACCGCGAGGCCTATGCTGGAACGCGCCAGCGGCGCACTGCCTGCGGCCAGCACCAGCCCGTCGCCGATGAATTGGCGTAACAACGCCTCGGCAACGATCACAATATCCACCACTTCGCCGCGTTGCAAGCGCTTCTCCAGCGTGTTTTCGCCGGAACCCAGCGAGGTGGACGCGGTGACGATGGTCTTGCCGGTCAGACGGTGCAGTTCGGGGATGAGTGAAAGGTAAGCCGGGCCGAAGGCACCGGAGCTCATTACGCGGAATTCTTTAGGGGTTTGGGTCATGGCTGGCTTTGTGTCTGAATGCGATGCTTTAAGTGCTTGGGTTTCAATACGCATTCATCGCTGGCGCACGCGGTGAATATCGTTCCCTGTCATTCCTGCGAAATATCGCATAGTTTCACCCCAAAAGGCAGACGCACCCACGCCGAGTCAACCCGCCCCAGCGTTAGCCCGTTAGAATACCCACACAACAACTACGAGGAGCATCACCATGCCGTTCACCCCTTCCCTGTCCGTCAAGCGCAGCGTAACCGCTGTGGCGCTCACCCTGGCAGCCGCGTTATGTCCCACGCTCGCCGCCGCGCAGAACTGGCCCACCAAAGCCGTGCGGGTGATCGTGCCCTTCGCCCCCGGCGGCGGCAGCGACATCACCGCACGCCAAGTTTCCGCCAAGCTCACCGAAATGTTCAAACAACAGTTCATCGTTGACAACCGCGCAGGCGCCGGCGGTATCGTCGGCATGGAGATTGCCGCACGCTCACCGGCGGACGGCTACACAATACTCATGGTGTCGGGCAGTTTTTCCGCCTCGGCCGCGACGCATAAGCCCGCGTTCGACCCGGTCAATTCGTTGCCCGGCGTGGCTGAATTCGGCATCACCCCGTTCGTGCTGACGATTCATCCGTCGATCCCGGCGAAAACCACCAAGGAATTCATCGCGCTGGCCAAGGCCAAGCCTGGTGATCTCACGTACGCCACCAGCGGCGTGGGCGGCCTCACGCACATGGCCACCGAGTTGCTGCTCAGCATGACCGGCACCAAAATGGTTGGCGTGCATTACAAGAGCACGGGTGCTGCGATGACCGATTTGCTGGCCGGGCAAGCGCCGATCATCGTCGGCAGCCTCCTGCCCATCGTGCCGCATGTGGCCACCGGCAAGCTACGCGCGCTGGCGGTGACTACCGAAAAGCCGTGGTTTGCCCTGCCCAACGTGCCGACGGTGGGCGCGACACTGCCCGGCTACGCCGTCGAACTGTGGTTCGGCGCGATGGCGGTACGCAACACGCCGCAACCTGTCGTCGATGCGCTGAACGCCGCCATCAACAAGATACTCACCGAGCCGGAGATGAAGAAAAATCTCGATTCGCAAGGCATGATGGCCACTGGCGGCACCCCGGCTAAATTCAACCAGCGCATCCGCAGCGAGTTTGAGCGTTGGACAAAAGTGGTCAACGAGCGCGGCATCAAAGTGCAATAAACGCTGCCGCACGTTACGAACCGCGCGGGCCTGAGGTTTTTATAGGCCCGCGCTTTTTTTACAGAGATAATAAAAATATTTTTAAAAACAAATACTTACAATAAATCTGCCGAGTGACGAGCAGGCTGCTCGCCGCCACCGCGCACGCGCAAACCTACCCCTCTAACAGGTGCGCTTCATCGTGCCATTCGCGGCGGGCCGGCCACCATCGCGCTGATGGGTGGCCACACCACCATCAACTTTGGCAACGTATCCGAAGCCGCACCCTATGTCGCGACAGGCACGCTGCGCTGTGTCCGGGCAGCGCCTTTTTTACGGATCATCCCGTGCTCAGCCAGCCACTCACGCTTGCAGGTTAAGCGCCTTCACCACCTTGCGCCACTTGGCGATTTCGTCACGGAAAAACCGTGTGAAGGCTTCCGCGCTCATCGGCGACAGGCTGGCGGCCTGATCGGCGAGTCGCGGCTTCATGTCGTCTGAGGCGAGTATGCGAGTCAGCTCGCCATGCATACGGTTCACAATGTCGGGCGATGTTTTGGCCGGTGCTAACACGCCCCACCATTGCACCGCCACGTAGCCGGGCAGCGTTTCGGCCAGCGCGGGCAGGTCCGGCACGAAATCCGAACGCTTGGCGCTGGTCACCGCCAGGCCGCGCATGCGACCGCTTTTGGTGTGCGGCCACACCGCGGGCATGCTGATGATGAGCATTTGCACTTCGCCGCCCACCGCTGCCGTCATCGCCGGCACACCACTTTTGTAGGGCACGTGCAACACCTTGATATGGGCGGCCGAGGCAAACGACTCCGTGGCGAAATGCACAATGCTGCCGCCACCAGCGGTGGAGTAGCTGATGTCGCCGGGGCGGTTACGCGCCAGCGCGATCAACTCCTTGACGCTTTTCACCGGCAGCGACGGATGCACCGCCAGCATGAACGGCCCTTCGCCGATCATCACCACGCCAGTGAGATCGTTCACTGCGTCAAACGGCAGTTTGGTTTGCATGGCGGCGCTGGTGGTGTAGGTGCCGGTGGGCACCAGCATGGTGTAACCATCGGGTGCTGCTTTCGCCACGTGATCCGAGCCGATCATCTGCCCCGCCCCGGCGCGATTGTCCACCACCACCGGCTGCCCCCAGCGCTCGCGCAGGCGCTCACCCAACAGCCGCGCGAAGATATCGTTCGACCCGCCTGCTACCACCGGCACCACGAAACGTATGGGCTTGGCGGGGTAAGACTGGGCGTGAAGTGCGCCGGCGTATAAAGCCAACAGCAACAAGGCACTAATCGAGACCGGCGGCGTCATGGGATAGTGATTATTTATTGAATGTTTCGTCGAACACCGGATAGTTGCACGTGACACCGAATTTGCCGGTATGCATCGCCGGTCGCACCCATGAGGGATCGAGTTCCTTCAATGACTTCACACCCATCAGACCCAATGTGGTGTGGATTTCCTGTGCCAGCAATTCGAACATGCGCACGATGCCTTGCTCGCCCCCCGCTGCCAGCGCCCAGCCTTGCAGCTTGCCCACGCCCACGGCTTTTGCGCCGAGCGCTATCGCCTTCACCACGTCGGTGCCGCGCGTCACGCCGCCGTCCCACAGCACTTCGGCTTTGCCGTTTACCGCGGCGACCACTTCCGGCAGCGTTTCGATAGTGCCCAGCCCATGATCCAGTTGGCGCCCACCGTGGTTCGACACATACACCACATCCGCACCGATCTGCACCGCAAGCTTTGCATCCTCGGCCGTGGCGATGCCCTTCAATATCAGCGGCAGTTTGGTGTGCTGCTTGATCCACGCGCAGTCGTCCCACGTCAGGCTGGCCTGATGACGCGGGTCGCCCGAATCGGCTCGCTGGAGATATTGATTGATGATGTCGCGTTCGCGGCGGCTGTAATACGCACGATCCACTGTCACGCAAATCGCGCGATAACCGGCCGCCTTGGCTCGATTGAGAAAGCCGCGCATCCACGCGCGGTCGCTGCGCACATAGAGTTGGAACAGCAGCGGATGATCGACACTCTTAGCCACTTCCTCAATACTGGGTTTGGCCGCCGTGCTGATAAACGCGGTGGTGCCCGCAGCGATCGCGCCGCGCGCTACCGCCACCGCACCCTGCGGATCGGCGATCTGCAAAAAGTTGCCCACCGGGGCGATGAACACCGGCAGCTTCAATTTCTCGCCGAGCAGCGTGGTGGTCATGTCAATTTTTGACACATCCACCAGCACGCGCTGGCGCAGCGCGAGGCTATCCAGCGCCATGCGATTGCGCCGCAGCGTGGTCTCGGAATCCGAGCCGCCGCACAGCGTGTCCCACTGAAAGCGCGACAGATTCTGCCGCGCGTGCATCACCATTTCTTGTAGCGTGTTGAAGGTGCGTGCGTGGTCTTCGCGGCTGGCTTCGCGGGTGAGTTCGACTTCTTTTTTCTTGTGTACTACGGGTTTGGCTTTGGCCATGATGATCTAAATTCCGGAAGAAACAGCCCAACTTCAAAATCTTCCCTCACCCCAACCCCTCTGCTCCGCTATCAGTGTTCCCTGATCCCGGAGGGCGAGGGGCTTTTCACCCTTCTCCCGTCGGGAGAAGGGCCGGGGATGAGGGAAGCGTCCTGGTGATTACCGTATCGGCGACACTATCTCGAAAACGCTAAATCCCCACACCCTTCAACGCCCCAGGCATATAGCGCTCGCCCGCACCCGCGCCAATCGCGAATATTTCGCTCAACCGCGCAAGGTCCTTGGCGTTAACACTCAATTCCACCGCAGCGGCATTTTGTTCGACGTTCTTCGCGCTGTTGGTGCCAGGGATCGGCACGATGCCTTCCCATTGCGCGAGTATCCATGCCAGCGCCACCTGTGCCGGGCTAGCGTCATGGCGTTTGGCGATGATTTCAAGCTCGGCCACCAGTTCGACGTTGCGCGCGATGTTTTCCGGGAAAAACCGCGGATGACGGCGGCGGCGGTCGTTCTCGGGAATGTCGTCCACGCTTTTGATTTTGCCGGTGAGCAGGCCACGCCCCAGCGGCGCATAGGCGATGTAGCCCACGCCAAGTTCCTTGCACACGGGCAGAATGTCTTTCTCGACGTCTCGAAACCACAGCGAGTATTCGGTTTGCAGCGCGGTCAGCGGATGTTCAGCATGCGCGCGTCGCAGCGTTTTGGCGGACGCCTCGCAAAGGCCGATGAAGCGCACTTTGCCACGCGAAATGAGTTCGCTCATCGCCCCCACGGTGTCTTCGATCGGCACGCTGGGATCGACGCGGTGCAGAAAATAAATGTCGATCACGTCCAGCCCCATGCGCTTCAGGCTTTCGTCGCAGCACTTGTGCACGTACTCGGGCCGGCCGTTGGTGGCCTTTTTGCCGTCGGGCATGTCGATGTTGCCGAACTTGGTGGCAATCATCACTTCGTTGCGGCGGCCCTTCAACGCGCGCGACAGCAACACCTCGTGGCGCGTGCCCCAGTAGGCATCGGAGCTGTCGAAAAAATTCACGCCCCGATCAAGCGCGCAATGAATCGCAGCGCTGAAATCGGCTTCCTGCGGCGTATCGAATTTCACCGCCGCCGCACCTCGCCCCATGCTGATCGCGGATACCTGCGGGCCGTTACGGCCCAATCGTCTGTACTTCATGGTCTCACAATCGTAAGTATTTGTTTTTATTGACTAAATTACGGCAATACCTTGTATTTCAATCAACATGCCGGGACGCGCAAAATGCGCCACCGTGATCAGCGCACTCGCCGGAAACTTGCCGTCGCTGAAAATCTCGCGGCGAATTTTAACGAAGGCATCGCCGTAACGCGGATCGTTGATGAATACTGTCATGGTCACCAGGTTGGCCAGCGCACCGCCGGTGCGGCGCAGGGTTTTGTCGATCTGCGCGAAGATGGTGCGCGCCTGCGCTTCGAAATTGCCAGCGATATCCTTGCCGGCTTCGTCCGTGGTAGCGGTCTGCCCCGCCAGCCACACCGTTTTGCCGCCCTGCGTAATCACCGCCGGCGAAAAGGCGCGGCTCTTCTGAAAATCAGAGCCTTCAAGGTGTTCGATATGTGCGCTGGATTCAGCCATCGAACTACAACCCGTCGCCGATGTTGACGTTCTCGGATTTCAATTCAATGCCCGCCGCCTTGGCCTGCTGCAATATCAATTGCGAAAAATCCTGATCGTAGCCGTGACCGATCAGCGTTTGCACCTGATCGCGCGCGGCGGATGTGGTGGGCATCGGCACGCCATAGGTGCGGGCGGACGACAGACCCAGATCGATATCTTTCAGCAGCAACTGCGGCGTAAACGTGACATGAAAATCCAGATTCGCCAGCGCCGGGGATTTATACGCGGTGAACATCGAGCCCATCACGCTCTTGTTGAGAAAATCCAGAAACGCGTGACGCTGCATGCCGGCTTTTTCAGCGAGCACGGTGATCTCGCACAGATTCTGAATCACCACGCCGAGCATCACGTTGTGACAAATCTTGGCGATGCGCGAGAGCTCCCCTTCGCCCACATACGACGAGCCGCGGCCGATGGCATCCAGATACGGCGACACCGCATCGAACGCCGCTTTCGGCCCCGACGCCACCACCGTCAGTTTGTTCGCCTTGATCACCTTGGCGTTGCCGGACACGGGGGCTGCCAGAAACTGGATATTTTTTTCGCCGAGCTTGTGGCGGATTTCGGCGGATTCTTCGAGTGAAATCGAGGTGCTGTCCACGACGATTTTCGGCGCGCCACTTTTCGACATCACACCATTCGCGCCAAACAGCACTTCCTTCACATCCTTGCCGGTGGATACCATGGTGAACACAATATCGCAGCCCGCGAGATCACTGAGGTTGTCCACCACCTTCGCGCCGGATTTCGCCAACGGCTCGGCCTTGGATTTGGTGCGGTTCCACACCGAAATATCGCACCCGGCTTTGGCCAGCCGCTCCGCCATCGCGTAACCCATGCGTCCGATGCCGATCCAGCCGAGTTTATGTTGCTTCATGTTTGCCATGCTTACTGTGCCTATTTTCCTGGTTAAAAATCTGCTGCTACGTTCAGTGCGTTAGGGACTCCCGCAGTTTCGCAAAGACCTCCAACTGCCGCTCGTGCTCGCCCGCAAAGCGCAATACCAGATAGCGCGCGCCCTGCTCCACGTAACCGTTGATCCACGCCGCTGCGGCAGCCGCCGATCCCGCAAAGCACGCTTGATGCTTTTTCAGAATATCCGGGCGGCGGCCATAGTAGGCTTGCAGAAAATCGTCGATACGTTTCTCGGCGGTGGCGGTGTTTTCGTACACCGCTATCGTCAGGTAAACGGCGGCTTCAAGCGCTTCCGGTTTACGCCCGGCGTCGCGCGCGTGTGCCTGCACCGTGCGCCATTGTTCGCCCCAGCCTTTGGAATCCGGCCCCGTCGGGAACCAGCCGTCGAAGTGTTTGCCCGCGCGTTCCAGCGCAGCGGGCGCGGAACCACCACCCCAAATTGGCGGGCCGCCCGGCTGATGTGGCACGGGGCCCAACACGCCTTGTTCGACATGCCAGCGCCCATCCCAATCCACTGGCTTGCCGGTCCACAACGCCTTGCACAAACGCATGCCTTCCATCAAGGTGCCGACGCGTTTTTCAAACGGCACGCCCGCCGAACGAAACTCGGCGCGCACATTGGGCACATCGCTGGCGATGCCGTAGCCGAGAATGACACGGCCCGCGCTCACCTGATCGAGCGTGGCGACCTGATGCGCCAGCACCACCGGATTGCGCAGCGCGGGCAGCAACACCGCCGTGCCGAGCTTGACGCGTTTAGTACGTCCGGCCACGCCTGCCAGCAGCGTAATCGGCTCATGACGCGGGCGCGCGATCAACGAATCGCCCACCCACACGGAATCGTAGCCAAGCTTTTCCGCGCGCTCGGCAAGATTCAACAACGGCTCGGCCTCGGGCCGACCTTCCATGATGGACTCGCGGGTGGGTAACAAATATCCGATGCGTATGGTCATTCCAGTTTCCTTTCTTGGGCTAAACACACGGCGTTTACGCCTGCAAATCCTGCGCCCACAGCCGCGTTTCAATGATCGATTTCACCTCGCGCAAAAACGCCGCCGCATAGGCACCGTCGAGCGCACGATGATCAAAGCTCTGCGCCAGCACGCCCACCGGGCGTATGGCGATGGTATCGCCTTCTGGCGTTTCCACCACCACCGGTTTTTTGCGCACGGCATCGGTGGATAAAATCGCCACCTGCGGCACATTAATAATCGGCGCGGTGATCACGGTGCCGAAGCTGCCGTTGTTGCTGATGGTGTAGGTGCCTTCGGTCAGGTCATCGGGCTTTAACCGGCCCGCGCGAGCGCGCACTGCCAAGTCATTGATTTCACGAGCAATTTGTGGCAACGATTTATTCGGAACATCCTTCACCACCGGCACCATCAGGCCATCGAAATTCAGATCCACGGCGATGCCGATGTTGATGCGCTTGAGCAGACGCAGGCCGTCGTTGCTGTAGGTGGCGTTCAATTTCGGATATTTTGCCAGTGCCACCGACACCGCACGCGCGACAAACGGTATGAAGGTGAGCGAGAAACCCTCACGCGCCTTCCAGCTTGCGCCCAACTCCCGCTGCACCTGCACGATGCGCGAAAAATCGGCCTCAGCTACCTGCAACACATGCGGCGCGGCGGCCCACGACTTCGCCATGTTTTCCGCGACGCGTTTGCGCACGGCGTTGAGCGGCTGCACCTCCGGGGCGGGCGGTGCTGTTGCGCTTGCCGCTGCATGCGGTGCTGGCACCGGTTGGGGCGCTAAAGCTGTTGCAGCCACTGAAACCGGCCTCGGTGCCTCCGCGCCGCTGGCAATGTCCACCACGTCATCGCGCGTGACACGTCCATCGCGCCCCGTGCCCTTGATCCGGCTGACATCCAGATTGCGCTCGGCGATCAGGCGGCGCACCACCGGCGACAGGCGCTCGGCGGCGTTCGCTCGCAAACCGGTCGGTACCTGACTCGCGCGTTCCGCGACCACGGCAACCGCTACGGGCACCGCAGCAACGGGAGCGGCCTGCGGCTTGGCCACGGCGCCCGGTTCGGTAATCACCGCCAGCGTTACGCCCACCTTGGCTGTCACGCCGGCTTCGACACAAATCTCGCTCACCACGCCGACCACCGGCGACGGAATTTCCGTGCTGACTTTATCGGTTTCGATATCGAACAGCGTTTCGTCGGCCTTTACCGTGTCGCCAACCTTTTTGTACCATTTGGTAACCGTGCCCTCGGTGACTGTTTCACCGAGCTGCGGCATGATGATGTTCATCCTATTTCCTGCCCTCGTTGGCTGACTCGTAAACCACTTTGCCACCGACCATCGTCATCACCGGCTTCAAATCCTTGATCGCATCGGCGGGCACTGTCAGATAATCGCGATCCAGCACCAGCAGATCGGCGTATCTGCCGTTTTGCAGCGAACCCAGATTCGCTTCCTGAAACAGAATAAATGCGTTGCTGCGCGTATGCGCGATCAGCGCTTCTTCGCGCGTGATGCTTTGGCGATTGACGTGGTGGCCGCCAACCATCTTGCCGGTGATGGCGAAACCCAGCGTGTAGAACGGATTGGAGGTCGTCACTGCGGTGGCATCCGAACCCAGGCCCCACACGATGCCGCTATCCTGCACGCGCCGAAACGGCGGCATGTCCCACGCAGCCTCGCCATGCACCTTGTGCATCAGCACGCCTTGTATCAGCGGACGGCTGTGAATTTGTGCCGTCATGCCGAGGCGCTTCATGCGTTGCAGTTGTTGTTCGTCGATTTGATCGAGGTGCGAGAAGCTCCAGCGCAACGCCTTGATCGGGTGCGTCTTGTTGAGTTCTTCATACGCCGCGACAAATTGATCGATCGGGCCGTTCATCTCAACATGCGAATTCAGATAAATACCATGTCGCGCCAGTGCAGCCGCGATACGCATTTTTTGTACCAACGCATCGGCATTCACCACTTTTTGCACGCGCAACAGTTGCGTGGTCACCGGCGAATACACCGATTCACCCCAACCGATGTGATCCATATAATCGTTGCCCTGGAACGGCTTCAAATTCGGAATCTCGGTGAGCACCTTGTCCACTTGTTCCGGTGTCGCGGGCTGGCGTATGGTGGTCCAGAACACGCGGATGTCGAGCTCATTCTTGTCGGCCAGCAGGCGATACGGCTCGTAGTGCCCCGGCGTCATGCCGCGTCCGCCGGCGTCACCCCATGCGGTGAGGCCCAGCGAATTCAGATAGCCCACCAACTTTTTCGCATTCGCCATGCGCGCTTCGTTCACCAGCTTGGGCACTTTGCCAGCGACAAACGCCACGCCGCCTGCGCCGCGCACCACGCCGGTTAGTTTGCCGCTGGCGTCTTTTTCGATCACGCCGCCGGGCGGGTTCGGCGTCTTTTCGTCGATGCCCGCGGCTTTTAATCCCGCGCTGTTGAGATACGTGTGGTTATAGATCGACTGCACCGCCAGCGGCGTATCGGGAGCTAGCTTATCGAGTTCCGCCAGCGGAAAACCGCGCGGCTCGTCGGTGAACTGTTCTTCGGACCAGCCGCCGAGCACGCTCACCCACTCACCCGGCTTGGCCACGCGCACGCGCTCGGCGAGCATTGCCAAGGCGCGCTTACGCGAAGTCACGCCGTCCAATCGCAATTCGTCATGCTCGGCCGCGCGTATCCAGTGTGAGTGGTTGTCGATGAGACCAGGAATCACCGTACGACCTCTGACATCGATCACCTTGGTATTCGCATCCGCGAGCTTGCGGATATCCGCGTTGCTGCCGGTGGCGACGACGCGTTGATTCTTGATCGCCAGCGCCTGCACGATGGCAAAGCGGTCGTCAACGGTGATGATTTTGCCGTTGAGCACGATCGTGTCCACGGCCTGCACACCGAACGAAACAAAAAATATCAATAAAAACAAATAGTTACGAATCATTATGCATACCCCAAAAATCTCACCGCAGAGGCGCGGAGGCGCAGAGCTTACGCAGAGAAAACCTTTTGAATTTCTCTGCGCGGGGTTCTCTGCGCCTCC
>CAMBGJ010000077.1 GCA_945865805.1 Bordetella parapertussis
ACTCCCCGCGCCCGCTGGCCTTGCGGCAGCCGGCGTAAAACTCGATCCCGAAACGTAGTGTGCCAATACTGGTGGGTGCTGACGGGGTCGAACCGCCGACATTCGCCTTGTAAGGGCGACGCTCTACCAACTGAGCTAAGCACCCTGCGTACCTTGCCCATCTTGACTCCGGCATTAGGTTCTGGCTCCACAGTAAAACCGCTAACTCACTGGGGACCAAGCCTGATGCGAAGGCGCGAATTTTAGCGTATTTCCGCGCCAGATGCTACCAAAGGCTCCGCAAGACTACCGAGGGCAACAAAAAAGTTCGCCAAAATGTCGGCCCTATCGAACTGTCACTCAATAGGGCCGACTGCGGTGCGAATTATTATCGCTGTGTAGCTGGTGTAACTGACCCCGGCCACACTTCAGTGCTTGACAGTCTCCGTCGCCGCAGCCGTTGGTGCCACGGGTGCTGCTTGTGCGGGCTGCTCGGGCAGGGGCTGGGGCTTGCGCTCCAACGCCAGCTCCAGCGCGGCATCGATCCATTTAATCGGATGGATGTTGAGCTTGTTCTTGATGTTATCCGGAATTTCCACCAGGTCCTTGACGTTTTCCTCGGGGATCAACACCATCTTGATGCCGCCGCGATGTGCCGCCAGCAGTTTTTCCTTGAGGCCGCCGATCGGCAGCACTTCGCCGCGCAGCGTGATTTCGCCGGTCATCGCCACGTCCGCACGCACCGGTATGCCGGTCAGCATGGACACCATGGCCGTGCAGATGCCCACGCCGGCGCTGGGGCCGTCTTTGGGTGTTGCGCCTTCGGGCAAGTGAATGTGGATATCGCTCTTCTGGTAAAAATCGGGATTGATGCCCAGGCGCTCGGAGCGATTACGCACCACGGATAACGCGGCTTGCACGGACTCCTGCATCACTTCACCAAGCTTACCGGTGGTGGTCATCTTGCCCTTGCCGGGCATCATGATGGCTTCGATGGAGAGCAGTTCGCCGCCGACTTCCGTCCATGCAAGGCCGTTGACCTGACCCACCTGATTGTTCTTTTCGGCGATGCCGTAGCTGTGACGACGCACGCCGCAATATTTGTCAAGATTGCGTGCCGACACCGTGATCTTGCGACCTTTCTCACTCCCCTTGACTAACTCTTTCACCACCTTGCGGCAGATTTTCGACAGCTCGCGCTCCAACGCGCGCACGCCGGCTTCGCGCGTGTAATAGCGCACGATGTCGCGGATCGCGCTTTCCGACACCGCGATTTCGTCCGCCTTCAAGCCGTGATTCTTGATCAGCTTGGCAAGCAAATGGTTCTGCGCAATTTTGACTTTTTCGTCTTCGGTATAACCCGACAGGCGTATCACTTCCATGCGATCAAGCAGCGCCGGCGGAATGTTCAGCGTATTGGCGGTGGCCACAAACATGACATCCGACAGATCGTACTCAACTTCAACGTAGTGATCGACAAACGTATGGTTCTGTTCCGGATCCAGCACTTCGAGCAGCGCGCTGGCCGGATCGCCGCGAAAATCCTGCCCGAGCTTGTCCACTTCATCCAATAAAAACAAGGGGTTACGAACACCCACTTTGGACATATTTTGCAAAATTTTACCCGGCATTGAGCCGATGTACGTGCGCCGATGACCACGAATTTCCGCCTCGTCACGCACACCGCCAAGCGCCATACGCACGAATTTGCGATTGGTCGCACGTGCGATTGATTGGCCGAGCGAAGTTTTGCCGACACCGGGCGCGCCCACCAGACACAGAATCGGTGCCTTCACCTTATCCACGCGCTGTTGAACCGCGAGGTATTCGACGATGCGTTCTTTGACCTTTTCCAGCCCGTCGTGATCTTCGTCGAGCACTTTTTCAGCGGCGGTAAGGTCCGTGCTGATTTTGCTTTTCTTGCGCCACGGCAACGAAGTAATCGCGTCGATGTAGTTACGCACCACAGTCGCCTCGGCTGACATCGGCGACATCAGTTTGAGTTTTTTTAGCTCGGCTTCGGCTTTTTTGCGGGCCTCTTTGGGCATGCGCGCGGCCTTGATGCGCTTGGCCATTTCGTCGCTGTCGGCACCCTCTTCGCCCTCGCCGAGTTCCTTCTGAATGGCTTTGACCTGTTCGTTAAGATAATACTCGCGCTGCGATTTTTCCATCTGGCGCTTGACGCGGCCACGGATGCGTTTTTCGACTTGCAGAATATCGAGCTCGCCGTCGACCACTTTCAGCAAGTGATCCAGCCGCGCCTTGACATCGAACATCTCCAGCACTTCCTGCTTTTGCTCAAGCTTCAACGGCAGGTGCGCGGCGATTTGGTCAGCCAGACGGCTGGCGTCATCGATGCCGGCGATGGAGATCAGAATTTCCGGCGGAATTTTTTTGTTGAGTTTCACGTACTGATCAAACTGCTGCACCATGGTACGGCGCATGGCCTCGATTTCTCGATCGGCATCGGGCGCGCCCGCAGCAGCCGCGGCAATCGGCAGCACGCTGGTCATGAAATGGGTTTTGACATCGGTCACGTCAACTATGCGCGCGCGCTGGCCGCCTTCGACCAGCACCTTCACCGTGCCGTCGGGCAGTTTCAACATTTGCAATATCGTGGCGACTGCGCCGATGGCATAAAGGTCTTCGGGGCCCGGCTCGTCTTTGGCCGCCGAACGTTGCGCCACCAGCATGATGCTTTTGTTATCCAGCATCGCCGCTTCAAGCGCCTTGATCGACTTGGCCCGCCCAACAAACAGCGGGATCACCATGTGCGGGAAAACCACGACGTCGCGCAAAGGCAACAGCGGCATTTGCAACGGTGTAGCAGTGGCAGCGGGAATCGCTTGATCGGTCATGGTGGTTTACCTTTTTAATTGGAACATTTCAAACATATGGGGCGTAAACCTGCACATTCAACCCCAAAAAAATAAGTCAATTAAAACAAATACTTACAACAAACTATGTCTTGGCACCCGAAGCCACCTTCGGCGGATCTGAATAAATCAGCAGCGGCGGCGCGTCGCTCAAGATGGTGCCTTCGTCGACCACCACCTTGGTTACGTTTTCCAACGACGGCAAGTCGAACATGGTGTTAAGCAGCGTATTTTCCAGGATGGAGCGCAGACCACGCGCACCGGTTTTGCGTTCCAGCGCGCGCTTGGCGATGGCCTTGAGCGCGGTTTCGCGGATTTCGAGTTCTGCACCTTCCATGCTGAACATTTTTTGGTATTGCTTGATCAGCGCATTTTTGGGTTGCGTCAAAATCTGTATCAGCGCGGCTTCATCCAACTCGCCGAGCGTGGCGACCACCGGCAGGCGGCCGACGAACTCGGGGATCAAACCAAATTTGATCAGGTCTTCCGGCTGCACATCGCGCAACACCCGCGTGATGCTCTTGCGGTCGTCCTTGCTGCGCACTTCGGCACCAAAACCAATGCCGCCTTTTTCCGAGCGCGCGCGGATGACTTTTTCCAGCCCGTCGAACGCGCCGCCGACGATAAACAGAATATTCGTGGTATCGACCTGGACGAATTCCTGATTCGGGTGCTTGCGCCCGCCCTGCGGCGGCACAGACGCGGTGGTGCCTTCGATCAGCTTCAGCAACGCCTGCTGCACGCCTTCGCCTGACACATCGCGGGTGATCGAGGGGTTATCCGACTTGCGTGAAATCTTGTCGATTTCGTCGATATAGACAATGCCGCGCTGCGCTTTTTCAACATCGTAGTCGCATTTTTGCAGCAGCTTTTGAATGATATTTTCGACGTCTTCACCCACGTAACCGGCTTCCGTCAGCGTGGTGGCGTCGGCCATTACAAACGGCACATTCAGCAGCCGCGCCAGCGTTTGCGCCAGCAGCGTTTTACCGGAACCGGTGGGGCCGACCAACAAAATGTTCGACTTGGCGAGCTCAATGTCGTCTTTTTTGCCGGCTTCTTTCAAACGCTTGTAGTGGTTGTACACAGCCACCGAAAGGATTTTTTTCGCGACGTCCTGGCCAATCACGTATTGATCGAGTATGCCGCGAATTTCGTGCGGCACGGGCAAATCCGACTTGGCGTTCTTGCCGGATTTATCGCCCTGGATTTCCTCGCGGATGATGTCATTGCACAGATCGATACACTCGTCGCAAATAAACACCGACGGGCCGGCAATCAGCTTGCGCACTTCATGCTGGCTTTTGCCACAGAATGAGCAATACAGAAGTTTTTCGCCGCTCGCTTTTTCTGACATCGTTAGTCGTCCCTGTTGCTTAATAAAACCTGTCTACGCCGCCTGCACATCCGCACGCGACGTCAGCACTTTATCCACCAGACCGTACTTCACTGCCTGTTCGGCACTGAGGAAGTTATCACGATCCGTGTCCTTGCTCACGGTATCGACAGCTTGACCGCTGTGGTGCGCCATGATTTCGTTAAGTCTTTGTTTTAAAAACAAAATTTCTTTGGCATGAATTTCGATATCTGACGCCTGGCCGCGAAAACCGCCCAGCGGCTGGTGAATCATTACGCGCGAATTCGGCAGGCAAAACCGCTTGCCCTTGGCACCCGCCGTCAACAACAACGCGCCCATGCTGGCCGCCTGCCCCACGCACATGGTGCTGACATCGGGCTTGATGAACTGCATGGTGTCGTAAATTGCCAGCCCCGCCGACACCGAACCGCCCGGCGAGTTGATGTAGAACGAAATATCCTTATCGGGATTGTCCGATTCCAGAAACAAAAACTGCGCGACGATCAGATTGGCCGTGCTCTCATTCACTTCGCCCACCAGAAACACCACGCGCTCTTTCAGCAGGCGCGAATAAATGTCGTACGCGCGCTCGCCGCGGCCGCTTTGCTCGACCACCATCGGCACCAGACCGAGCGCCTGGGGTGCCATATAGCCAGGCGCGGAATTGTCGAAGGACATCATTTGTTGTATCCCATTAATTCATCGAAGGTGATCGCTTTATCTTCAGCCTTGGCCACGCCCAGCGCCCACTCGACAACGTTTTCTTCAAGCACCACGGATTCAATGTCGCGCAACCGGTCGGGCTGTGAGTAGAACCACTTCACCACTTCGTCCGGCTTTTCGTAACTTTGCGCCTGCAAATCCACCGAAGCGCGCACCTGCTCGGGCCGCGCGTGCAGGTTGTTCTCACGCACCAGTTCACCCAAAATCAAGCCCAGCGAAACGCGGCGTTGCGCCTGCGCGGTAAAAATTTCCGCCGGCATCGGCACGTCATCTTTCACCGGCATGCCGCGCGACGCCATGTTCTCGCGCATCATGTTTTGCAGCGTCTGAATTTCCATTTCGATCAAAGACTTGGGCACATCCACGGGCGTTGCATCGAGCAGCGCCTGCATCACCTGATCCTTGGTCTTGGCCTTCAGACGTTGCTTGACCTCACGCTCGAGATTGGCTTTGACTTCGCCGCGCATCTTGGCGAGGTCGCCATCGGGCACACCCAGCGATAGAGCAAATTCCGCATCGATTTGCGGCAGCTTCGGCGCGGCCACTTCGCTGACGGTCACGTCAAAATGCGCGGTCTTACCGGCCACTTCCTTGCCGTGGTAATCATCGGGGAATTTAAGATCAAAACCCTTGCTGTCGCCCGTTTTCAAGCCCGCGAGCGCGGCTTCGAAATCCGGCAGCAAGCGACCTTCGCCGAGCACGGCATTTTGCTTTTCCGCCGTGCCGCCTTCAAACGGCGTGCCGTCGATGGTGCCCTTGTAGCTGATTTCGAGGCGGTCTTCTTTTTGCGCAGCACGATCGACGATGTCGTATGTGACGCGCTGCTTGCGCATGATGTCGAGCGTTTTATCGACTTCGGCGTCGCCGACTTCGAGCTGGACGCGATCGATGGTTTTACCGGCGATGTCACCCACTTTGAATTCGGGATACACCTCAAATGTCGCGCTGTACTGAAAATCAGCCGATCCCTCCACGGGCGGCGCCGCATCGAACTTGGGATAGCCCGCAACGCGCAGATTTTTATCGCGCACCGCATCGCCGAAGCTCTTTTCCAGCGTGGCGCCCAGCACTTCCTGTCGCACCGATGCGCCATATTGCTGCTGCACCACCTTGAACGGCACTTTACCCGGACGAAAGCCCGGCATTTTTGCCTTGCGACCGATGTTTTTGAGGCGGGATTGCACTTCGACGTCAATTTCCGTCAGCGGCACGGCCACGCTCAATCGCCGTTCCAGACCGCTTAATGTTTCTAGATTCGCTTGCATGAACTGCTGTTCCTTTGTCTCTCAGTGTGACTACAACTGCCGGGGTAGCTGGTGCGAAAGAAGGGACTCGAACCCCCACGCCTTTCGGCGCCAGAACCTAAATCTGGTGCGTCTACCAATTCCGCCACTTTCGCTACAGTGCTCGCTACGTTCGTCGCTACATTCGTATGTGATAGAACGCCATCCCCGCCCGCCCGGACTGCCCAGCCTACCGTGGCGCGCCCTGGTTCCGGAATACCATCGCAACTGGCCGATTGTAATATACTCGACACTTTAACGACACCCCGCAATGCTTGCCATTTTCGTCAGGAAATTGTTGCAAGTCCTTGTTTAAATAAGATGTTTTTGCAACACGATGGCAGTCGCGATGGAAACGGAACACTACGAGAATTTTCCCGTCGCCTCCATCCTGATGCCGTCGCGCCTGCGGCGCCCCGTCGGACTGATTTACCGCTTCGCCCGCGAAGCCGACGATTTCGCCGATGAAGGCGATCTGCAACCCGCCGAGCGCCTCGCGCTCCTCGACAGCTTCAGCCGCGAACTCGACCGCATCCAGGCTGGCCAAACGCCTGAAATTGCATGGTTTTCCGAACTGGCAGCCATCATCCGCGAGCATCAACTGCCGCTGCGACTGTTTCACGACCTGCTGTCGGCGTTTTCGCAAGATGTGGTCAAAGCGCGTTACGCCACCTACCCCGAGTTGCTCGACTATTGCCGCCGCTCCGCCAACCCGGTGGGCCGCCTGCTGCTGGTGCTATACGGCGCAGCGACCCCGCAAAACAATGCCTGGTCGGACGCCATCTGCTCGAGCCTGCAACTCATCAATTTCTGGCAGGATGTCGCCATCGATTACCGCAAAAACCGCATTTATTTCCCGCAAGACGACATGGCGCAACACGGCATCACCGAAAAGGACATCGCCAGTGCCAACTGCGACGACAAGTGGCGTGCATTGATGCGCTTTGAAGTGACTCGCACGCGGGAGTTTTTGCGTTCCGGCGCGCCGCTCGGTCGCGAACTCAAAGGCCGCCTGGGACTGGAAATGCGCATGATCATCGCCGGTGGTGACCGCATACTGAGCAAAATCATCAATGTCGATTACGATGTATTTCGGCGGCGGCCGGTGTTGAAGCCGTACGATTGGGTTTTGATGCTAGTACGAACCACGAGTAATTAACCCATGAATTTCCATGCGACACCTATGGCGGGATTACCCCCTTCCCTCACCCTCTGTCCCTCTCCCGAAGGGAGAGGGATGAAAAAGCCCTTCTCCCCCCGGGAGAAGGGTTGGGATGAGGGAAAGAGGGTATGGCGTCAATACGTCGCTTCTGAAGCAAAATGACCCCAGACGAATACTGCCAGCAAAAAGCCGTAGCCTCCGGGTCCAGCTTTTATTACAGCTTCCTCTTCCTGCCCCCCGAGCGCCGCCGCGCGATCACCGCGCTCTACGCCTACTGCCGCGAAGTCGATGATGTCGTCGATGAATGCACCGACGCGGCCGTCGCCCGCACCAAGCTCAAGTGGTGGCGCGACGAAATCGGCCATCTTTACGACGGCAAACCGCAGCACCCGGTAACGAAAGCGCTTGCCTGCGCGATAGTCGCTTACGACATTCAGCAACAGCACATGCTCGAACTCATCGACGGCATGGCGATGGATCTCGATTACAACCGCTACCCCGATTTCGACACACTCAAACTCTATTGCCGCCGCGTGGCCGGCGTCGTAGGCCTGATGTCAGCCAGCATCTTCGGCTACAGCGACAAAAGAACCCTGGAATACGCACCTGAACTGGGCTTGGCGTTTCAGCTAACCAACATCATTCGCGACGTAGGCGAAGACGCGCGTCGCAACCGCATCTACCTACCGCTCGACGAAATCGCAAAATTCGCCGTCACCGAAGCGGATATCGAAAACGCGCGCGAAAGCGAAAACTTCCAGAAACTGATGGCCTTCCAGATCGACCGCGCGATTACCCACTACGACGCCGCCTTAGCCAAACTGCCGCAGCAAGACCGCAAACCGCAAATCCCCGGCATCATCATGGCCGGCATCTACCGCACTTTGCTCGAAGAAATTCGTGACGACGGGTGTAAAGTGCTGAAGCAGCGGACTTCGCTGACGCCGGTGCGCAAGTTGTGGATTGCCAGTAAGACCTGGATGAAGGGGTAGTAGTGAGATTTGCCCATGCGAACCAATACGCCAACGTGAAAAATTCCCCCTGTCATTCCCGCGAAAGCGGGAATCCATAACGCTGCGCCATAGGGTGCCACGCATGGATTCCCGCTTTCGCAGGAATGACGGGAGGTAGAGTTTCGCCCAGCGCCACTTTTAAATACCATTAAAAATCATGAACTTACAACTACAAGATAAAACCGCTCTGGTCACCGGCGCCAGCCAAGGCATAGGCCGCGCCATCGCCAAAGGCCTGGCCGCCGAAGGCGTGCAAACCTGCATCGTCGCCCGCCGCAAAAACCTGCTCGACAAACTCTCCGCGGAAATCGTAGCCGGAGGCGGCAGAGAACCGAAAATCGTCGTGATCGACGTCATGGAAGCCAACGCCGCGCAGCGCCTCAGTGAGGCCGCCGAAAAAGCGCTGGGCAAAATCGACATCCTCATCAACAGCGCTGGCGGCAGCAAACCTGCGATTAAAGTCGATGCCCCCGACAGCGCGTGGGAAGAATCGATGACGCTGAACTTCGTGCGCGTGCGTCAGCTCACCCACGCAGCACTCCCCGGCATGATGCAACGCAAATGGGGCCGCATCATCAACATCAGCGGCAAATCCGAACCTGAGTCACTGATCGCCGCCACGCCCACCAAAGCCGCGATCCATGCGTGGTCGAAGGGCCTGTCACGCGAAGTCGGCCCGCGCGGCGTCACCGTCAACTGCATCCCGCCCGGACGCATCATGAGCGAACAAATCCGCCGCAAATACTCACTGGAATTTCGCGCCGAACAATCGCGCACGGAAATCCCCGTGGGGCGTTATGGCGAGCCGGAGGAACTGGCAGTGCTGGCGGTGTTTTTGGCGTCGCCGTTGGCGGGGTATATTACGGGGACGGTGATGCCGGTGGATGGGGGGTTGAGGAAGTTTGCGTTTTAGCGGACTCTCACACCCTGACTGGGCCTATTAAAATTTTACCAACAACCGTTTGGCGCAATCCCATTGCGCCAAACGTGAATTCGCCACTCGGCAAGCGGCGCAATGGGATTGCGCCCTACAGTCTTGCCTGAGAGACACCCCATCCTGCGGCAACCATAGCAACCGTAGGTCAGAACGCACAGCGGTTCTGACATATCGCCCTCCCCGCCACTATCGCTGTCGGAACCGCTGCGCGTTCCGACCTACCTGCTTACAATCTCCTGAACGAACATACGCGCAAGAATCACCAACATGCAAACCCAAATACCTTGTGTCATCACGCGCTGCATTGCGTCGCATTGATCCGTATTGCGCATCACATGTTCGAAGGCATAGTGCACGTGCGCAGCACCCCATGGGCCGACAAAGCGTGATATCGTAACTATCTGTTTTTATTGATTATTTTATATCGTGCCTGATACCCCACCGCAGGTCGCCGTCATCGGTGGCGGCTACGCCGGCATGGCCGCCGCAGTGACGCTGGCCAGACAACACTTACCGGTCACCGTCTATGAAGCCGGCCCGGTGTTGGGCGGCCGCGCGCGGCGCGTGGACATCAACGGCGTCACGCTCGACAACGGTCTGCACATACTCATCGGCGCGTATCGCGAAACACTGCGGCTGATTGCCGAGGTGCATGCCACACCTGTCGATGCGTTATTACGCTTACCGCTCGATTGGCATGTGCACGAACATCTGCACCTGCGCGCGCCCAGGCTGCCTGCGCCGTTGCATCTGGCCGCAGCCTTGCTCACCGCCAAGGGTGCGTCGTTATCCGAGAGCTGGCGCGCAGTGCGTATGATGCGTGCGCTACAAGCCACGCAATTCACGCTGCCGCGCGACACCAGCGTAACCGCGTTGCTGCAAGCCCACGCGCAAGGCCCAGTACTGACGCAACATTTGTGGATGCCGCTGTGTGTATCCGCGCTCAACACGCCGCCCGATCAGGCTTCGGCGCAATTGCTCGTCAACGTGCTGCGCGACGGCCTCAACGCCGACCGCGCAGGCAGCGATTTGCTGATCGCCCGTACCGATTTAAGCGCGCTGTTCCCCGAACCGGCGGCGGCATTTGTCCGTGCGCAAGGAGGCGAAGTGCATACCAGCCGCCGCGTGACCGCGATTGCCCCATCCGAAAGCGGCTTTCAAATCACTACGGGCAGCAAGGTGCAAACCTTCACGCACGTGGTCTGCGCGCTGCCGCCACATCAAGTCACGGCGTTTCTCGCGGGCATCAATGCCTTGGCCGAAACTACCGCGGTGATAGACACGCTCGCCTATCAACCCATCACCAGCGTGTATCTGCAATTCGATGGCCGTGTGCAACTGCCCTCGCCGATGACCGGTCTTGCCGGCGGTTTCTCACACTGGTTGTTCGACCGCGAGGCGATCTGCGCGCAACCGGGTCTGATCGGCGCCGTCATCAGCGCCGAAGGCCCGCATCTGGATTTGACGCAGGAAGCCCTGGCCGCGCGCGTGCACGAAGAACTCGCGATCAAATTCGGCCCGCTGCCGCCCTTGAAGTGGCAACGCGTGTTCACCGAAAAGCGTGCCACGTTTTCCGCCACGCCGGGTTTGTGCCGCCCAACGCAACAAACGCCGCTGAAAAATTTCTGGCTCGCGGGTGATTACACCGCCAGCGAGTATCCGGCGACACTGGAGGCTGCGGTGCGCAGTGGCATTGCTTGTGCGCGGGGCATACTGGGCAACACAGCGGCGTTATAATATTTACATCCGCTTACTTTCGTTTACTTTCGTTACGCATCAGGAGTCCAAAGTGTCAGAACGTGAATCCATGGAGTACGATGTCGTCATCGTCGGCGCTGGTCCTGCCGGGCTTGCGGCAGCGATCAAATTAAAACAACTGGCCGCCGAACAAAGCCACGAAATCAGCGTTTGCGTCATCGAAAAAGGCTCCGAAGTCGGCGCGCATATTCTGTCCGGCGCAGTGATGGACCCGCGCGGGCTGAACGAACTGCTGCCCAACTGGAAGGAACTCGGCGCGCCGCTCAACACGCCCGTGGCCGAGGATTGCTTTCTGTTCCTCACCGAAACGTCGTCGATGCGGGTGCCCACTGGGCTGCTGCCCGGCTGCCTGCAAAACCACGGCAACTATGTGATCAGCCTTGGCAATGTGTGCCGCTGGCTCGGTCAACAAGCCGAGGGCCTGGGCGTGGAGATTTTCCCCGGCTTCGCCGCCGCCGAAGTGCTGTTCAACGACAACGGCGCGGTGGTGGGTGTGGCCACCGGCGACATGGGCATCGGCAAGGATGGCAAACCCACCGACGCGCACGCCCAGGGCATGGAACTGCGCGCGAAATACACGTTGTTCGCCGAGGGTTGCCGCGGCCATCTGGGCAAGCAGTTGCAGGATAAATTCAAGCTGCGCGCGGGTGTGCAACCGCAACTTTACGGCATCGGCCTGAAAGAACTGTGGGAAATCAAACCCGAAAAACACAAGCCCGGCCTGGTGGTGCACACTGTCGGCTGGCCGCTCGACAACGACACCTACGGCGGCTCGTTCTGCTATCACCTCGAAGACAATATGGTGGCCATCGGCTTCGTGGTCGGCCTGGGGTACACCAACCCTTACCTGAGCCCGTATGAGGAATTCCAGCGCTACAAAACTCATCCGGCAATCCGCCAGTATCTCGAAGGCGGCAAACGCATTTCGTACGGTGCGCGCGCCATCAACGCGGGCGGTTTGCAATCGCTGCCCAAGCTGATTTTCCCCGGCGGCTGCCTGATCGGCGACGACGCGGGCTTTTTGAATGCTTCGCGCATCAAGGGCAGCCACGCCGCGATCAAGTCGGGCATGCTGGCGGCGGACGCGGTATTTGAAGCCGTGCGCAAGGGCCGCGCGGGCGACGAACTCAACGATTACCCAGTGGCGTTTGAAGGCAGTTGGCTGCACGATGAACTGCATCGCGCACGCAACTTCAAACCGTGGATGGCCAAGGGCCTGATCGTCGGCACGCTCGGCTTCGGTATCGACCAGGTACTGCTGCGCGGCAAGGCACCGTGGACGATGAAGCACCACGGCCCTGATCATGAATCGCTGAAAAGCAAAACCGAGTGCGAGCCGATTGTCTATCCGAAGGCCGATGGCGTGATCACTTTCGACCGCCTGTCGTCGGTGTTCATCTCCAACACCAACCACAATGAGGATCAGCCCGCGCATCTCACGCTGAAAGACGCCTCGGTGCCGGTGAAGGTCAACCTCGAACTGTACGATGCGCCCGAGCAGCGCTATTGCCCGGCGGGCGTGTATGAAATCGTGCGCGACAACGATGGCACGAATCCGCGGCTGCAAATCAATGCGCAGAACTGCGTGCACTGCAAAACCTGCGACATTAAAGATCCCATGCAGAACATCGTGTGGGTGACGCCGGAGGGTGGCGGCGGGCCGAACTATCCGAACATGTAGCGCGGCGGCTTGTCCGTTCCGGTCTTGCTACCCACCCAGCAACGCTTTCTTCAAACCCGCTTCGGCGGGTTTTTCGCCCAGCCAGATACGCAACAACGCGGCGTAAAACTCCGCGCCAGCGATGTTACCTTTGACCTCGTCGTTGATCGTCACGCGCGTGCCCGTGGCGGGCAGATAGTCGAGCAGAATCACGTCGCCACTCCTGGCGTTGGGCGTTTTCTTGAAGATGCCCTCGAACTCGCGTGTCTGCGATTCTAATTTGGCCAGTTGCTCGGGCGTGTGATTGGCCTTCAGGCCGTCGTTCAACGCACCGAACAGCTGATCCGCCGTAATCTCGCGCAGCATATGCAGCGCCACGCGCTTCGGCCCGGCATCGCTGAAAATCGCCTCCGGCGCACCACGCTTTTGTTGCAGGTACAGCGCGCCCACATAAATCTTGAACACCACGCGCGTACGCACGCCCGCGCCGTTAAGCACCAGCTCCGGCCCGGCGTCCGTGACACGGGCGCTCGCAGAGAGCTTGACGCCTTCCACTTCCGCCGCCTGCACCGACCAGGCCAGCAGGCAGAGAATTAACGTAAGTATTTGTTTTATAATGATATTTTTCATGCGGATCAAAACAGCCGCAGGCCGCCTTCACCGCCCAGCATGGCATCGCGCAAGCGCCCGTCCACGGGCTTGTTACCGATCCAGATGCGCAGCATGGCACGGAAAAAATCCTCGCCCTTGATCACCAGCTTCTCTTCGCTGTTGATGCGGATGTGCGTGCCGGTTGCGGGCAGATAACTCAAGGTCACCACAGTGCCTTTTTTCAGCACGCCGGTGTTGATCATCATCTCATTCAACTGGCGCAGACGCGCTTCGATCAGTGCCAGCTCCATCGGTATGTGATTGGCGGCCAGCGCGTTATTCAACGACGCCACCAGTTCCTTGGCGGTGATTTCATCCGTCAGCACGAACATGGATACGCGCTTGGCGCCGGTATCCTTGAGAATTTCCTCGGCGCTTTTGTTCTTCGCCGACAGATGCAGCGCGCCCACATACAGTTTTACGAAGCCGAGCTTGGTGCGCACGCCCGCGCCGTTAAGCACCAGCGCCGGGCCGCCAGGCAGCGTGATGCGATCTTCCACCCGCACACCCTCGATATCGGCCGCTCGCACCGGCACGCCACACAGCACTGCGGCGCACAACAGCCATCCGGTTAGTACTGCAAATGCCTTACGCGTCACCATCTGATCCTCCTGCCTGGCTACAACCCTTCAAACAGCCCCGCCGCACCCATGCCAGTACCGATACACATGGTTACCATGCCATATTTTTTCTTGGTACGCTTCAAACCATGCATCAACGTGGCAACCCGGATCGCGCCCGTCGCACCCAGCGGATGCCCCAACGCAATCGCCCCGCCCAGCGGATTGATTTTGCCAGGATCAAGCCCCAGATCCTTGATCACCGCCAGCGACTGCGCGGCAAACGCTTCATTCAGCTCGATCCAGTCCAGCGCGTCCTGCGTGAGACCCGCTTGCTTCAGCACCTTGGGTATCGCTTTCACCGGGCCGATGCCCATGATATCCGGCGGCACGCCCGCCACCGCGTAACCCAGAAAGCGTCCCATCGGCGTGAGGTTAAAACGCTTCATCGCCGCCTCACTCATCAACACTACAGCGCCCGCGCCGTCAGACATCTGCGAGCTGTTACCCGCTGTCACGCTGCCCTTCAGCGAGAATGCGGGCCGCAACCGCGCCAGGCCTTCCGGCGAAGTCTCCTTGCGCGGGCCTTCGTCAATGCTGACAGCGCGCGACTTCACCTTGATCTCGCGGCTGACGAGATCGGGCGTTTTTTCATTCACCGTGTAAGGCGTGATCTCGTCCTTGAAATCGCCGTTCTCAATGGCACGCAACGCACGCCGATGGCTTTCGGCCGCAAACATATCCTGCTCTTCGCGCGTGACTTTCCATTTTTCGGCGACGCGCTCGGCAGTAATGCCCATGCCGTAGGCGATGCCGACATTTTCATCCTTCTCGAAAATCGCCGGGCTGAACGAGGGCTTGTTACCGCCCATTGGCACCATGCTCATGCTCTCGGTGCCCGCAGCGATCATCACGTCGGCTTCGCCCAAGCGGATACGATCCGCCGCCATCGCCACGGCCTGTACGCCCGACGAACAAAAGCGGTTGATGGTGAGACCCGACACGGAGTCGGGAAACCCTGCCAGCAACAAACCGATACGAGCCACATTCATACCCTGTTCGCCTTCAGGCATGGCGCAACCGGCGATCACATCATCAATGGCGGTCAAATCCAGGCCGGGGCATTGCGCCACGGCGGCTTTCAGCACATGCGCCAGCAGATCATCCGGGCGCACGTTTTTCAACATGCCGCGCGGCGCCTTGCCGACCGGACTGCGCGTGGCTGAAACGATGTAGGCGTCTTGTACTTGTCGAGTCATTTTGAACCTCGTGTCTTTTTCGTGATCAGTGAACCGTGAACAGTAACCCCTCACAGCCGTGCCTCACCACCTGCCGTTCACTGTTCACCGTTCGCTACATTAATTCCGCAGCGGCCTACCGGTCTTAAGCATATGCTCGATGCGCGCCTGGGTTTTTTCGGTGGCGAGCAGTTCCATGAAATGTCGGCGTTCGAGGTCGAGGAACCATTGTTCGTCGACCAGACTGCCCGCTTCAATGTCGCCGCCGCACATTACTGTTGCCACCTTGCAGCCGATCAAGTGATCGTGTTCGGATATATGCCCGCCCGCCAGCATGTTTTCCAGCACGGTGCGGATGGTGGCGATCTCACTGCGGCCCGCAGCGGGTATCGCGGTTTGCCGCAGCGGCGGACGGTAGCCGCCCGCCGCCATGGCACGCACTTCGGCCTTGGCGATTTCCAGCAGTTCAAAGCGATTCATCACGACTTTGTCGGTGGCGCGCAGATAGCCGATGTCGCGTGCGTGTTCGGCGCTGCGACCCACATCAGCCATCGCCACCGACCTGAAATATTTCTGGATAAAAAACGACGTCGCACCGCCCTTGGCATCCGCCACCGCGCGTAGGGCGAACTCCTTGCAGCCGCCGCCTGCGGGCAACAGACCCACGCCGACTTCGACGAGGCCGATGTAGCTTTCGTGCGTGGCCACCGCACGATCGCAATGCATCACGAACTCACAGCCGCCGCCCAGCGCCAGACCATCGACCGCAGCCACCGTGGGAATCATCGAATACTTCAGCGCCTGCGTGGTGATCTGAAATTGCTCCACCAGATGCTC
Source organism: Bordetella parapertussis (assembly GCA_945865805.1). Lineage (GTDB taxonomy): Bacteria > Pseudomonadota > Gammaproteobacteria > Burkholderiales > SG8-41 > UBA5216. The sequence goes on from CAMBGJ010000077.1 coordinate 16,035, forward strand.
GACTTCGGCGAGCTTGCCCGCCATCAGTTGATCGGCAACGCCGATTTGTCGGGCGGCTTTCAGCGCCAGCGACTCGGCTTCTTTCTTGAACGATCGCAGTAACTTGCCGAATCCCGAGGGCTTCGACGCCGGGCGCGCACCACCACCTGCCGGGGTTTTCTTCAGATTCGCGCCAACCGAAAACGGCGGCTCGGTCTGCCACACCACCAAGCCCTGAAATCTTTCCTCGGCCACGTCGATGGCCTGTTGCACGCCGTCGAGCACATCGTCGCCAATGGCGTGCATGCGACTCTTGAAGCTGACGATGGCAATGTCGTCGCCGGTATGCCAGCAACGCACGCCGTCAGTTTCGAATAGGGTCTCGCCGTATTGGCGTTCCTCGCCGAGCAACTTGTCGGGGAACGGCTGGCGCTTGTAGACCGGCAAAGTCGAACGCGACTGGTAGCTGTTACCTACCGGCGCAAATGATCCTTGCGGCGTATGCACGCCCACGCGCGCGCCCTCGGTTGCCCACTGCGGCAGCGGCGTCTTCGCCATGCTCTTGCCAGCAGCGATGTCCTCGGCGATCCATGTCGATACTTGTTGCCAGCCCGCCGACTGCCAGATTTCAAACGGTCCGGTGTCCCAGCCAAAGCCCCAGCGAATGGCGAAATCCAGATCGCGCGCATTGTTGGCGATTTCGGCCAGATGCACCGCACAGTAGTGAAATGCATCGCGGTAGACGGCCCACAAAAATTGCGCCTGCGGATGGCTGGATGCATGCAACTGCGCAAAACGCTCGGTGACGTTTTTGTTTTTGAGTATCTCGACCACGCCTTCGTCGGCCTTGCCGTCGGACACGCGATATTTTTGTTCTTTTAAATCAAGTACTTGTATATCCTTACCGACCTTTTGATAGACGCCGCGTTTGGATTTTTGCCCCAACGCACCTTGCTCGATCAAACCTTTCAGCCACGCCGGCACGGCGTAGTACGAGTGCCAAGGATCGTTCGGCAGCGTGTCTTTCATGGTGTTGACGACATGCGCGAAGGTGTCGAGGCCGACCACATCCGCCGTGCGGAAGGTGGCGCTCTTCGGCCGCCCAATCAGCGAGCCGGTCAACGCATCCACGGTATCAAAGCCGATGTTCAAACGCTCGGCGTGATGAATCGTCGCCAGCATGGAGAACACACCCACGCGGTTGGCGATGAAGTTGGGCGTGTCCTTGGCACGGATGACACCCTTGCCGAGATTCGTGACCAGAAATTTTTCCAGGTCGTCGAGAATGCGCGGCTCGGTTTCCTTGCACGGAATCAGCTCGACCAGGTGCATATAACGCGGCGGATTAAAAAAATGCACGCCGCAAAAGCGGTGGCGCAACTCGGCGGGAAAAGCGCTCGCCAACTGGTTGATCGACAAGCCGGAGGTGTTGCTGGCGAAGATGGTGTTTTCACCCAGATGCGGCGCGACTTTTTTGTAGAGATCGGATTTCCAGTCCATGCGCTCGGAGATCGCTTCGATCACCACGTCGCATTCCTTCAGCAGATCAAGATGCTGCTCGTAATTCGCCGGACGGATCAAGCCGGCGCGCCCGGGTGTTGCCAGGGGACTCGGCTCGAGCTTGCGCAGATTGTCCACCGCCTTCAGCACACTGCCGTTGGGATCGCCCTCTTTCGCGGGCAGTTCAAACAAGATGGTTTCGACGTTGGCGTTGACCAGATGCGCGGCAATCTGTGCGCCCATCACGCCTGCGCCGAGCACGGCAACTTTGCGGACGAGAAACGGTGTGGCAGACATGGAACTCCCTCGGGTGCCCTTCGGAAATTCAGGCAAGTAGCTTCATTTTACACTTTGCGAACGCAAAAAAAAGCCGGGCAGCTCATCCGCTGCCCGCCGCTTTGATGGCCCACGGGTAATTAGAAATTCATCCGCAGTTGCAAGCTCAGAATATTAACGTTGTTGCTGTCCCCTGGTGTCAGACTAGTTGTCGCCTCAGAATTTGAATTTTAAATATCGAGGCGAATGTGAGATCCACGTATCCTGAAGGTCTGATTGAGCAAGCATTGGTTAAAGTATTTTCTCGCGGGAATCGCAGCGTGCGGTCGGTCGCGGAAGATTTGCATGTCAATTACCACACTTTAAAGAATTGGAT
>CAMBGJ010000078.1 GCA_945865805.1 Bordetella parapertussis
TAACCGTGTTACATCGCTCTCCCTCATCCCAACCCTTCTCCCGGGGGGAGAAGGGCTTTAACTTCCCTCTCCCACCGGGAGAGGGATCGAGGGTGAGGGAAAGAAGCACCGTGTCGCAAATTGTCTCAAGGTAATGTAATCCTCAATAATCAGCGTCACCATGCATCACCGTTACTCGCCCGTAACACCCGCCGGCGCCCACGCTCGTTTGGCGCGTATCGCGGCATTGCCGCCGATTTCCACGATCGCCGGTTTGCCGCAGGCCAGTGCCTTGTCGAGCGCGTTGCGGATATCCGCCGGCTTTTCCACGCGTATGCCCACACAGCCCATCGAATTTGCCACGTTGGCGAAATTCACTTCCTTCTGGAACATCGCCGCTTCCGCCACGCCGCCGGAGTAGTTGTTGTTGACGACCATCACCGCGTTGATGCCGGCGCGCGCGGCGGTCTCCATTTCGGCCATGTGGTAATAAAACCCTGCGTCACCGGCAAAGCCGATCACCGGCGTATTCGGCAGGGCGGCTTTCACGCCGAGCGTGCCGGGGAAGCCCCAACCCAGCGAGCCGCCGCAGCGAATGTAACGCTGCCCCGCCTTCATCTTCGTCATCTGCGCCGTCCACAGCGCGGCGTGGAAGGTATCGACCACCAGCACGGCGTTCGAGGGCATCCATTCGCCCAGTTCCTTGGCCATGCGTTCCGGGCGGATCGGCACCTCATCGGAGTTGCGCAGCGGGTCGCTTTCCGCCCAGTAATCGGCGACATAGCCGCGTACCTGCTCCAGCCACTCTGCGCGCGGCGTGGGTGTGCTGGCCTGCGCGAGCATGACGGTGAGCGTGGCTTTGACATCGCCGCACATCGACACCGTGTTCGGATAATTGCGGCCCAGTTCATTGGGATTGATATCCAGCTGTATCGTGCGCGTGCCGATTTTGGGTATCGACCAACCATTGGTGACTTGCCCGCCGGTGTGGCTGCCGATAAAAAACACCAGGTCGGCGGCGGCCACGGCTTTGTTGGCGCACCAGCGCGAGTAACTCCCCGGCACGCCCACGCCCAGCGCGTGATCGTCGGGCACCAGCGCGCGCGCGTGCAGGCTGGTGGCAATGGGGATTTGCAGTTTGTCGGCGAGCGCCACCACTTCCGCGCCAGCGAGCGACTTCACCGCACCGCCGCCGACCACGATGATGGGCTTGGCGGCTTCCTTCAATTCTTTGAGTGCGGCCTGAATGTCGGCGAGTTCCGCGCACGGACGAAACGGCGGAAAACGCGTGTAACGTTCTTCGACCCTGGTATCGTAATCGCCTTCCTTGTCGAGCACTTGCCCCGCATTGCCACGCAGCTCCAGATGCACCGGGCCGGGCGCACCCGTGGTGGCATCGCGAAACGCCTGCCGCAGCAGGTCGGGAAAACGTGAGGCGGCATCCACCGAATAGTTGGCCTTGGTCACGCCCTGCCATGCGGTGTGATCCTCGGCATTTTGATAGGCGTGGCGATAACGCGGCATGTCGTTCTGGCCGCCGGAAATGGCGATCACCGGCGAGCCCGCCATGTGTGCATCACGTACGCCAGCAGCAAGATTGGTGCTGCCGATGTCCTGACACAGGCACACGCCGGGTTTGTTCGACGCCCGTGCGTATCCATCGGCCATATAGGCGGCGGCTTTTTCGCCGTGGGCGATGACGAGTTGGGTGGCGCCAATTTTGCTGACTTCCACCATCGCTGGCGGAATAACGGTGTTGACGTAAAACAGGTGCGATACGCTATAGCCTTTCATGGCTTCGGCGAAGTAACGGTGCCCGGTCATTTTTGGCATGGTGATTCCCTGAAAAAATGTTGATGTGAGAAAAGCATAGCAGGAATCGCGGCAAACCGAAGCGCCCCTTGCGGTAACATGCCGGGCACACTGCAAGGCATCCACAATAAGGAACCCGCATGCCGACGTTGAGCGTTACCCCGCGCGCCGAGTTGTTTTATCAGGTCGATGACTACACCGATCCGTGGCGTAAACCCGAAACCATTTTGCTGTGTCACGGCAATAACGAAAGTCATCGGGCATGGTACGGCTGGGTGCCGCACCTGGCGCGGCACTACAAGGTGGTGCGCCCGGACATGCGCGGCTTTGGCGACTCAACGCCAATGGCGCGTGATTTTCCGTGGACACTGGATATCGTGATTAACGATCATCTCGCGCTGATGGATCACCTGGGCTTCGAGCGTTTTCATCTGGTGGGTGCCAAAATTGGCGGCGTGATCAATCGCGCGTTCGCGGCACGTCATCCGAATCGTGTGCACACACTAACGGTGGTGGGCTCGCCGCCACCCATCCGCGCAGATGCCGCCACGCGCGCGGCGCGTGTGAAGGAAGTCGAAGAACTCGGCATCGAACACTGGGCGCGGCGCAGCATGGGCGCGCGGCTCGGCAGCCAATTTCCGCCCGCAGGGGTTGAGTGGTGGATCAAATACATGGCGCGCACCGTGATGGCCTCTGAGGCGGGGTTTGCCGCGACGATTAATTTTTCGGACATCACGGCGGACGTGGCCAAGATCAAATGCCCAATGCTGGTGATCACCACGCAGGAAAGTGGACTTGCGTCGGTGGCCGAAACGCGCCGCTGGCAGGAACAGGTACCGCATTCGGCGCTGGTGGTGCTGCCAGGCGATTCGTTTCATGCGGCGGCGACGGACCCTGATGCTTGTGCGCGGGCGTTGCTCGGGTTTGTCGGGCGGCATGCGATTGATGGCTGATGGAAATCATCGCGAAATTTTTTGATTTACAGGTAGCCCGTGATGCCTCCGATCGTCATTCCCGCCTGCACGGGAACGACAGGGGTACTAGTTTTATCTGTCCGAATTAGTAGAAAAATAATGAATAAAAACAAATACTTACATGTGTTCCCTGTTTGCTGTCTGGCGGTCGTGGCCGGTGCGGCTGCACAAGCGCAACCCGTTGCGACCGGCTCCGGGCACACTTACCCCGCCAAACCCATCCGCCTCATCGTCCCGTATCCCCCCGGCGGCGGCACCGACGTGATCGCGCGCACACTCGCACAGAAAATGACCGAGGTGATGGGGCAGCAGGTGCTGGTCGATAACCGTCCCGGCGCCAACGGCATTATCGGTTCGGACGTGGTGGCGAAAGCCGCGCCGGATGGTTACACCGCGTTGATCACGCTGGCCACGCATGTGATCAACCCCGCGCTGTATGCCAAGTTGCCCTACGGCCCCGACGATCACGTGCCGGTGACGGTGCTGGCCGAGTATCCGTTTGTGATTACCGTGCATCCTTCGTTGCCGGTGAAGAACGTGAAGGATTTGGTGGCGTTTGCAAAATCACGGCCGGGGCAACTGACCTTCGCTTCCTCCGGTAACGGCAGCGGCCCGCATCTGGGCATGGAGCTGTTTAAAAGCATGGCGGGTATCGATGTGGTGCATGTGCCGTACAAGGGCGCGGGCCAGGCGATGACGGATCTGCTGTCGGGGCAAGTGCCGATTTTTCTGAATAATTTTCTCGCTGGCGCGCAGATGATCAAGGCCGGTCGCTTGCGTGCGCTGGCAGTGACCAGCGGCAAACGATCTGCTGCAGCGCCGGACGTACCGACCGTGTCCGAATCCGGCGTCGCGGGTTATGCGGTCACCGGCTGGTACGGCATGATGCTGCCCGCCGCCACACCCGCGCCGCTGCTGCGCGCGTTGCACGAGGGCATGGTCAAGGCGTTGAAATCCAAAGAAGTCAGCGGCCGCTTGTCCGTCGAAGCGGCCGAGGTGATTGCCAACACGCCGCAGGAGTTCGCGGTGTTTCTCAAAGCAGAATCCGAAAAATGGACTGCGGTAATACGCAAATCCAAAGTGCGGCTGGCGGAATGAGGCGTGCGATAATTCAGCATCAACTTCAAAATCTATTAACCACAGATAAACACAGATGAACACAGATAAGATTACCAGATGGTGTTGATTTTTATCTGTGTTCATCTGTGTTCATCTGTGGTTAAAAATGTTTTTAGTAATCCACCAAGCCAACTAAGGAGAACCCCATGCATACCCACACCCACGCAGGCAGCGTGCAATTTTGTGATTGCAACAACAACGTACTGAGCGCCACCAACGAAGCCGCTGCACAACCGGGGGGTGGACGCCGTCGGCAGGTGATCGTCGCGGGCAAGCGCGTGAAGACCATCGACGTGCATGCGCATTGCGTGATTCCCAAGGCGCTCGAACTGCAAGGCAAGGATCACAACAAGGAACGCGGCCCCGGCCTGGGTGACGTGGGCGCGCGGCGTCTGCGTGAAATGGACGAGCAGGGCATTGATGTCGAAGCCATCAGCATCAACCCGCACTGGTACAAAGAGGGGCGCGACAAGGCCGTCGAAATCTGCAAAATCAACAATGAAACGCTGGCCGAGTTGTGCGCGGCGCATCCGGATCGTTTTGTCGGCTTTGCCTCGTTGACGCTGCAGGCGCCGGAAGTCGCCGTACAGCAGCTTGAACACGCGGTCAAAAAACTCGGCATGCGCGGTGCGGCCATCGGCGGCAGCGTGGGCGGTGTCATGGAGTTTGCCGATGCCAAGCTGGATCCCGTGTGGCGCAAGGCCGAGGAACTCGGCGTGCTGCTGTTCATCCACCCGCAAAGCACGCCGGAACTGAGTCACCGCTTCAAGGGCAACGGCTGGCTTGCCAACACCATTGGTAATCCGCTCGACACCACGATCGCGTTGTCGCACATTATTTTTGAAGGCACGCTCGACAAATTCCCGGGATTGAAGATTTGCTCGGCGCATGGCGGCGGGTTCCTGCCGCAATACGCACCGCGTTCGGACAACGCTCTGCGCGTCGCGCCCGAGATGGACACGGGCGTCAAATTGAAGAAAAAGCCCACCGAATACATGCGCGACATGTACTACGACACGCTGATATTCACCGACGAAGCGCTACGCCATCTGGCACACGAAGTCGGCGTGGAAAAACTCGTCATCGGCACCGATCATCCGATTCCGTGGCAGGCTGATTCAGTGAACCATATCCTCAACTGCCCGCATTTCAACGATGCGCAAAAACGCATGATGCTGGGTGAGACGGCAGGTAAGCTGCTGGGGATTTCGCCGGAGTTTTAACGCTGGCAATTTCACGATAAACCCTTCACCGCAGAGGCGCGGAGGCGCAGAGTGTACGCAGAGAAATTCATGGCGATTTTGTTTTCCTCTGCGGAAGTTCTCAGCGCGTTTGCGCCTCTGCGGTGATTACTTGAATTTTTGTTGATGAAAGTTTACGAAGCCGTAGCCAATGCCTTCGTCAAGGAAGGCGTCACCACCGTCTTTGGCCTGATGGGTGACGGCAACATGACCTGGGCTGCGGCCATGACGGCCAAGCCCGGCATGCGCGTGATCGATGTGCGCGATGAAGGCGCGGCGTTGTCGATGGCTGACGGTTACGCGCGCGCCACCGGGAAAGTGGGTGTGTGCAATGTCACGCACGGGCCGGGCATCACGCGCATGGCGACGTCGCTGGTGGCGGGCGTGAAGGCGCGCGTGCCGGCGGTCATTTACACCAGTCGCACGCATTTCAACAACGAGTGGCAGAACCAGTCGTTGAATCAGGATCGCTTTGTCACCGCCACTGGCGCGGGCTATATCGAGGTGATGACACCCGCCTTCGCTGAAGACGCGGTGCGCCAGGCGTTTTATCAGGCGCGCACGCAACGTCGGCCCGTGGTGCTGGCGTATCCGATGAATGTGCAGAACGCGAACATCGATAGCGACGGTGACAGCTACGTGCCGTCGAGCGCGCTCTAAGCCGGGCAACAACGCATCAAGCCCGCTGATGACCGGTTGGCGCAAGCAGTGAAAATCATCTCGCAAGCCAAACGCCCAGTCGTGGTGGTGGGCGAGGGGGCTGTGCAGTCGGGCGCGGTTGAGGCTGCCAAGAAACTCGCGCTACGCATCGGTGCGCTCACCGCGACTTCGCTGGTGGCGAAGGGCGCGTTTGATACGGTGCGCGGCGACTTTCATGCGGGTATCTCCGGCATGTTCTCCACGCGCGCGGTGATGCAATTGTTTGAGCAAGCCGATTGCGTGATCGCCGCCGGCGCGAGCTTGAACCCGCACACCATCGAAGGCGGGCTGCTCTTTCCCCACGCGAAAATCATTCACATCAACACCGAACCCACGGTGCTGATGGGCAATGACCGCGAGGCGCATTGTTATGTGCAGGGCGACGCGAAGACCACGTTGGAGCTATTGGACGAGTCATTGCAAGTATTTGATTTTAAAGAGAATTGTAGAACAACCCTAGTGCGCCGTACATTGCTGAACGCGGATCGCGATGCGGCGGAATACGAAATCGAGCCCGGTGTGGTGGATCCGCGTGAGGTGTCGCGCATGCTCGATGAAAAGCTGCCCGGTAACATCGGCGTGGTGATCGGCGTTGGGCACGCGTTTGCGTTTCCGGTGATGATCATGAAAAAGCCGCGCGTGATGCATGAGTTCGTCAACGGCTTTGGCAGCATCGGCCAGACGCTGGCCACCGGCATAGGCATGGCGGTGGCGCTCGGCAAGCCCCTTTGCGTGATCGAGGGCGACGGCGGTGTGATGCAAAACGTGCAGGAGCTCGACACCGCTGCACGTTTGAATGTGAAATTGTTGCTGCTGGTGCAGAACGATCAGGGCTTGGGTGCGGAGTATCACAAGCTCAAGGCTTCGGGCTTTGACCCGCAGCTCGCCAGCGTGCGCTCGCCGGATTTTGGCGCGCTGGCGCACGGCTTCGGTTGTCGTGGCCGCGTGGTGCGCACGCTGCATGAGTTGTCGTCCGGCATTGATGAGTTTTTGAACGGCGACGGCCCGATGGTGCTCGACGTGCGCATTTCGCCCAAAGTGCTTAATATTACGTATCGCCGCATGCTGTATGGCGAGGATGCGTAATTCGGCTCATAGGAGAGCGAACATGGATCACAAGGAAATTCGCGGACTGATCTCGGCGGTAGTAACCCCGTTCAAGGCTGATGGCAGCCTGGATGTCAAAAGCTTTGAGCGCCATGTCGAACGTGTGGCATCGACGAAGGGCATCTATGGCGTGGCGGTGAGCGGGCATGCGGGCGAAGTGCTGACGTTGACCTCTGAGGAACGCACCGAGATCGTCGCCGCCGCCAGGCGCGTGATACCCAAGGGCGTGAAGTTGGTCGCGGGCATCGCCAGCGGCTCGCTCGCCGGGCTGGTACACGAGGGCCGCATCGCCCAACAGGCGGGCGCGGAGATGTTGCTGGTGCTGCCACTTTTTGATGTGCGGCCCTATCGCCATTTGTGTCATCAACCGGAAGCGGTTTACGCCGTGTTCGAACGCATGGATCGCGAAGTCGATCTGCCGATGATCGTGTTCCAGTACCCGGAAGCCACGGGCTGCGCTTATTCGCTACCGGCGTTGCAACGTATTGCGCCGCTGAAAAACGTGGTGGGCATCAAGGCCGCCACCGTCACCGCCAGCAAATACGCCGAGATCAACGACGCGTTGGGTGATCAGCTCGCGGTGCTCGCGGCGTGCGATGCGCCGTCGCTGCTGGGCATGCTGCTGCACAACGCGCCGGGCGCGTTGCTTGGCATCAGTGTGGTCGGCACGCAGCAGTGGGTCGAGATCATCCGCGAAGCCACCGTGGGGGACGCACGCAAAGCGAAGGCGCTGCACAACCGCTTCGGCGTGCCGCTGATGGATGGCATCTACGAATACCAGTTGCAAAAAACGCCGGTGAGCACCTGTGCCGCCAACAAAGAAGCGTTGGTGCAACTGGGCGAGATACCGTCGTCGTGGGTGCGCCCGCCGGCGCTGAATATCACGCCCGCGCGGCAGGCGGCGATACGTGAGGCATTGCAGCGATCGGGCTTGTTGATGGCGAAAGCCGCGGTGGGGATGTGAAACGTGGGTCTGTAGGATGCGGTGACGAAGGAACCGCATCGGTCGCGGTTCTACCCGGTCGTCGTGCGCGATTGATGCGGTTCGCTGCGCTCACCACATCCTACGTGCTACCGGCGCTCGTGATGCTGGCTGCGCCGCCCGTGGCCGCGCAAAAAGAAGCCGCCGACTATCCGTCGCGCGTGGTGACACTGGTCAACCCCTTTGCGCCAGGCGCCAGCACGGACATCGTGGCGCGCATCGTCGCGCAAAAGCTGAGCGAGCTTTGGGGTCGGCAAATGGTGGTGGAAAACCGTCCGGGTGCTGCGGGTACCATCGGGCTGACGGCGGTGGCGCGTTCACCTGCTGATGGGCACATGCTGGGCATGATTATCGTGTCGCATGCGGCCAACGCGGCGCTGCAGGGTTCGCGTGCCACGCTCGATCTCATGCGCGATTTTTCGCACATCGCGCAGTTGTCGTCGCAGCCTTATGTGATCCTGGTGAGCCCCAGTCTGCCGGCGCGCTCGCTGCGCGAGCTGGTTGCGCTGGCCAAGGCTCGGCCCGGCGCGATTACCTACGGCTCGTCGGGCGTGGGCAGTTCGCTGCATTTAACCGGCGAGTTGTTGGCGTCGCGTACCGGCGTACGCATGACGCACGTGCCGTACAAGGGCGCGGCGTTGGCATTGGCGGATGTCGCCGGTGGGCATATCACGATGCTCATCACCACGCGCATGTCGGCGCAGCCGTTCGTCGCCACGGGCCGCGTGCGCGCGTTGGCGGTGACCACCGCCGAGCGCATACCGGGCGTGGATGTGCCCACGGTACGTGAATCGGGGCTCACCGGGCCGTTCGAGGTGTATAGCTGGCTGGGCATAGGCGGCGCGGCAGGCACGCCCGCGCCCATCGTCGATAGACTCAATCAGGACATCCACCGCGTGCTCAAGCTGCCCGAACTGCGCGAGCGGTTTGCCGCCGAAGGCACCACGGCTGCGGCAGGCACGCCCGCCCAGTTTGCCGATCTGGTGCGCCGCGAAGTCGAGCAATGGCGTGCCGTCGTCAAGCAGGCGTCGATAACACTGGATTGAAACCCGCGCGCTGGCGATACCGGCTACTCCGCCGGTATCTTCGCCGCCCGTATCACCTTGCGCCATTTTTCGTGCACGGTGATCGGGAATTTCATCACGCCGTCGGGCGTGCTACCACACGCCGTGCTGCTGCTGTTGCTGGCCCAGGTGGTGACAACAGTGTGGCGCGCGGCGCGCTCGAAGTGCGGCACCCGCTCGAGATAGGCTTCCTTGAAAGCGGCGGTGGCCATGATTTGGAGAGTAACCGGTGTGTTTATGGGATTTCTGTAAGTATCTGTTTTAATTGGGTATTTTTATATCCCTTGATGGGCCGCCCTGGGAAGTCTAAGCGACGCATCAGGCTCATCCCGTACGGCATGCGAACTCACGTGGCGTGAGAATACGAAACGGCAGCGGCGTCACCTTGCGTGTGGCCAGTGCCAGCAGATCGCGGTCTTTGGTGATCAGCGCATCGGCACGGCAGTCGCGCGCGAGTTCGAGAAACATCTGATCGTCGGGGTCGTAGCAGCGCGGCAGTGTTTCGATGGTGTGCGGTTCGGCGCATTTCTCAATGGCGTGTGTGAGGGCCTGGCATTGCGCGAGGGCCGTGGCCTGTGCGCTTGTATCCAGGGCGCGGCCCGACAGGGGGTAGCCCAGCACACGCGTGAGTTCTGTCAGACATGGGGCTGAAATAAAATTGTGCGCGGCGCCGCGCGCCACGACATCTTGTATCGACCTAACGCCCGCGTCGGCGAACACCAGCCAGTCGAGCCACACATTAGTGTCGAGCACCAGGCGCGTGATGGGACGGGTATCGGGAGAAAGCATGGACGCGGTTGTAACACGCCCCGCTGACGACTGCTTATGGTTTCACCGCAGGCTTGTCGAACTCATAGCGCACGCCGATCCACGCCGTGCGCGGTGCGCCGGGCGCGAGAAACGCCGATTGTTGCAGCGGAAAATCCCCACCCGCCGTGGCGGGAAACGGGCGCGCGACAAAGCTGCCGCTGGGGGTGATGCCGGTGGGGCCGAGTTGTCCGGCGGTGTGATAGCGGCGATCCAACACGTTGTTGATCTGCGCGAAAAAGCGCAACTGCTTATTGGCCTGATCCGCGCCGCTGAGATTAAACACGGTGTAGGCGCTGCTCTTGCCGTCGCCCAGATAGTTGCCGCCATCCGCCACGTGGCGGTTGTTTTCGTTGCCACGCAGGAATGCGCTGCCTACTACTTGCATGTTGATGCCCAGCGACAGGCCGTCAGCAAAACGGTAATCGGCATAGGCTTTGAACAGGTGTTGCGGAATCAGCGGTATACGATTGCCGGGCGTGATGGCGATATTGCCACCCTCGATACCCTTGTCGCCTGCGGCCGACACGCTGTTGCTGCTGTTACCGTTGGCGTTGATGGTGTCCGAGGATTGGTAGGTGGCGTTCAAATACGTGTAGTTGCCACCGAAAGTGAATGCGCCGGTCTTGCGGCTCAAACCGGCTTCCAGACCTTGGCGACGGGTCTTGCCGAAATTCTTGAAGTAACCAAATTGCGTGTTGATGGGTGCGGCCACGAACAGAATGTCGTCGTGGTTTTCCGTGCGGAACACGCCTGCATTCCAGTTCAGGCCGTTGGGCAGCACGCCGTGCAGGCCGGCCTCCCAGGTCTTGGCGACGACCTGATTCAGCGGCGGATCGCCCGCCAGCGAATTCGGCAAGCGGCAGGGGTTGGCCGGGTCGGCGCAGCCCAGTTCTATGGAACTCGGCGCGCGGCTGCCTTCGCTGTAGCCGACATACGCCTTGAAAATCCGGCCCGGCGTGAAGCTGAGGCCTACCGCCGGGTTAAAGCGGTTGAAGGTGTGATTGCCATCCAGCGATCGTGGGCCGCCGCCGGGCGTAATCTGATCGTTGTTGACGACGTTGGTGCGGTTATAGCGCCCCGACAACGTGAGATGCCATGCGGGTGTCAGCGACAGCGTGTCGGTCGCGTAGACGCTCCACGTGTGCGTGCGCCCGTGCAGATCCACGCGATTGTCAAACGGCGCGCCATCCACCATGCCGCCGGTCACGCCGTCGGCGAAGGCGTTGAGCGGCGCGATGCCGCGATCCGGCGTGAGGTAACCGATTTGCGTGGATTGGGTGAACTTCACGCGCGAGGCGTCGTAGGCCATGCCGCCGGTCAATTGATGTTTGACGCTGCCCAACGTGCCCTGCAGGGTCAACTGCGCCGACACGCCATGATTGCTTTGCGTAGTGGTGGAGCGGTTGATCAGCCCGGTGCATTTTTCGCCAGGCTCGTCGTTCAGCAATACGTTGGCGATGCAACGCCAGAAAGGAAACGGCGTGTTCGCGGCGTTTTCGCCTGCCACCGGAAAACCGCGAAAGCCTGCCGCAGTCAGTGCGTTGCGCTCGTCCAGATTGGGTTGGTAAACACTTTGATCCAGCGCGCCTTCGTTGATGTCGCCATTGAGCGTTTGCGTGCGGATGTGCCGGTAGTAGGCGTTGCCGGAAAACAGCAGGTTGTCGCCGATGCCGTGACTCAACGCCAGATTCAAAAACGTGGATTTGTTCTCGGTGACATCGGGCTTGGTAAATACGCTGCTGTAATTGGCGGCCAGCAGCCGGTGTTCCTGCAGGCCGTTGCCGGTGAGATCATTGTTGGCATGCGCCACGGTGAGCTTCACGTCGGTGGCGGCGTTGCGCCAGCCGAGCTTGCCGAAAATTTGCGCGACGCGCGTCGGCGAGTCATCGCGCCAACCGCGCTCGCGGAATAAATTGCCGGTGACAAACCAGTCCCAGGTTCGATTGTGGCCGCCGTATTCAATCTCCGTGGCCCAGCGCCCGTGCATGCCCGCAAGACCCTGAATTGCGCCGCCGGGATGACTGCGCCCGTCCTTGGTTTGTATCGATAGTGCGCCGCCCAGCGTGTTCAGGCCGAATAAGGGGTTCGAGCCCGGTATCAAGTTAATCGAGGCAATGGCGGATTTGGGAATCAGATCCCAGCTCACCACGTCACCGAACGGCTGATTCAGCCGCACGCCATCCATATAGATCGACAGCCCCTGCGGCGTGCCCAGCAAGGGCGAGGCGGTAAAGCCGCGATAATTGACGTCCGGCTGGAACGGGTTGTTCTGAATCTCGTTGATATGCACACCGGCAAGGTTGCGATCGAGAAAATCCGTCACGCTAATCGCGTTGCTGCGGCGGATGTCCGCGTCGGTGGCCGACTGCACCGGCGAGGGAATCAAATCACCGGCGAGACCCAGGCCTGGTAGCGGCGTGGTGCCGATGACTTCGACTTTGGGCAGCTCGACGGGACGCGGCGTCGATTGGGCAAAGGCGGTGCTGCTGGCCAGTGCCGCTGCCAGCAGCGTGGCCGGTGTGGCCGCAGAAGCGGAAATTGCCGGCACAAAAGCAAAAATACGTAATGCGCGGGCGCGTGGTGAACGCTTGTGCGCACGAAAAATAGACATTCAGTTCCCCCTGGATGCGATGAAGGATACAACGAATTTTTTGTTTGAACTTGCCGTGTAGTATTGCACTTGCCCGGTTAGGGCCATAGGCAATGAATTCCCGATTTCGACCGTGAGAAATTCCCGGAGCAGGTATGGCAACGAATGTGATTAACGATATCGGCACTGGCGTATCGTTCCGGCAGCGATACGATTTGATTGCCGTGCTGGCGGGCACATCGATTTTTTACGGCTTCAGCGTATGGTTTGAATTGAGCGAATGGATGGTGGCGCTGACCCAGCCGTGGGAACGCTATGAATTGGACGAACTACCCGGCGTGCTGCTGTTTTTGGCTGTGGCGTTGTCGTGGTTTGGCTGGCGGCGCGTACGCGAGGCGCGCGCGGAACTCCTGCGCCGTGTCGCGCTGGAGCATCAACTGGCGCAAACGCTGGCGGAAAACCAGCGGCTTTCGCTGTCGCACGTGCAGGTGCAGGAAGATGAACGCAAGCAACTGGCGCGCGAATTGCACGATGAACTGGGGCAGCATTTAAACGCGATCCAGCTCGACGCGGTGGCCATACGCGGCTGGAGCGGCGGTAAACAGGGGGAAACACTTGCGAATGTTCACACCGCATCGCTGGCGATTGTCGCCGGTGCCAACCGCGTACAGGAGGCGATACGCGATATGCTGCGCCGACTGCGCCCGGCAGGCTTGGACGAACTTGGGCTGGCCGCCGCACTGGAGCACCTGGTGCAGCAGTGGCAGGCACGCAATCGCGCGACGCGTGCGGCGCTGGAAGTCGACGATACGGCCGATGGTCTGGATAGAGGGCTGGGGGAAAACGAGAACATGACCTGTTACCGGCTCGTACAGGAAGCGTTGACGAATATTACGCGTCACGCCGCTGCGCGCAACGTGCTGATCGGTCTGACGCGCCGCGAGGCGCAACTGGTGATCGTGGTCAGCGATGACGGCGTGGGCGCGCCAGCGGCGGCACGCGCGCCCGGATTGGGGCTAGTGGGCATGCGCGAAAGAGTCGAGGCGCTGGGCGGCAGCATCCACATTGAATCGGCCGTGCAACAGGGCTTTCGCATCAGGGCCGTGATACCGGTAGCGGCATGAACACCACCGCAGAAATTGGCGTGTTCCTTGTTGATGACCATTCGGTGGTGCGCGAAGGCTACCGTCGGCTGCTCGAGCGCAGCACCGGCATACGCGTGACGGGCGAGGCCGCCAACGGGCAGGACGCGTACAGTGAGTTTCAGCGCCTGCAACCCGACGTGGTGGTGATGGATATTTCGTTGCCCGGTGCCAGTGGCATCGAAGCCATGCGTCGCATATTGGCACGCGCGCCAGGCGCAAAAGTGCTGATATTCAGCATGCACGAGGAGCCGATATTCGCCACGCGCGCGTTTCAGGCCGGCGCACGCGGGTACGTCACCAAGGCCAGCGCGCCCGACGTGCTGGTCGAAGCCGTACGCAGCGTGGCCGCCAGCAAACGTTATCTCAGCGCGGATATCGCGCAGGCCGTGGCGCTGCAATCGGTGGGCGGCGGCGTGACGGGGCTGGACGTTTTATCCAACCGCGAATTCGAGGTGATGCGCCTGTTGGTGGCGGGCGACACCGTCGCCGCCATTGCCGAGAAATTGCAGTTGAGCGCCAAGACGGTCGCCAATCATCAATCGGCGATACGCCAGAAACTCAGCGTGGAAACGCACACGCAACTGCTGCGCGTGGCGGCACAGCATGGTGTTGCCGCGAATGGCGATATTCCATAAGTATTTGTTTTTATTGAGTATTATAGACCATGCCGTTATTGACCTCAGCAACGCCAAGCTCTGGCACCACGGCGCGAAATGTCACTGCTGCGCCGTCAATCCACCTTTGGGTTGATTGACGGCCTGGCGAGGCCGGAATAGATTGACTCGTGGATGCGCCCGTAAAACATGTTCAAATTCCTTTCAATACTTCTTGCACTGGGTGGCATAGCCGCTCTCCTTGCCGCAGCCTGGAGTGGCATGCAGGGTTACGGTCTGGTGCAATCATCCGGGCATGCCCAGGGCAAGGTCATCGAGCTGGTCGAGGTGCAAACCTACGGTAACGCCCGTGCGTGGGCACCCAAAGTAACTTTTGTCGCACCGGATGGCACGCTGCGGCAATTTGTTTCCAGGGCCTTTGCCGTTCCTGCGGACTATACCGTGGGACAAAAAGTCGATGTCCGTTACGCGCTATCCGCAGCGGGAGACGCGGAAATCGATGATCTGAAAAGTTTGTGGGGAAAAACATTTGGCCTGGCTCTGTTGGGAGTGGTTTTGTGCGGCATAGGCGGTTTCACCTATTGGCTGGAGCAGGCGGGGCCCGACGCGCTGAAGTCAATCGACACCGGCAAATTGATTGGAACGGTATTTCTGCTGGTGGGGCCTCTGGTGCTGATCGTTGCCGCCTTTCAGACCGCGGCCACTCTGACGTTTATCTCCTCGTCGCGCGTTAGTCCGGGAACAGTCGAGAGACTGGAAACGGTGTATGGCCATGGCGGTGCGTTTGTGATCCATCCGGTTCTTGTCTTCGAACTCGACGGTCGCAAGATTCATTTTATTTCAACTATGGGCAGCTATCCCGCAGGCTATCAGGCGGGCGAGAAAGTCCAGATCCGCTATGCGCCGGATTTTCCGGAGCGCGCACGCATCGATTCCTGGCTGGAAACATGGAATTCAACCGTCGTCATGGGCGGCGCCGGTCTCATACTCACCTTGCTGGGCTGGCTGCTACGGCGCTTTCTGGTGAGCCCTTCCTGAAATGCTTCGCTTTTGCCTGCGCTTACACCAGCGCGCTCGGACGGTGCGTTGCTGGCTGGGCATTTTGATGGGTATTTGTCTGCTCGCTCAGGGAACCCATGCCATGAGAACACCCGAGGAATACCGCGCCGCGCGCGTGGCGGCCACTCACTGGATACAGTTTCGTGTTCAGGCGTCAAAACCTGCGGCGACATTGCCCGGCATTTGCGTGCTGCGTGGCGAAATCACGCGCTACTTCAAGGGAGTGCCCTTTGGCGCATCGACAATTGATCTCGAAGTCGAATGCAAGCCACGTGCGCAACGCAGCCCAGCAGGCGACGAATTTCGATTGGACGCCGAAGACTTACGGCCCGGCCAATACCTGGAAGCGTTTGTCACTGCAGAAGCAGGACGTTATCGCGTGGTTGCGCGACAGGTGCATATCGTTGCAGCGCCGGGTGAAAAACCCACGTTTACCGGCAAAGCGTAGCATGCACACCAGTGACTTGGCGTGGCGCGCCAGAGACATGACCTCGCACGCGATAGTTACATAACTATTTGTTTTTATTGAATAATTTTTGCCATGCCGTTATTCAGCACGGTAACACCGCGCGTCGGCACCGTGGCGCGAAACGTCACTGCCGCGCCATCGATCCACATTTCCGTGCGGATGGTTTCGCCGGGATACACCGGCGAGGAAAAGCGGCCTTCCATGCTTTTGAATTTTGCCGCATCGTAGTCGCAGCAGGTTTTCAAAATCGCGTGACCGGCCACGCTGAAGGTGCCGCGCCCGTGCAGGATCGGTTGCTTGTAACCGGCGCGCGCGGCGTAAGCCGGCTCGGCGTGCAGCGGGTTGTAGTCGCCCGATAAACGATAGATCAACGCCGCTTGCGGCAACGTGGCGATGTCGCAGATTTTGTCCGGTGCGCGTTCGGGAATTTTCGGCACCGGTTTTTGCGGGCCGCTGATCGTGGCCGGCCCGCCGAAGCCGCCATCCTTGCGGCAAAACGTGGTGGAGGTCAGCGTGCAGATAAGCTCGCCGTTGGTTTTGCCGCGAACTTCTGTTTCGGTGAGCAGCAGCGCGCCTTTGTCCGCGCCCTTGTCGAGCACGGCTTTGAGCATCGTTTTGCCGGTGACCACGCCTTCCACCGGCAGCGGCTTGTGAATCACAAAACCCTGCTCGCCATGCACCACATGACTGCGCGTGATGCCGGTATTCAGCGTCGCGTGCCACGGGCCAGGGTAGCCGAGAATGATCGCCATCGTCGGCAGCGCCTTGAGATTTTTATCGTAGACATATTGCAACTGCTGCTCGTCCATCGGATCGGCGCCCAGCCCCACGCCGAGTGCGTAAAGCATGGTGTCGCGCGGGGTCAGCGTTTGCTCGACCGGCGGGATGTCGATCTGCATGATTTTTTCGTAATCGATGGGCATGGAGTTTCCTTTGTCAGCAAAATCCTCTCTCCTCAAGCAAGTGAGAGAGGGGGAACGACAGTGCAATAAATACAGAACCGAGAGTTATACTATCACGGTCATACCAACGACTTTAATGGAGAAACCAATGATCAAAACAGGCGACAAACTCCCCGGCGGCAAGCTGTGGGAACTCGCCGGCGAATGGGAAAACACCTGCTCGCTCGGCGCCAACGAAGTGGATATCGAACAGGCCGCAGCCGGTAAACGCATCGTGCTATTCGGCGTGCCAGCCGCGTTCACCAAGACTTGAACGCAGCGTCACCTGCCCGGTTTCGTGCAGGCCATCGACAACATCAAAGCCAAGGGCATCGACGAAGTGTGGTGCGTGTCTGTGAACGATGCACCCACCATGTCCGCCTGGGGCCGCGAGTGCAAGGCCCAAGGCAAAGTGCGCATGCTCGGCGACGGCAGCGCACAACTCACCAAGGCGATGGGCGTGGAGCAAGACCTCACCGCACGCGGCATGGGTATACGCGGCCAGCGCTACGCCATGGTGATCGAGAACGGCGTGGTGAAACAGTTTCATCTGGAAAAGCCGGGGCAGTTTGAGGTTAGCTCGGCGGAGTATGTGTTGGGGCGGTTGTAGGCGCATGATTATCGTTGCCCATGTCGTAGCCCGTATGTAGCGCAGCGAAATACGGGACAGTGTTTCCCGTATTGCACTTCGTTTCCTACTGGCTAAGAAGGCTGAAAGGCTTTTCACATGGCTCGTGTTCGACCGTCATTGTTTGTTGGTTCTTCGACCGAGGGTTTGCGGATTGCGAAAGCACTCCAAGTTCTCCTTGATCACGCATGCGAGGTAACAATCTGGAGTCAAGGTGTGTTCGGCCTTGGTCAAGGGACGCTCGAATCGTTGGTTCTTGCTTTAGATGAGTACGACTTCGCAGTCTTGGTGCTGACCGCAGATGACCTTGTGACAAGTCGTGACGCTTTATCTGCTGCTCCAAGAGACAACGTGCTCTTCGAACTCGGATTTTTCATGGGCGGTCTTGGCAGGAGTCGAACATTTATCGTCTATGATCGTACTGCTGGCCTCAAACTCCCATCCGATCTTGCAGGGGTTACACCTGCGACATTCGAGCCGCATTTGTCCGGCAATCTGCAAAGTGCGCTTGGTGCGGCGGCTACGAGAGTGGAAGAACAGGTCATACGTCTCGGTCTGCGTGATAGGGAGCGACTCAAACAATTGTCGGACGCAGCTAACCCGAATGTTGCATAAACAATCCTCTCTCAAGCGTTTGACATCATGTGGAATTGAAATCGCTGCATTTGAGAACGACAAGCGCAGTCTACCCTACCCATTAAGTCGGAAGGCGGCGGCGGGTTGGGCAGTGATTGGGAAGGATGG
>CAMBGJ010000079.1 GCA_945865805.1 Bordetella parapertussis
CGCGTCTGGCGAAACTGCACCAACGACTCCACCGCGTTAAAACCTTTCACATCCGCGCCCGCGCAGAACGCCCGTTCGCCCGCGCCGCTGATCACCATCACGCGCACGCTGTCGTCGGCCTCCGCGCGCGCGATCAGCTCGGGCAGCGCCGTGCGCACGCTGTCGGAAATCGCGTTCATCGCCTCGGGGCGATTCAGCGTGATCCACGCGATCGGGTCGCGCACTGCGTAGAGCACGTCCTTATTGTCCGCCATCAGTCGATTCTCGCGCCCGCGCGCTTGACGATCTCGCCCCACTTGGCGTATTCGCTGCGGATGTATTGCGCGAACTGTTCCGGCGTGCCGCCCGCCGGTTCCGAGCCGATCAGGGTCACCTTTTCTTTGTAGCTAGATGAAGCCACCATGCGATTCAGTTCCGCGTTCAAGCGCATGATCACCGCGCGTGGCATCGCCGCCGGGCCGACGACACCCGTCCACGTGGTTGCCTCGTAGCCTGGCACGCCCGCCTCGGCGATGGTGGGATATTCCGGCAGCGCTTCAACGCGTTTCGGCCCGCTCACCGCCAGCCCACGCACGCGCCCGCCCCTGGCATGCGGCGTGATGGAGTTGGTGCTTTCCAGCATGATCTGCACCTGGCCCGCGATCAATTCGGTAATCGCCGCAGCGCCGCCTTTATATGGCACATGCACCGCCTGCGTGCCAGTCATGGTTTTGAACAACTCAAAGCCGACGTGCCCCGGCGTGCCGTTGCCGCTGGAGGCGTAATTCAATTTGCCGGGATTCTGTTTGGCAAAGCTGATGATGTCGCGCACGCTTTTGAACGAGGTGGACGGCCCCACCGCCAGCAGCATTTGCCCGGTGGTGGTTTGCGAAATCGGTGCTAAATCTTTCTGCACATCCAGCGGCGGCTTCTGCAACATATTGGGGCTGATCGCCAGCGCGCCGATCATGCCGTAAGCGATGGTGTAGCCATCGGGCAGCGCCTTCGCGGTGATTTCCAAGCCCAATTGCAACGCGCCGCCGGGGCGGTTATCGACGATCACCTGCTGCTTCAAGCGCGTGGTGAGCTCGCCCGCGATGATGCGCGCCACGGTGTCAGAGGCGCTGCCGGACGCCTGCGGCACGATCATGCGGATGGGGCGCGAGGGATATTCTTGCGCCAGCGCAGGCACACACACCAGCAGCGCGCAGCACAAAGGCACCTTACCGTGGTAATAAAAATAATCCTTTAAAAACACATAGTTATGAATGTTCAATTTAACACCACCTTAGCTTCGCGTATCACGCGCCCCATGCGCTCGAACTCGCTCTTGATGTGCGCAGAAAACTCCTCCGCGCCGGGATCACCGCTTCGCTGTTGAAGCGATCCTGCAGCTCTTTGGATTTCACCACCGCGACAATCTCTTTGTTCAGCCGCTCGACGATCGCGCGCGCGGTGCCCGCCGGCGCAGCAACGCCATACCAGGAACTCGCTTCGTAGCCGACGAGCCCGGTCTCGGCCACTGTCGGCACCTCGGGCAACGCCTGCGAACGCCGCGCGCCGGTCATCGCGATCGCGCGCAGCTTGCCGGTTTTGACATGCGGCAACATCGCCACCGCGCTGGAGAACATCAGCGGCACCTGGCCGCTCATCAAATCGGTCATCGCCAGCGACAGGCCCTTGTACGGTACGTGCACCATTTTCACGCCCGTCATCATCGAATACAGTTCCGTCGCCAGATGCGTGCCGGTGCCCACGCCGTTGGAGGCGTAGTTGATCGCGGCAGGCCTGGCCTTCGCCAGCGCCGTCAGCTCCTTCATCGTACGCACCGGCAATGACGGATGCACCACCACCAGCAACGGCGCGGAAGCGATCAGACTCACCGGCGCAAAATCCTTCAGCGCGTCGTACGGCACTTTTTGTTGCGCATGCGGCACGATGCTCATCACCGCCGCGTTGGCAAGCAATAGCGTGTAGCCGTCGGCGGGCGCTTTCGCCACGATCTCCACGCCGATAATGCCGCCAGCACCGGGCCGGTTGTCGATCACCACCTGCTGCCCCAGCGTCGGCGAGATTTTCACGCCGATCAGGCGCGCAATGGTGTCATTGCCGCCGCCGGGCGCGAGCGGCACGATGAGGCGGATGGATTTGGTGGGATACGCTGATGCGGCGGGCTGCGCGTGCAGCGGCACCGCTGTGCACATCAGCAACGTGGCAGCGGCTACCAGCGCTGCGGGACGAAACAGAATCATATAACGTAACTATTTGTTTTAAAAGGAAAATTCGGCATTGATGCCGATCATCGCATTGCGCCCCGGCGCCGGTTCGTAAAAGCGGTTATTGGCTTCGGAGACGATCACTGAGCCGATGTAGTCTTTGTCACCCACGTTATCGATGCGCACGAATTCGGTGAGCTTCCAGTTGCGGCCGCGCTGTTGCAGGCCCGCGCGCAGGTTGAACACGGTGTAGGCACCAGCGGATTCCGCGTTCTGATCGTTGACCCACACCTTGCCGCTGTGACGCACTTCCACGCCCGCGTGAAAACCTACCTGCGGGTAACGCCACACCAGCTCGCCATACAAACTGTTGCCCGCGATGCCCGGCAGCTTGCTGCCCGCGAGCACCGGCACCGCTACCGAGGGCGTGCCGGTCACCGTGGTGAATGGCTGAGTGAAGCGCGCATTGAGCCGCGTGTACGACAGCGCGGTCTCGAAACCGCGTGGCAACTTATGCGCGTAACCGAATTCCAGTCCTTCGCGCCGCGTGCCCTGCACGTTCTTGAAATCCGAACGGCCACCGGCGTTGGAATTGACCACGATTTCATCGGACACATCAATGCGAAACAGCGAAACATTCACGCGCCCGTTGTCGCCCACCAGCGCTTTCACGCCGATTTCCTTGTGTAAGCTGTTGGCGGGGCGCAACGTGAAATTCAGCCCTGTGGCACCGCCAGGCCGATAGGCGAGTTCGGCAAAAGTGGGCGTCTCGAACCCCTTGCCGATGTTGGCGTAGGCATTAAACGTCGGCGTGAATTTATAGATCATGCCGAACGCCGGCGTAGTGCGCGAATAATCCACCGCGCCGCTGTCGTTGGGGTTGCCCGCCGCGATGAAATAATCGTTCGATTCAAACTGCACTTTGCTGTGGCGCAGCCCCGCCAGCAGACTCAAGTTCTTGATAACCTGCCATTCAGCCTGCGCATAGACATCGGTGTTGGAGACCGTGTTGTCTTCGTTGCGCCTGAGTGCGCCGGTGACGCCAAACGTATTCAGGAATCCGCGGCGGTTTTCTTTCATGCGGTCATAGTCAACGCCCGCGCTCAGCGTGAACGGCCCGCCCGCGAGCCGGGTTTCGTGCGTGAGGCGCAGCGCAGCGCCGCCGTAGCCGCGATCGAGATCCACCACGCCGCCGGAGTGCGTGGCGCCCGCCTGCGTCGCCGTGGGTATCGCCAGATGCTGCGTCACCTGCCGGTCGCCCAGATACACGCGGGCATTCAACCTGGTGTTGCTCCACAACGCCACGTCGTAAGTCAAACCTGCCTGAGTCTGCGCGATGCTTTTGCGGGTGTTGAAGTTGTAGGCGTTGGCCGGCGTCGCGCCGACAAAATTACCACCCGCCTGCCGGCGGTTTTGCGCCACCTGCACCGCCGTCAAACCCAGCGGGTCTTCGGTCTCTGGCTGATCCAGCGCGTTGAGCACCAGCGTGAACACGCCCGCGCGCCCCAGATCGTATTTAAACTTGCCATTCAGATGATCGCGCCGCGCTGAGCTGTGATCGCGGTAGCCGTTGGTCTCAAAGCGCGAGGCATCGATCACGATGTTGAGCGGCCCATGTTGGCCGCCGTAATTCGCGCCGAGCTTGTAAGTGCCATAGCTGCCGTAGAGCGCGTTCAGCGAAAAGGTCGGCTCCTTCGGCCCGTCGGCGGTAAAAATCTGCACCACGCCGCCCGCCGAGTTGCCATACAGGCTCGCGAACGGGCCGCGCATGACTTCAATGCTTTTCGCCGACGACAGATTAAACGTCGCCGCCTGCCCCTGCCCGTCCGGCATGGTGGCCGGGATGCCATCGGCGATCAGCCTCAAGCCCCGCACGCCGAAAGTGGAACGCGCGCCGAAGCCGCGCGACGATATCTGCAAATCCTGCGCGTAGTTCTGGCGGTTGGCGACGGTGATGCCGGGCAGCCGGTTCAACGCTTCCGACAGATTCACTTGCGGATTACCCTCGCGAATGGTGCGTTGATCGACGGTATCAATCGCCGCAGGAATATCCATGTTGTCGCGTGCAACGCGCGTGGCGGTGACCGACACTTCCGGCAGCACGGCGGGCTTTTGTGATTGCGATGGGGCCTGCGCCTGCGCCAAGGTTGCCAACGCGACAGTGACTGCGGCGGCTGATGTCTTCAATAACGGAAATTTCATGCTGCTCCCTCGCGAGTTGCCCGTCCTTGTGAACAACTTTTATGGTTTTATGGTAACAGTGGTCAGACAACCATTGTGCCACCAATCAACGCTTATAGCTGATGCGATACAGCGCGCCAGCCAGATCATCCGACACCAACAACGCGCCATCAGGCATGACTTGCACATCCACCGGGCGGCCCCAATGGTTTTCGCCCTCGAGCCAGCCCTCGGCAAATACCTCGGCCTTGCCGGGTCTGCCAGCAGCATCCAGCGTGACTTGCATCAGATTAAACCCGGCCTTTTGCGTGCGGTTCCACGAGCCGTGGTTGGCAATGATGATGCGGTGGCGAAACGCCGCCGGGAACATTTTGCCGTCGTAAAACCGCATGCCCATCGGCGCCACGTGCGCGCCGAGCTTTAACGTCGGCCCGGCAAATTCGTTGCATGAACGGCCCTTGCCCAGATCGGGATCGGGCAGATCGCCCTGATGGCAATACGGAAAACCAAAATGCACGCCGCGTCGGGTGCCGCTGGCGATGCGATGCAGCGTGTCGTTGGGCGTGTCATCGCCCAGCCAATCGCGACCGTGATTGGTGAACCACAATCCCTTGCTGAGCGGATGAAACGCCATGCCCATGCTATTACGAACGCCGCGCGCGACGGTTTCAAGCACACCGTTTTTCGGATCGACGCGCACGATCTGCGCGTGCGACTCCGGCGGCACGCAGTTATTGCACGGCGCGCCGATATTGAAATACAGCCAGCCATCCGGCCCCAGCGTGAGATATTTCCAGCCGTGATGGTCGTCGCGCGGCAACGCGTCGAACACCACCACCGGCTTGGGCGGGTTGCTGAGGCTTTCTTCAATGTAGTCGTAGCGCAAAATACGCGACTGCTCCGCCACGAACAACGTGCCGCCCTGATACACCACGCCGTTGGGCCGCTGCAACCCTTTAAGAAGGGTGCGCACCTCGCGCTTGCCGTCGTTGTCCACCACCGCATACACGGTGTCAAGCTGACGCGTGCCAACGAACACCGTGCCCTTGGCGCCGAGCGTAATCGAACGAGCATTCGGCAGGCCCGTAGCCCACAACTCAATCGAAAACCCCGGCGGCAGTTTGATCTTGTCGAGCTTGATGTCCGCCGCGGACTTGGCGATCACGCCGGGCGCATGCGGTGCCAGCGTCGAGTTTTTCATCGACTCGGGGCGGCCTTGTTGCCACTGCGGTGGCGGCGGCGCGGTCAATGTCTGTTGCGCGGGCAGTTGTTGTGGCGCGGGTATGGTTTGCACGCCGGGCTGTTGCGCGGCGGCGGCGGCTGACAGACCCAGCGCGGCGAACAGCATTAAAAAACGGCGCTTACCCGCGCGCCGCAAAGTCATAGGCATGATGCCCCCAAGTGGTTAGTCAATAGTGCCACGCATGCAATCAACCACGCGCAAGCGGCGGCATTATGCCGCAAATCTACCCTACGATGAATCAGCAAATATTTGTTTAAAACAAATACTTATGAATCACGCATCGAAACAACCCCTGCACCAAAAAACACTTGCTTTTGCGCTTATTTTTGCAGCACGCAGAAATCCACAGTCTGGCTGTAGGCCACCGCGCAAAAAAACTTGCTTCGGCGGGGAAGGTAAATAGCAGCCGCGTGCCGACTCGCTCCTGCCGTGAAAGCTACGCAGCGGTCGGCATTTGGCGCGCACCCCGCCCCCGAATGGGCTGAACGGCAAGCCGCATACCCATCGCTTTAAGCAGCACTCGCAGACTCTTAAGTTCCGGATTGCCGCGCGGCGAAAGCGTCCGGTATAACGTCGTTGCATTGAGGTTCGCCGTTTGCGCCAGCTTCGGCACGCCGCCAAACGCCTCCGCCATGCGGCGCAACGCCAGCAGCAACTCCTGCTGCTCGCCGTCCTCGAGAACCGCATTAAGGTACTCTGCGGCAAACTGGGGGTCATCACGAAAGCTCGCGATGGTCGCGTCGTCGTGACTGGTATAGGGCAAAGTTTTCACCTTCGTTGCCTTCGTTAGCCTGGTTGTCATCGCATTCTCCGTTGGTAGTCTTCCCAGCACTTCACTGCACGTTCGATATCGGCTGCTTGCGTGCGCTTGTCACCGCCGCACACCATCAGCACAAGGGTTTGACCCGCCTTTGCGTAATAGGCCCTGTACCCAGCACCACCATCGACGCGTAGCTCCCAAATGCCATCCCGGCAAAATTTATGGTCGCCGAAATTGCCCGTTGTCAGGCGATCTATTCTGCGCTGAATAGCAACCCGCGCCCGCATATCGCGGATGCCATCAAGCCATGAGCGGAACAAATCCCGTCCCGACGCCGTCAGGTAATGGCGGATTTCCATGAAGAGAATATTCGCCTATAAGCGAAAATTTGTCAATCCACAATGGACGCCTACACGCGTGACCCGCACCCCGTTGGGCGTCAATCTGCCCGTAGGATGCCTGTGAGCGCAGCGCACCGCAGCATTCGCGCAAACGCCCCCGCGCCCGCCGCTCATCTCTCAAGCAAAAGCGGACGCGACTGCGGGCTGCAATCGCACAACTGCCGCAGCCTTTCTCATCATGGCAGGCCCTGGACGCTCGTAAACGCACCCGGCAAGACCTTGGTCTGGCCGGTTCCAGCGTGCGAACGTAATGGCGACTCGGAAACCGCTGTTCTTGTTGCGGTTAGAGACGGGTTGCTGGTTGCGGTTCGCGGAACGCAGATTTCTGGCATTGTTGTTCCACGAGCCGCCGCGCAACACGCGCCGGCCTAATGGGGCCTGCCAGGCCCCCGCGATGGTTGGTTCAGCGGATCAAACCATCCATCGCGAAAGATCGCATGGCGCAAGCGCCATGTAGCGGCGTGGCTTGCATGCGCCACCCACGCCGCTGTTTTTTGCCGTACCTCCAATTCATCAACCGAGCCGACGCACCAGCGGTCACGCAACCCGCGCAGCTTGTTACGAAACCTTCTGCCGAAGCTTACACCGCCGGCAACGCATATCTTTGCACGTACTTTTGCAACGCGGCATGGTGAACGCAGCGAACCGCTCAGCGGTCGCATGGCGTCGTGCGAATTCGCAACCCCTCACTTTTCACTAGCCGCCATCTGTTCCAGTTCCGCCAGCACCTTTTCTTCATCAAAACCCTCGTCGCGCGCACGCTTTATCGCCACCGCCATGACGTCATCCATCTTAGGCGAGACCTCGGGCGGCAATTGCCCCAACGCGGTATTCATTAGCGGGTGATCAAGCTTCGGGTTGGCGAGGCCCAGCTCTTCGCGCAATTTAAATATCAGCAAAATTTCCACTGGCGTACGTGCGAAGGTTGAAAAATCATTGTGGTAATCGTACGCATCTCCTCTTGCGTTGTGATGCGTGTGCTCATCGCAGGTGGCCAACAGCAACGGAACCAACGCATCTGCATCTGGATGCCGCCAGTGTGCGGCTAAAGCCTTGTAGATCGGATTCACAGCCGCCTCGCCCTCAAGCGCGAGTGGAGGTAGTCCCAAATTAGATGCAAAAATTTGTAACCTGCATTGCGATGCCGGATAAAACTCAGCATCGCGAAACAACTTCATCCGGTGCGCAATGATCAGGGCCTTAGCCAACAATCGCGCCTCCTTTTTGCGTCCCAAAACCATGCCCAGTGCAGTGGATGGCACATAACCTAATTGAAGCATTTTAGATCGCACCGGCATTCGAGCCCAATAGCTCGCATCCATCAGCGCCGCAAAGTAGATACCAGTGAAGTAGACCACAAAGGGTTCAGGATCGAAACGCCCATGTTCTATCGCCTCCTGTTGAATGAGACAGAATGCTCGGCTTGCATACTTGCCAAGCCATCCGGCGAGTTCGTCAAGCCTGAACGGATCTGAATTATGGGCGTTGGGGAAACTTTGGTTCGCATATTGCACTAACCGTTTTTCAAAATACTGAAATAACCCCTCGTCTTTCCCTTTCAAAATGGCTTTGTAGAATTTTTTCGACGCACGCATCCATTTCGGGCTAATCCCTGGACGCGCGACAACCGGTATCTGGTTTGAACTATTTTCCAGGCCGGGATTGGCTGCCGGCTTTAATTGAGCAGTCTCCCGCTCAAGGTAAACGCCATCCAGCGGGTGGCCCACAGTAGGGCTGGCTTGCGCCAACGCCTTGCACCGCTCGGCCAAATAGGCCAAGAGCCAGGTCGCGTGTACATCGACACTTAACTCACTCGCTAGCGCCAATGCAACACGCTGGTCGGCGTCTCGTACAGCCTTTTGCCGAATCACCGTCTCGACAAGTTGCCGGGCTTGCGGCGTGGGGGGCAAGGCATGATCCGGTTCGTCTTTGCTCTCCGCGTATTCGGTGTAATCGTTACGGGACAGGTATTCCAGCAGACTCGCGGCGGTGAGCAGTTCTTCCGCGCCCAGTGGCGGCGCTATCGCTTGCCCCTGTTCGAGCCGTTGCACGAACACGCCCCAACGCCGGGCAAAATAATGAAACAGGACGTTATCGTGGCTAACGATAGCGTCGCCTTCGATATCCAGCTCTTCCGCTTCGTTGCCGCTGGAGCGTTCAAAGTGCCGCATTGCTGCCGTCGCAAGTTCTCGCCGCGCTGGCGTATCCGGCAAAGTGAATTCGGTGGCACTGTGATCAGAATAGCTACTCGCCGCTTGATCGAAAAACTCGACGGCTACGCGCATTTCCAATTTGGTTAATGCGTGGGCCTGTACTGATGATGTTTTCGTTGGTGGTTTCTTGGCCACAATTCTTATTCCGAGTCGCCAATCGTGAAATAATACTATTTAAAATCAAATACTTACAATCATTTTGCCGGAGCAACTCATGTGTCCGGCAACGCTTACCGTTGCAGCACTCGCCGCGACACATAAGAAACAATATCCACCAGCGCCACCAGCAAAATCATCGCAATCAAAATCGAACTGGTCTCATTCATGTGAAACAGCCCCATGTGAAACGCCAGCATTTGTCCCAGGCCGCCGCCGCCCACCACGCCCAGCACGGCGGCGGCGCGAATGTTGTTTTCCCAGCGGTAGAGTGTGTACGACAGCAGTTGCGGCAGCACCTGCACCAACGTCGCGTACAGGAACACGCGGCCTGCGGACACGCCCTGCACGCGCAGCGCAAAAGCCGGGCCGGGCGGCGCGTTTTCGATGGCTTCGGCGAACAGGCGGCCCAGCACGCCGGTGGTGTGCAGCGCCAGCGCCAGCGTGCCGGCAAAAGGCCCGAGGCCGGCGGAGATAATCAGCAGCGCCGCCCACACCAGTTCGGGTATCGAGCGCAGGCCATTGAGGATCAGGCGCGTGGGTGCGCGCCAGTAGGCCGGGTCGCCGGCGTGGGTGCGGCTCGCGGGCAGCGCCAACGCGAGTCCGGCGATCGCCGCCAGCAGGGTGCCGAGCGCCGACATGGCGATGGTTTCCAGACTGGCGATGCCGAGCTTCTGCAAGAACGCGCTGCCCATCGCAGGCGACAGCAATTCAGCCAGAAACTTGCCCATCTTGCGCGCCGCATCCAGCGACAGAAATTTCGCCCACTGTAAATCCAGTGTCCAGAAGCTCGCCACGGTGAGCGCCGCCAGCCCCAGCATGAACCAGCACGCCGCACAGCGCGCATCAAAGAGCTTGGGCGGCATGGGATAGGCTTCGTTGGCCGCGAGCTGACGCTTCGGGACGCCACTCATGCCAGCACCCGCCGCAACCAGGCGCTGGCGTAGTCGGCCAGCGCGACCAGCAGCATGAACACGATCAGCATGGTCGCGACTTCCGACCCTTGAAACATTTTCATCGAGTTATCCATTTGCTGACCCAGCCCGCCTGCGCCGACGAAGCCGAGCACCGCCGACGAACGTATCGCGCATTCCCAGCGATACACGGTGTAGCTGGTGAGTTCGGCGGAACTTTGCGGCAGCAAGCCGTAGAAAAACGCCTGCAAGCGCCCGCTGCCATTGCGTAACAGCGTCTTGGTGGCATGCGACTCGTCGCTTTCGAGAATTTCGCCATACACTTTGCCGAGCATACCGCCGTAAGTCAGCGCAATCGCCAGCACACCGGCTGTCGGCCCCAGGCCCACCACACGCACGAACACCAGCGCCCACACCAGTTCGGGCACGCTGCGCAAAATAATCAGCAGCCAGCGTATCGCCTGGCGCACGACAAAGGGCATTGCATGCATGCGTCCGGGCAGCGCCGACACGGATAAAGCGCTGGTGGAAATCAACGTCAGCGGTATCGCCACCAGCAGCGCCAGCGCCATGCCCGCCGTGGCGATGGCCACCGTGCGCCAGCACTCTTTGGCTACCAGCAGCAAAAATTCACCCTCGATTTTGGGCGGAAAAAAATCACCGAGAAAACGCTGGGTCGATTTGAGCGTGGCGGGTTCGAGCAATGTCCAGGGTTTGAATTCGGTGAGCACCAGCGCTGGGGCCAGCAGCACCAGCCCGGCACACAGCCAGAATACGCGGGATAACCACGCCGGGTCGCGTAATTGCGGCGACAGAACGGTGGCGGAAACGGCGGTGTTCACGGTAAAGGTTGATGCGGCACAAATACAATTACCACGGTTACCGGCAATACACAACAACCGGACCGCGCGCGGCGGCGGGTTCATCGGAAGGCACCGGGGCCGCGCCGTGCAACTCATGCTCGTGCTGATCATAGAGTTGCGCGAGTCGCGTTGAGGTCACTTCGGCGGACGGCAGATCGAATTTCAGCTCACCGTCACGCAGCCCGATGACGCGCGCAAAGCGCGTGGCGACATCGACTTGATGCAGCGTGGTAACGAGCGTGGCACCTTGTTCGCGGGCACATTGCGTCAGGGTTTCAATCGCCAGCGCCGCACGTGCGGGGTCGAGCGACGACAGCGGTTCATCCACCAGCCACAACGAGGCGGACGACACCAGCGCGCGCGCCAGCCCCACGCGCTGGCGTTCACCGCCGGACAGCCGATCCACGCGATCCCAGAGTTTTTCTGCCAGATCGAATTTAGCCAGCGCCGCTTCGGCCTCGGCGATATGGCTCGGATAAAACAGGGAACGCACGCTGGCGATGAGCGATTGGCGCGGCAGCCGACCCGCCAGCACGGCCGTGATCACCCGCTGCCGGGGCGGCAACGGTGGCGACTGCGGCGAAAGAAACAACCGACCGCGTAACTTTTGCAACTGTGAAACCGGCAACTGCCACGGATCAGCGCCGTCGAGCACGAGTTTTCCGGCGGCGGGCTTCAACGCGCACGCCAAGGCAAACAGCAGCGTGGTCTTGCCTGCGCCCGACGGCCCGATCACGGCCACCTGCTCGCCGGGCGCGATATCCAGCGTAACCGGTTTTAACGCCGACGCACTGCCAGCGGCGGCAGCAGGATGCCGCGCCGCCAGCCCTTCAACCGCGATCCGCATGAATATCCCGTTCCTTGCCTTATTTGATAAGACCAGCGCTACGGCCCGCGACTTCGAGATCGCGATAGTTTTCCGCCTTGGTAGCGATGTACTTGGTCGCGCGGTTCAGCGTGAGGATTTCTTTGCCTTCCGCGTTGTTCATCGACAGATCGAGCAGCGCCTTGGTGATGCGTTCGCGCTGCGCGGCAGGCATATCAGCATGCACCGACCAGTTGTAATTAAAGTAACCCGGCGTGGTGAAAAACACACTGACCTTGGTGGTATCGACTTTCTTCTCGTCGACGAATTTGCGCCATACCGTGATGTCCAGCGCGGCGGCATCCACCCGCCCGCCAACCACCGAGGCGATGGTGGCATCATGCGCGCCCGAATAGGCGACGCGTTTGAAATCCTTGTCCGGGTCGATCTTGGCCTGCAACAAAAAGCTACGCGGCATGAGGTGGCCGGAAGTGCTGGATTGCGAACCGAAGCTCACCTGCTTGCCCTTCAAATCCGCCAGCGTCTTGATACCGGAATCGGCGAGGGTGATGAATACCGAGCGAAATTGCGTGTCTTCCTCGCGCTGCGCGATCGGCACGATTTTGCCGCCAGAGCGCAGTTGCGCCTGCACGTGGGTAAAACCGCCGAACCACACCAGATCAACCTGTTTGTTGACCAGCGCTTCGACCGCGGCCGGATAGTCATTCACCGGTGTGAACTCGACTTTCATGCCGGTGGTGCGCTCTAGGTATTTGGTGAGCGGGCCGAATTTGCGCATTTGCTCGGTGGCGGCTTCCTCGGGGATGGTGGTCACCTTGAGGACTTGCTGCTGCGCCAGCGAGGGGGCGGCGGGGAGTAGCGCCAGGACGAATGCCGACAAGGCGGCAATGGACAACGATTTAATGCAGGAAAAACTGGAGCGGCGGGACAGAAACGAAGGCTTGCGTAACATGGTATTTCCTTTCTAGTGAATAGAACAGAGTCGTGCGTGTGAGCGCACGGTTTGGCTGGCTCGCACGAGCGCAGCAAAACCGCAGACGCAGCGGCGCGTACGGGATGGGCTTAAATCAATCATGGGATTATCTTCGCGGTGAAGTAACAATCGATTGCCGCAAGTCGGGGTACCCGTCTTGCAGCACTGAAAGTTACAGGAGAAACCGTTGAAATGCAAAGATTGACAGGCGCGGCGAAATGGGCCGCCGCTTGAGCACGCCGTAAGCCGACGTGAAATTTGCGTTGAATCAGATAGAAATTCGGTGAATAATGATCCCGCTGTTCAACGCAGTCTTTGATCGAATTTATTTTCAGCACCAACCAGGAGAAGCAGGCATGTTGATTCCCAGCCGTTCCAGAACCCGCCGCGTCATTTGCAGTTCCGCCGCCAGCGCCGCAACCTCAGACACCAAACCGTGCCGTGGAGGATGTCATGACCGATAGCCTCAAACTCCTCTCGCCCACCGTCGGCGCCCCCGTAACCGTCAACCCCGCCACCGGCAAACCGCCGCGCTGGAAGATGGCGCTGGATGTGGATCGCTGCATCGGCTGCCATGCCTGCTCCGTCGCCTGCAAAGTTGAAAACAGTGTGCTGCTCGGCCGCTACCGCACCAAAGTCTATTACTGGGAACACGGCAAGTTCCCCAACGTCAAACGCAATTTTCTGCCTACGCTGTGCATGCAGTGCGAAGACGCACCCTGCCTCAAGGCCTGCCCCAGCGATGCCATTAACCGTCTCGCCGACGGCATCGTGCGTATCGATCCCGACAAATGCGATCACGACGGCGCTTGCGAAAAAGCCTGCCCCTACGCCGCCATCGGTTGCGATGACAACGATGTCGCCGACAAATGCGATTTCTGCTCGCAGCGCCTGAGCGTCGGCATGGAGCCGGCCTGTGTCGAAACCTGTCCCGCCGAAGTGTTTCACTTTGGCGATGCCAACGATGCCCAATCGCCCTACTCTCGT
Organism: Bordetella parapertussis; assembly: GCA_945865805.1. Taxonomy (GTDB): domain Bacteria; phylum Pseudomonadota; class Gammaproteobacteria; order Burkholderiales; family SG8-41; genus UBA5216. Next base: position 13,713 of record CAMBGJ010000079.1, read on the forward strand.
TTCATGGCCAAGCATGGCAGCAAGACTGCGGTGTTGAAGCCCGAAGAAAACACCAAGCCGTCGGTGGCCTACAAGGGCCACACCAGGGAGATGGAACAAAAGATTCCCAAGGGCCGCATACACGACCCGTATTCGTATGAAATCGAAACCTGGGCGCAACTGGAAGCGGAATTCCCCAAACGCAAGCGCGTGATGTGGGCGAAAGTAGATCCGGGGAAAAACCTGATGGAGTACCGACCCAATCCGGGCGGGGTGGGCCATGGTGGCGCTGGTGGCAACACCGGCGGGAGGAAATCATGAAACGCCGCGACTTTATCAAGACAGGTTTTGGCGCACTGTCCACGCTGGCCGTGGGCGAAACCATATGGCTCACGCCCACCGAAGCACAAGCGCAACTGTTCAGTACCAGGAAAAAACCCCTCTTCGGCCAGCGCAAGGTCAAGCGCCGCGCCAATGGCAAAGGGCGGCTGCAAAACGATTACACCAAGGCCAAAATCGTTAAAAGCGTTTGTCTGAATTGCTCCACCGTGTGCGGCATTCAGGGTTACGTGATTGACGGCCAGCTGGTAAAGATCGGCGGCAATCCTGACGATCCGAACAACGGCAAATCGCTGTGCGCCAAAGGTCAAAGCGGCCCCACCATCAACGACTATCCCGAACGGCTGCTGTTTCCGCTCAAACGCGTCGGCAAGCGCGGCGAAGGCAAATGGACGCGCATCACCTGGGAAGAAGCGCATGCCGAAATCGCCCGGCGTATCCGCAAGACGATGGATGAAGGCAAGCCGGAAGAAGTCGCCATACAAATCGGCCGCTCGCGTCTGGGCGAGGAAATGGGACGCTTTCTGAATGCCATCGGTTCGCCGTCGCTGTTTAACCACCGCGCGTTGTGTTCATCAAATAAACGTGCCGCTAATTACGTCAGCCTCGGCGAAACCGATTGGGAATCGGGCGATTTTGCCAACAGCAAATACATTATCGATTTTGGCGCGAACGTCTATGAGGCCCATCAGGGTGCCATCCACGCCTGCAAGCGCATTATTCAGGGGCGTTACGACAATGGCGCGAAGTTCGTGTACTTCGACGTGCGGCTATCCAACACGGCGGGGCGCGCGGATGAGTGGTTCTGCCCCAATCCCGGTTCGGACGGCGCGATTGCGCTGGCAATGGGCAACGCCATCATGGCCGCTGGCAAACACGACGCGAAATGGCTGGATACCTGGAGCAACATTAACGCCGCCGATCTGAAAATTTGGATCGCGCGTTATACGCCCGAGTGGGCTGAGCAAGTCTCCGGCATCAAGGCTGCCGATATCCGCCGCGTGGCGCTGGAGTTTGCCGCAGCGGCACCGGCAGCGGTGGCATTCACCAATCGCGGCTCGGGTGCGCACTACAACGGTTTTAACAATGACCGTGCCGTCATTTTGCTCAATGCGATTGTCGGCAGCATCGGCAAGCGCGGCGGGTATTGTTATACGGTTGAACCCACGCGCGTGCCGCCGACGGTGTTTCCGCAGCCGATGCCGCGACCGCCCGGTGCCAAGGCACGCAGCGCGATCGAGAATCCGCCCGAATGGCCGCTGGCCAATAAATGGCAGCGCATGAAGGTCGGTCAGATCGTGTATCAATACATCAGAGAGGGCCAGGGCAAGATACAGGTGTTCCTGTCGTACTGTGTGGCCTCGCCGCAGACCTGGCCCGAGGGCCGCACCCTCACGGTGGATGTGTTGTCGGACGAAAAGCTGATTCCGTTTCATGCCTGTTCCGACATCGTTTACTCCGAACAAGCGCATTGGGCGGACATGATCCTGCCCGACGCCAGCTACATGGAGCGCTGGGGCTTCGACACCCGCAACAACATGGAGCTGCGTGATTACGTCACGCTACGCCAGCCCATCTTGCAGCCGCCCGGCGAGTGCAAGAGCTTTATCGATACGCTGATCGATGTCGCCAAGCGCATAGGGCCGGATACCGCGCAATACTTCCAGTTCAAGGATCACGAGGATTGGATCAAACAGCGCTGCGGTGCGTTCACCAAACGCGTAAAGGAAGACGGCTTCGAATACATGAAGTCGCATGGCGTGTGGCAGGACATGTCCAAGCCCAAGTACTATGATCTCTACAACTGGGATCTGACCGCAGCCGAAGTGCAGGGCACGCGCGTGGATGACCCCTCGCAAATGATCCTGCGCAAAGGTGCCGATGGCCACGAGACGGTCGTGGGCATCATGATCGACGGCAAACCGAAACGCGGCTTTATCACGCCTTCGCGCAAGTTTTCGGTGTATCACCCGGATATCGAAGTCGCCGCCAAGCAGGTGGGCTTCACCGAGGATTTTCAGGCCGGCATGCCGGATTACTTTCCGATTCCCTCCATCGCCAACATGAAGGACGACCAATTGCATCTGGTCACCTTCAAGTGGAACGTGCATACGCAGGGCCGCACGCAATCGCAAAAGTACTTAAGCGAAATCGTCCATCACAACCCGATGTGGATCAACACTGCAACCGCCGCGCGTCACGGCATACGCAGCGGCGATAGGGTGGAAATCACCACTTACCGGCCCTACGGGCACATGATGAAAGGCGGCGGTCAGGTGCTGGGCCGCGCGGTGATTCCCGCACATGTGACCGAAGGCGTACACCCGCGCGTGCTGGCGGTGTCGAACACGCTGGGCAACCCGTGGCACGGGCGTGCCGCCAACGCGCGTAGCGGCGCCAAACAGGCGTTGAATGCGTGGGACGACAGCATCATCGCCGAAGACCAGGATCTGCTGGAAGACATCTGGTGGGACGAGCGCAACGGCGGCACCGGCGCGGGCTACAACGTCAACGCCATTTTGCCGATCCAGCCCGCCCCACTGGTGGGCATGCAGGGTTGGTACGACACGGTCTGTACGATACGCAAGGTGTAGGTACACCGCGAAACCCGCGCGCGGGTGCGTCCATCACCACTATTCGGCTTGGATACCCGCCGCGCGAGCCACCTGTATCCACTTGGCGATTTCGGCGCGCGTATAGGCAGCGTGTTCTTCCGGCGTGCTGCCGACGGGTTCCGCACCCAGACCCGATAGCCGTCCTTTCACGGCGCCGTCGGCAAGTGCCTGCACCACCGCGCCGCGCAAGCGATCGACCACCGCACGCGGCGTGCCTGCCGGCGCGATCAAACCGAAGTTGCTGGACAGCCAATACCCCGGCAGACCAGCCTCGACAAACGTCGGCACCTCCGGCATCGACGCCGAACGCGATTTGCCACCTTGCGCCAGCATGCGCACCTTGCCGTCGCGCGTCAGTTGCACGGTGCCGGCGATAGCCGCGAATAACAGTTGCACCTGTCCGCTCATCACGTCCAGCAACGCGGGTGCGGCACCCTTGTACGACACATGCACCATCTTTACGCCAGCGCTGGCGCTAAACCACTCGCCTGCCAAGTGGCCGAGCGTGCCACGACCGGGGCTGGAATAATTCAGCTCGCCCGGTTTTGTTTTCGCCAGCGCGATGAATTCCTTGAGATTTTTAGCCGGCAACCCGGGGTTGATCACCAGGGTTGAAGGCACATCAGCGACGATGGCAATAAAGGCAAAACTCTTGAGCGAATCGTACGGCAGCTTTTTCACCATCGCCGGGTTGATGGTCAGACTGCCGGAAACCATCGCCAGCGTGTAACCATCTGCCGGTGCGTTGGCAACGATTTCCGTGCCGATAACACTGCCGCCGCCGCCGCGATTGTCCACCACCAGCATCTGCCCGAGGAAGTCACTCATGCGCGGCGACACCGCGCGCGCGATGATATCCACCGGGCCGCCGGGTGCAAACGGCACTAAGAGCCGAATCGATTTGCCGGGAAAACGCGTGGCTTCGGTTTGCGCGTGCGCGCCGCCCGCCGCTGCCAGCGCGGCCGCCAACAACCATTTGCTATGGCATCCCCCTTGGTATCCCATTTCACCTCCGCTGTTTGATGTAGCGCTTCAGTACCGCCTGTCCGGCAGTGGTGGTAGGACACAGCCTAATACAAACTGGCGGCAGCGCAAGAACGCGCTATTGGCTGGCGTCGATAGATAAAAATATCGTAACTATTCAGCCTGAATTTTGCATAAAGAGGGCAAAGAACACCGTAAGTGATTGGTACAATGTGAGTTATCAAGAAACACATTCGTCAACACCAACAGGTCTTTGCCCTCATGGATTCTACGCCAGAACAACTCCGATTTGCTTCGATTCCGGGCT
>CAMBGJ010000080.1 GCA_945865805.1 Bordetella parapertussis
ATCGCAGTTGTTCTGGCGTAGAATCCATGGAGGGCAAAGACCTGTTGGCGTTAACGAGTGGGGCAGTCAATAATCCTCATTGTATCAAGCACTTGCGGTATTTTTTACCCTTTTTATGCAAAATTCAGGTTAGATGGTTTGCCGGGGCGGGCTGCGTCACGGGCTTAGCCGCTGCCGCGTGAAAAACGCCCCACGGTTGACAGCCGCCAGTTCTCACGCGCCCACGCCCACACCTCCGCCAGATTCGCTTGCTGCAACGCAATAGGCGGCGCTTGCGCTAAAAACGCCAGGGCTCGCAGCAGGGCAGGAAAAGGCTTATCGGGATCAATCGCGGCGGCCAGGGTTTGCTTGGACAATTTTTCACCCTGTTCGTTAAGCGCCACTGGCAGATGCGCGTAGTGCGGCGTAGGCAGCTGTAACAAACCTTGCAGCAGTATCTGCCGCGGCGTGGAATCCAGCAGGTCAGCGCCGCGCACCACGTGGGTAATGCCTTGCGCGGCGTCGTCCACCACCACCGCGAGCTGATAGGCAATCGACCCATCTGCGCGCGCCACGACGAAATCGCCCACGGCGTGTTCCACGTCCTGCATGATCGGGCCTTGCACGCCATCGTCAAAGCGCCTGTACGCGTCGGCTGCACCCGGCATGGATTGCGTGCGCACGCGTGTGGCACGTGCCGTGCGGCCCGGCGGCAGGCCAACACGGCAGGTGCCCGGATATACCGGGCCATCGATGCCGAGGACGGCGGAGTCGGCAATCTCGCGTCGGCTGCACGCACAAGCATAGAGCGCACCCAGCGCGCGTAGTTGTTCAAGCGCCGCGTGGTAGGCTTCAGCGCGGGTGTTTTGATACAGCACCGGCCCATCCCACGCCATGCCGAAGGCTTCGAGCGTGCGCAGGATGTGATCCGCCGCACCGGGCATCACGCGCGGCGTGTCGATGTCTTCGATACGCAGCAGCCACGCGCCATGATTCGCCTTTGCATCAAGGTAGCTGCCGAGGGCCGTCACCAGCGAGCCGAAGTGCAGCGGCCCGGTGGGCGATGGGGCAAACCTGCCGCGATACACCGCGAACCGTGTGGTTACGCCACCGCTGGATCAAAAATCGGCTTGCCGCCCTTGACTTGGGTGCGGTGCATCAGCCGCCGCGTGTTCGCATCGAACTCGTCGCGGCGGTGCATGGCCGAGCGGTTATCCCACATCACCAAATCGCCGACCTGCCATACCTGATACCACTCGAATGCTTTTTGCGTGGCATGCGCCCACAGGCGATTCAACAGATCTTCGCTTTCATCGAGCGGCATGCCGATGATGTAAGCGGATTGGCGGCGGCCCAGAAACAGGCTGTTCTTATGGGTCTCAGGGTGCGTGCGGATGATCGGGTGTATCGCGCCCGGCGCTTCGCGCGGATCAGTGATTTCCTTGAAGCCTTTACGCAATTCGCCCGCGCTGTTACGGCTGGAATCGTGGCGGCAGCCTTTGCCCGCGATTTCGCGTTTCAGTTCCGGCGGCAGCGTGTCGTAGGCGCGATACATATTGGCAAAGCCGGTGTTGCCCCCTACCGGCGGCACTTCAATCGCATACAGCAAACTGCCCATCGGGCACGATTCGTTGTAGCTCATGTCACTGTGCCATACCGCTTCGTAGTGGCCGAGGTTGCCGATGGATTTGCCGTTGACCTTGATGTTCGACATCACGGTGATTTCAGGAAACGGATTCTCCACATCCTTGCCAGCGTGCACCGGCGCCTTGTCGAGTTCGCCGAAAAGGCGCGCGAACGTCAGAAACTGCGGATCGTCGAGTTTTTGTCCGCGAAAACGCAGCACCAGATGATCGTTCCACGCCTGGCGGATTTGCGCGTACAGCGCGTCGCTGATGGGCAGCGACAGATCGACGCCGACGACATCGGCAGTGAGCGCGGCGCCGCTCGGTTTCACGGTGATTTGGGTGTTCGCGGCAGTGTCCATTATATCCTCGTAAGTATTTGTTTTAAAACACTATTTTGAAATCTTGTTGCGCAGCAGGCCAATGCCTTCAACTTCGGTTTCCAACACGTCGCCGGGCTTCATGAACTCTGGCGGCGTGCGTGCGTGGCCGACGCCGGATGGCGTGCCGCTGAGAATGATATCGCCTGGCTCAAGCGTAATGCCCGCCGACAACTCGGCGATGATGCGCGGCAACTTGAAGTACAAATGTTTGGTGTTCGACGATTGCTTCACCACGCCGTTCACGCGGCATTGCAAATTGAGATTGTTCGGGTCTTTGACGTCATCGGCAGTGACGATCCACGGCCCCATCGGCAGATGGCCGTCGAGGCTTTTGCCGCGAAACCACTGCTGGCCGTGATGGCGCTGCACTTCGCGCGCGGACACGTCGTTGGCCACGGTAAAGCCGAACACATGCTTCATCGCGTTGGCTTCCTTGATGTTGGTGCCGCCCACGCCGATGATCATCGCGAGTTCGACTTCCCAATCGAGTTTTTCAGTGACCCCGCCGTGCGCGGGCACGTTGCCGAAGGGTGCGTTCATGCACAACGGCTGCTTGGTAAAAAACGCCGGATGCGCGGGCATTTCCTGCACGTGCGGACGCGCATGTGCGCCTTCGTTAAAGTGATCGAGATAATTCCAGCCGACGCAAAACACGTTCTTGCGCGTGCGCGGGATCGGCGCGTGCAGTTTCACCTTGGCGAGCTTGTGATGACTGGCTTTGGTTTTGGCCACTGAACTTTTGATCGCGGACAATCCCTTCTTGCCGGAAGCCACCAGCGAAATCATGCAGTCGGCGTCGAACGGCAGCGCCACTTTTGCCGCCTTGGCCGCGCGCGCGATGTCGATCACGCCACCGTCCGCGCCTATCACGCCGGTCTTGACTGGGGCGCGTGCGGATTCCGAAAAAGTCACTAGTTTCAAATCATTCTCCCTGTTTAATTTCCATAAATTTGAATCGTTCGCAGGCCGCGACCAGTTGCTGGCAGATGCCCGGCTCCCACGCGGCGTGGCCCGCGTCGGGCACGATACGATATTCGGCTTGCGGCCACGCGCGATGCAGATCGTCCGCGCTGATGATCGGGCATACCGCGTCGTAGCGGCCCTGCACGATTATCCCTGGTATGTTTTTGATTTTATAGACATTTTCCAGCAACGAATTAATTGGCAGAAAAATATCGTGGGTGAAATAATGCGCCTCGATGCGCGCGAGACCCAGCGCTACCACGTCGCCGCCGAAGTAGGCCACGGTTTCCGGGCTGGGCAGCAAAGTCGAGCACGCACCTTCGTAACGGCCCCACGCGCGCGCGGCGGGCATGTGGATGGCCGGATCGGGATCGGTGAGACGCTGGTAGTACGCCTTGAGCAGATCGCCGCGGTCCCCATGTTCATTCCGGGGGATGTAACCGGCGAACGCATGCCACGCTTCGGGAAACAGGTTTTTGAGATCGTACAAAAACCAGTCGATCTCGCTTTTGCGGCACAGAAAAATCCCGCGCAGAATCAAACCGCTGCAACGTTCGGGATGATGCTCGGCATAGGCCAGCGCCAGCGTGCTGCCCCACGAGCCGCCGAATACGAGCCAGCGTTCTATGTGCAGATGCTTGCGCAGCAACTCCATGTCCGCGATCAAATGCGGCGTGGTGTTGTCTTTCAGTTCGCCCAGCGGCGTGGAGCGCCCGGCGCCACGCTGATCGAAAATAACAATGCGGTAGTGCTTCGGGTCGAAAAAACGCCGGTGCGCGGGCGACGCACCCGCGCCGGGGCCGCCATGCAAAAACACCACCGGCTTGCCATTGGGGTTGCCCGACACTTCCCAATACATCTGATGCAAACCGTCGAGCGGCAAGATGCCGGCATCGAACGGCTCGATATCGGGATACAACTCGGTGCGCAGGGTGGGGGCGTGATCGGCCATGGTGTTTTTTTGACGCGCTGACTATCCTTTGGAAGCAGTCGCAAAAATAACACAATTCGCGTCCGGTCAGTTTGAGCGCGCGTGCTACGATTGCGTCATGAACATATGGCAGAAACTGCTGGTGCTGGTGGCGGCCCTGCTGAACGCGGCAGCAGCGTTTGCGCAGGCGCCTACCGATTATCCGGTTAAACCCTTACGCATCGTCATCGGCACGCCGGTGGGCGGCGGTAGCGAGCTGATGGGCCGTTATGTCGGCCAGCCGCTGACCGCGGCGTGGGGCCAGCCGGTGGTGATCGACCCGCGTCCCGGCGCCAGCGGCAATATCGCGGCGGAGCATGTGGCGAAATCCGCGCCAGACGGCTACACGCTGTATGTGCCGTACGGCACGCATACCACCAACCCCAGTCTGCAAGCCAGGGTGCCCTACGATCCGATCAAGGATTTCACGCCGATTACGTTGATTTCCAAGCAATACAACGCGTTGGTGATCCATCCGTCGATACCGGCGAAGTCGGTGAAGGAGTTGCTGGTGCTCGCACGCAATGCGCCGCGTAAATTGAGCTACGCCTCGTCGGGCACGGGCGCAGCGGGCCATCTGGGCATGGAGTTGCTCAAGCAACTGGCGAATGTCGACATGGTGCATGTGCCGTACAAAGGCTCGGCACCGTCGCGAATTGATTTGCTCGGCGGGCACATCGATATCATGTTCGACGTGCTGCGCGTGGCGCTGCCGTTCAAGGAATCCGGCCGCGTGCGCATGCTGGCGGTGGCTGCCCTCGCACGCCAATCCATCGCGTCCGATGTGCCGACCATGGACGAGCTGGGTTACAAAGGGCTGGAAGTGTTGACCTGGCACGCGCTGCTTGCACCCGCCGGTTTTAACAAGGGCCTCGCCGACAAGATGCAGGGCGTGATTCGCAGCGCTTTGCTCGCACCTGCGATGAAGGAAAAGCTCGCGCGTGACGGCGTGGATGCACTGGCGACATCGCCTGCTGAACTGGATGCCTTTATGCGCGCCGATATCGAAAAGTGGCGCAAGGTGATTCAAACAGCGAAAATACGTAACGAATAAACGTTATTGGAGACAGAAAGATGGCTATCCCCCGACTAAACGGCATTATCAAAGCGCTTGAATCCGGCAAAAACGCTTTCGTGTGCTTTCAGCCGCCCGAAACAGCAGCGGCTCAAGCCGTGACCACCGAAAAATACGACGGCGTGGTGTTCGAGATGGAACACAACGCGTACGACATCAAGTCGCTGCGCGACAGCTTGCAGTACATGCTGAACCGGCAGCAGATCGCGGCGACGGGCAGCGTTGCGCCGGCGGTGACGCCGATGGTGCGCATACCGCCCAACGGCATTGAAATGAATCAGTGGATCGCCAAGCAGGTGCTCGATCAGGGTGTCTACGGCATATTGTGGCCGCACATCAGCACGGTGGAAGAAGCGCGCAGCGCCGTGGCCGCATGCCGCTACGCGCGCCCGGCAGGCGCGCCGCGTTATGAGCCCGCCGGCCAACGCGGCGATGCCCCTGCCAATGCCGCGCGCTACTGGGGCATTTCACAGCAGGAATATTACGACCGCGCCGACGTGTGGCCGCTCGACCCCAAAGGCGAAATCCTCGTTGCCATCATGTGCGAAGACGTGGTGGGCATGAAAAATCTGCCGAAGATTTTGAAGGAAGTGCCGGGCATCGGTGCCGTAGTGATCGGCGAAGGCGATTTGTCGCAGAACCTGGGCTTCCCGCGCCAATACAAACACCCGGTGGTGGCCGGCGCGATCGCGGAAATTCTGGCGATCTGCAAGGCCGCCAACGTTGCTTGCGGCCACCCGCATGTCGAAGCTGATAATGTCGACGAAGTCGTGGCGCAAGGCTTCAAGTGGCTGATGCCCCGGCCCGCGCGCTCCAATGCGGTGCTGGAAAAAGCGTTGAAGTTGTCGGGGCGGTAGATTGTCTGCCAGCGTAGTTGTGGAAGAACCAAAAATCTTCGCCTGTCATTCCCGCGAAAGCGGGAATCCATAACACTATGCCACTTGAAATCACGCATGGATTCCCGCCTGCGCGGGAATGACAGGGTATTTGTAAGTATATAATTTATTAAGGAGAAACCCAAATATGTCCTGTGTGAAAGGCGACTTCTTTCCCTGATTCTTCGCGTTATCAGGACACATTTGCATTACTTAGTAATAATTGAGTATTTTATGACCGAAAAAGCCGCAACGCTACGCGAACATCTGGATGACTTCATCGCCGACACACTCGCGCGCTGCACGCGTTGCGGCAAGTGTTTTGAAGCCTGCCCGATGACGCGTTATAGCGAAGGCCTGGCGGGCACCGAGCCGAAAGCGGTGGTGTCAGGCGTGCTCGATTGGCTGAAGCAGACACCAGGCAACGCTGAAAGTGTGGCGTGGCTGAAAGTCTGCACGCAATCGTCGCGCTGCATCGAAGCCTGCCCCGAGGGCATCAACGCGATGAAAATGGTGCGCGTGGGGCAGATTAGCGCGATGGGGTCGCTCGACGTGCCTGCGGCGCAGGCCCAACTCAGCGGCCGCGAGGCGAAGGATTTTTTCCGCGTGATCAATGCCTATGCGGGGACACAAATGACGGCCGAAGAGATCGAGCGCTGGCAACGGTGAGGCCACGCAAGGCCGATCCCAAGGAGCGGAGACATTGTGAAAAAGGTGTATGACTTCTCCAAGGGCAAGCGTGGTGCGGTAATTCCCGCCACGGGCAAGACCCGTATTACTATCTATATGGATGATGAAATCATCGCGCAATTCAAGGCACGGTCGGCGCAATTCGGCATGGGTTTCAGACACTGATCAACGAAGCGCTGAAGGCGCATTTGGGCCTCGTGGCTCAGCCCGTTACCCAGGAGTTGGTGCGTAAAATCGTACGCGAAGAACTCGTAGCACACGGGGCGCACAAAACTAAGGGGCCACGGAAAATGACAGACAAAGTAACCTTCTGGTACGGCTGCAACGTGGTGCGTCACGGCGACATCATCCACAGCGCCATCACGCTGCTCGAGGCCGTCGGCATTGAAGTCACGCCGGCGGGCGGCGCGGGCTACTGCTGCGGAACCGCCAAAGACGGCAACCTGCGCGCGGCCGAGGGTATGGGCAAACGCACGGTCGAAAAATTCAACGCGCACGGCACCGGGCAAGTGGTGTCGTGGTGCCCGTCGTGTTACCGCCACATGAATGCGTTCATGGGCGAATACACCGATGCGCAATTCCAGTTGTCGAATTTCGCGCAGATGTTGCACACGCGCCGCGAGGTGCTCGCCAGCAAACTCACGCAGCGCACGGTGAGCGGCAGTAAGCGCAAGGTGATGCTGCACAAGCACTTTGGTTTTCACGAAGTCGATGTCAATCCGCTGGTGGAAGACTTGCTGCGGTTGATACCGGGGCTGGAACTGATCAAAACTGATGTGTCTTCGCCGGGCCACATGTGCTCGGCGCTGTCGCGCGTGCCCGCATCGCTAAAGGACGCGACGCGCGCCGTGTGCGACGCCGCGGTCAGCACGCAAGTTGATACCGTCGCCACCGTGTTCCACTCCTGCCATCGGCTGCTGTGCGCGTTGGAAGGCAGCGAGCCATTCAAGGTGGTGAACTACGTCAACCTGCTCACCGAAGCCATGGGTTTGCCTACGCAAGACGACTACAAGGACTGGAAGCTCGCGGGCTCCGAGGCAGCGATCGTTGCGAAAGTGGGCGAGGCGCGTATCGCTGCGATGGGCGAAAAGCTGTTTCGTGAATCGATATTGCCGGAGTTGCTGCGGCAGCCGTCGAAGTAACGGCTTATAAATTTATCAACAAAAACAAATAGTTAAAGCATCTTTCGCGCTGGATGCCAACAACTCGCCGTCAGTTACTGGCGGACTGGAGTCTTGAATTGCATCGGGCGGAGGGGTAAGCGGATAAGGCGTCCCAACGCCGCGCCGGGATTTACCCGGTTAGCGTGTCGTAATGATCTGTGTTGCCAATGACGTTTTCGGCATACAGCCTGGCGATTTCGTCCTTGGTATAGCCCAACAGGCCACCCAGCACTTCTTCGTTGTGCTCGCCCACCCTCGGTGTTGTACCCACTACTGTGGGCGTACGGCTGAAGTGCCAGTAATCGCCGGACACAGCGATTGTTCCGGCGAGAAAATCGGGCACCTCCACCAGAGTGCGTCGCTCCCATGGGTGAGGGTCTTTGGCCGCCTGCGCGATGGTGTTCACCGGCGCGGCGACCACGTCATGCCGGGTGAAATGATTGATGGCATCCTTCATCGTCATGCCGACCAGAAATTCGCGCATTGCTGTATTGACCACAGCGACATGCTTGCCGCGTTCGCGGCGAGTGTTAAAGCGCGGGTCGTCCTTCCATTCGAGCCTGCCGATGGCAGCACACACGCGCGGCCAGTGGTGCTGGTCGCCAGCGGAAACGAGTATCCAGCCGTCGATGCACGGATACATGCCACTGGGCGCGACATCCCTCTGGCCGCGCTTGGGTTCGGTGCCGGCGCCGTGATAGGCGGTGATGGGGATTTCCGTGAGGCTGTAGCCGGAATCCGCCAAACACATATCGATACTTTGTCCCATGCCAGAAACGCTGCGCTCGAACAGTGCGCCCAGCGTGCCGATGGCCGAGTGCAGCGCCGTGGTACGGTCGATGATGGGAACGCCGGCGCGTATCGGCGGCATGCCTTCCTCGCCGGTGACCATGGCAATGCCGGACATGGTTTGGCCGATGGGGTCGTAACCGATTTGCTCGCGATAGGGGCCGAATTGGCCGTACGCGGAAATATTCACCATGATGATGCGCGGGTTGAGTGCCTTTAACACCTCATAGCCAAAGCCCATCTCATCGATGGTGCCGGGGCGAAAGTTTTGCACCAGCACGTCGGATACCTTGACCAGTTTGCGCAGCGCTTCTTTGCCTTCTTCCTTGCGCAAATCCATGCTGACGCTTTTTTTGCCGCTGTTGTACTGTACCCAGTAGGCGCTTTGTTTGCGCACCCACGGCCCGTGGTAACGAGTTTCTTCGCCGCCCAGTCGCTCGATCTTGATAACCTCCGCGCCCAACCGGGCGAGCACCTGGGCGCAACGCGGCCCCGCCTGATGGCGGCCCAGATCGATGACGCGGATCCCGTGCAAAGTCCCTTTGCTGCTGGTCATGGCGTTACTCCTTGACGTATTCGATGCGGGCCGGTGCCGCTGCTGCCACTGGCAGTCTAGGCGCCCAATCACCTTGCACAGTTGCGCCCAGTGTTCGGGGTTGCCGCGGCTGGTTATGATCCATACGTAATTGTTCGGCCCGCCCGGCGCGCAAGGGTAAAGTCCGGACGCCGCTGAGGAAATCGAATTCTGCGCTGTTGCTCGACATTGTGTAACCCTCCTTGATCGTGTCATCCTTGAGTAAATCTTCGCACAAACCGTGTTCTTATCCAACTTGCCACCTATCGTTCGCAGAGGGAAGGCGGGCTGCCGGTGCCGCTGATGCCGATAATCACTTTATGGTTGCACGCTATAATCCGCGCTCACCCAAGGTGCCTCACACATGGACGACTCCCTGCGCAAAGCCGCGCTCGACTATCACCGGTTTCCCACACCCGGCAAGATTTCGATAGCGCCGACCAAAGGTCTGATTAACCAACGCGATCTGGCGTTGGCGTACACCCCTGGCGTAGCAGCGGCGTGCGAGGCCATCGTCGCCGACCCGGCCGAGGCGCGTAATCTCACTTCGCGCGGCAATCTGGTGGCGGTGATCACCAACGGCACGGCGGTGCTGGGCTTGGGGCCGATAGGGCCGCTGGCGGCCAAGCCGGTGATGGAAGGCAAGGCGGTGCTCTTCAAAAAGTTCGCCGGCATCGATGTGTTCGATCTCGAAATCAACGAGCGCGATCCGCACAAGCTGGTGGAGATCATCGCAGCACTTGAGCCGACCTTCGGCGGCATCAATCTCGAGGACATCAAGGCGCCGGAGTGTTTTATCGTCGAGCGTGCCTTGCGGCAGCGGATGAAAATCCCGGTGTTCCACGACGATCAGCATGGCACGGCGATTACTGTGGGTGCGGCGATTTACAACGGCCTCAAGGTTGTCGGCAAGGATATCGACAAGGTCAAGCTGGTGGTGTCGGGCGCGGGTGCAGCAGCTTTGGCGTGTCTGGGTCTGTTGGTGAAACTGGGTATCCGTAAAGAAAACATTATCGTCACCGACATTGCCGGTGTGGTCTACAAAGGCCGCAAGGAGTTGATGGATCCGGACAAGGATGTCTACGCGATAGACACCGCCGCGCGCACGCTGGGTGAGTTGATCGAAGGCGCGGATGTGTTTCTGGGTGTGTCCGCAGGCGGCGTGTTGAAGCAGGATATGGTTAAAAAGATGGCGCCGCGGCCCTTAATATTGGCGCTGGCGAACCCCGAGCCGGAAATTCTGCCCGCGCTGGTGCGTGAGGTGCGGCCCGACGCGGTGATCGCCACGGGCCGTTCGGATTATCCGAATCAGGTCAACAACGTGCTGTGTTTTCCGTTTGTGTTTCGTGGCGCGCTCGACGCGGGCGCGACCACGATTAACAGCGAAATGGAACTCGCGGCAGTACGCGCGATTGCCGAACTCGCGCAGGCCGAGCAATCCGACGAGGTGACGGCGGCCTACGGCGAGCGCCAGCAGCCTTTCGGTCCGGAATACATCATCCCGCGTCCATTCGATCCGCGCCTGATCGCGCAGGTCGCGCCTGCGGTGGCCAGGGCGGCGATGGATAGCGGCGTGGCGACGCGGCCGATTACCGATTTTGATGCCTATCGCGACCGGCTGAACCAATTTGTGTATCAATCAGGCCAGATCATGCGCCCGGTGTTCGCGGCGGCGAAAAAATTACCTAAACGCGTGGTGTATGCCGAGGGCGAGGAGGAACGTTTCCTGCGCGCCGCGCAACTGGTGGTGGACGAAGGCATCGCGCGGCTGGTGCTGATTGGCCGACCCGACGTGATCGAATCGCGTATCGAGCGGCTGGGGTTGCGCCTGCAGCGCGACCAGCATTTTGATCTGGTGGATCCGGGCAGCGACACGCGTTATCGCGAGTACTGGACCGAGTATTACCGCTTGATGGAACGAAAAGGCGTATCGGAAGAACTCGCCAAACTCGATATGCGCCGCCTGCCGACACTGATCGGCGCCATGCTGGTGCACATGGGCGCGGCGGATGCCATGCTCTGCGGCATTCTCGGGCAATACAGTCGCCATTTGAACTACATCGATCGTGTCATCGGCAAGCGTGCAGGCGTGAAACACTACTCGGCGATGAACGCGTTGCTGCTGCCCAAGGGCACGGTGTTTATCTGCGACACCTACGTTTCGTTCGACCCGAGTGCTGAGCAGATCGCCGAATCCACCATCCTCGCGGCGGAGGAAATCCGCCGCTTCGGCATCACGCCCAAGGCGGCAATGTTGTCGCATTCCAGCTTTGGCGGCGGCGATACCGTCACCGCGAATAAGATGCGTGCCGCGCTGGAGATCGTCAATCGTCTCGCGCCCACGCTCGAAATCGACGGCGAGATGCAGGGCGATATGGCGCTCTCGGAAGGAATCCGTCACCGCGCGCTGCCGGGCAATCGTTTAAAGGGCGCGGCCAATCTGCTGGTGATGCCCAACCTGGATGCCGCGAATATTTCGTTTAACCTGCTGAAAGCCGCTGCGGGCGACGGCATCACCATTGGGCCAATCCTGCTGGGCGCGGCAAAACCCGTGCACGTGATCACACCGTCTTCCACCGTGCGGCGTATTGCCAATATGACCGCGTTGATCGTGGTGGATGCGGGGGCGCAGCGGGGGGAGCAGAAAAGTTTGTTTTAGAAGTAAGTGCAAAAAACTCCCTCACCCCAACCCCTCTGCTCCGCGGCAAGTGTTCCCTTGTCCCGGAGGGCGAGGGGCTTTACACCCTTCTCCCCCCGGAAAGGGCCGGGGATGAGGGAGAGGGTTTGGATATCCCGCATACACTGAATATTTAGAGGAAGTCATGACCAAAAACACGAGAATCGAACACGACACCATGGGCGACATCGCCGTCGCCAACGACAAACTGTGGGGCGCGCAGACCGAGCGCAGCCTGCACCACTTTCATGTCCCCGGCGAAACCATGCCGCACGCGGTGGTGATGGCGCAGGTGATGGTGAAAAAAGCCGCCGCGCTGAGCAATATGGCGCTCGGCGTGCTCGACAAGAAAAAGGGCGCGGCCATCGTCAAGGCGGCCGACGAGGCGCTGGCAGGCAAGCTCGATGCGCACTTTCCGCTGGTGGTATGGCAGACCGGCTCCGGCACGCAAACCAATATGAACGTGAACGAGGTGCTGGCCAATCGCGCGTCTGAAATCCTTGGCGGCAAGCGCGGCATGGATCGCCTGGTGCACGAGAACGACGACGTGAACAAGGGGCAGTCGTCGAACGACACTTTTCCCACGGCGATGCATGTGGGCGCGGTGATCGCGCTGCAAACACAGCTCTTGCCAGCGGTTAAAAAACTGCGCAACACGCTGGACAAAAAAGCCAAAAAATTTATGAACATCGTGAAGATTGGCCGCACGCATTTGCAAGATGCGACGCCGCTCACGCTGGGGCAGGAATTCTCCGGCTATGTCGCGCAACTCGATCACGGCCTTAAACACGTGCAAGCCTCGTTGCCGCATCTGTGCGAGCTGGCGCTGGGCGGCACGGCGGTGGGCACGGGCTTGAATGCGCACCCGAAGTTCGCCAAGGATGTCGCCGCGCAACTGAAAAAACTCACCGGCCAGCCGTTTGTTACCGCGCCCAACAAGTTCGAGGCGCTGGGTTCCTGCGATGGCGTGGTGCATGCGCACGGCGCACTCAAAACGCTGGCTGCGTCGCTGATGAAAATCGCCAACGACATCCGCTGGCTGTCGTGCGGCCCGCGTTGCGGCATCGCCGAAATCGTGATCCCTGAAAACGAGCCGGGCAGTTCCATCATGCCGGGCAAGGTTAACCCCACGCAAAGCGAATCGATGACCATGGTTTGCTGCCAGGTGTTCGGCAACGACACCGCAATCAACGTCGGCGGCTCGATGGGCAATTTTGAGTTGAACGTGTTCCGCCCGATGGTGATTCGCAACTTTTTGCACAGCGCGAGCCTGTTGGCGCACGCGTGTGAAAACTTCGACGAGCATTGTGCGCAAGGCATCGAGCCCGACTTGGCGCGCATCGACAAACTCATGCGTGAGTCGCTGATGCTGGTGACGGCGTTGAACCCGCACATTGGTTATGCCAAGGCGGCGGCGATTGCCAAGAATGCGCACAAGCAAGGGCTTACGTTGAAGGCCTCGGCGATTGCGATGGGGCATGTGACTTCGGAGCAGTTTGATAAATGGGTGCGGCCGGAGGATATGGTGGGGATTAAGTTGAAGAGTGGTAAGGCCAAGAAGTAGCGCATGCAACCCAAAGAAGCTCCTTCCCCTTCAGGGGCAAGGGCACACTTGGAGCGAAGCAGAAGGTTGGGATGGGGGTGGGGTTGGCAGTTGTTTTCACGGTGCTTCAACGTCAACGTCGCCGGGGGCAGCCCGGCGGCTGGTCACTTTTCTTGCTCCGCCAAGAAAAGTAACCAAAAGAAGGCGGCCCCCGGTTCGCCGGCCCTTCGGGCTCCCCTGCGCTGCTCGCGAAAACTGGCGGCTGCGGAACTCGCCCTCGCGATACCCCCGCGAGGACTCAGACAGTCCTCGCCGACCCCTCCAGTTTCCGCTGCGCTGCTCGGCGGCTCTCAGGGGGATGGTCGTCGTACACCTGCGCGAGTGCATGTTGCGTCATTCTTTCGGATAGCACCCCGGACGTGGTTTGTTGCATTGTTCACTTCTTGTGCAAGTCTGGTGGTTTGTTCAGTGCACGCACAACAAGCCGACACCTACCCCACCAAACCCGTTCGTGTAGTCGTTGGCCTCGCCCCCGGCGGCGGCACCGACATCATCGCGCGGCTGCTCACACAAAAATTGAGCGAGAACTTGAAGCGCACATTCATTGTTGAAAACCGCACCGGCGCGGGCGGCACGGTGGCTTATGCGCTGGTGGCCAAGGCCGCGCCTGACGGGCACACGCTGCTGGCCGTGGCCAGCGGTTATGCCATCACGCCGGCGGTGTATCCGAAGTTGAGCTACGACCCCATTAAGGATTTCACGCCAGTATCGGTGGTGGTGCAGGCACCCCTGGTGCTGATGGCGCACCCGGCGTTGCCCGCGCGTTCGGTGAAGGATTTGCTCGCGCTCGCGCGCAACCCGCGTATGAATCTCGATGCGGCTTCCGCAGGCCATGGCACGTCAAATCATCTGGCGCTGGCGTTGTTCAACAGTCTGGCCAAGGTCAACATCGCGCATGTGCCGTATAAAGGCACGGGTCAGGCGCTGGTGGATTTGATGGCGGGGCAGGTGCAGGTGATGTTCGGCAATATTCTGTCGTCGCTGCAATACATCAAAATTGGCCGCATACGTGCGCTGGCGGTCACCAGCGCTACACGCTCCAGCGCGATGCCCGATTTGCCGACGGTGATCGAATCCGGCGTGCCGGGTTATGAAACCACCACCTGGCACGGCTGGCTGGGGCCGGCGGGCCTGCCCGCCGATATCGTTGCCAAACTCAACAACGAACTCGCGCGCGCGGTGCGTTCGCGCGACGTGCTCGACAAACTTTCCGACGACGGTGGCGAGCCGGTAGCAGGCACGCCGGAGCAGTTTAGAAGCCACATCGTTAGCGAAATTGCGCGGTGGAAAAAAGTCGTGCGCGAGGCGGGCATACGCGTGGAGTAGCCGGTGGCCTGATGCGCAGAGGCTTGTTTTAAAAATAATCAATAAAAACAAATACTTACGGTATCGCCTCTGGCGAGACGCTTTGCGCTGATGGCTCCGCGGGGCGTCCTCCGAACGTCGAGTAGTGCTTTCGGGCTATTGTGCCCGCAAGCGATTTCCGGGACTATTCCCATACGCGAATGTGTCGCCGGTTCTGCGTGTAGGCGGATAGCCGCCCGCGCGGGTCAGCACAACAAAAAAGGTGTGAAATCGTGAGTACATTTATTGCCAGCCGTGGTCGCAACCGTAGCGCCAACCCGCATGGGCGTGCCGACATCCGCGTCAGCGTCACCGCACTTGCGGTAGCCGCCTGCTTCGGTACAACCAGCGCCTACGCCAACCCGACGAACCCGGTTGTCGTCAACGGCGCGGCGCAGTTCACCACTACCGGCAACCTGCTCAACATCGCCAACACCCCCAATGCCATCATCAACTGGGGCAGCTTTTCCATCGGTGCGAACGAGATCACCCGGTTTGTGCAGCAATCGGCCTCCAGCGCTGTGCTCAATCGCGTCGTCGGGCAAAACCCCTCGTCGATTCTCGGCGCGCTGCAATCGAATGGCCGCGTCTTCCTGATCAACCCGAATGGCATCGTGTTCGGTGCAGGCAGCCAAATCAACGTCGGCGGCCTCGTTGCCAGCACCATGAATCTCTCCAACGAAGACTTCCTCGCCGGACGCATGCGCTTCACCGGCGGGCTGGGCAATAGCGTTATCAATCAAGGCAATATCACCACCGAAGGCAGCGGCGGTAACGTCTATCTCATCGGCAACGCCGTCACCAACAACGGCATCATCACCAGCCCCAAGGGCGAAGTCATTCTTGCGGCGGGTAACAGCGTCGAACTGGTCAACCCCGGCACACCGGATTTGCGCGTCGAAGTCGTCGCCCCCAGCAATCAGGCGTTGAACCTTGGCAGCATCGTCGCCGACAGCGGCCGAGTGGGCATCTACGCCGGCTTGATCAACCAGGCGGGGACGATTAACGCTAACAGCGTGGTGGTAGGCGAGAACGGGCAGATCACGCTGAAGGCGACGAAGAACATAGACGTCGCCGCAGGCAGCGGCACCACGGCCAATGGCGCTGCTGGTGCCAGCGGTGGGTCAGTCAACATCGAAGCTGGCGCGCTATTGTCGGCCGCAGGCACGATCGAAGCGCGCAGCACCACCGGCGCGGGCGGCAATGTCGCGCTCAAGGCGGACGTGCTGATGCAAACCGGCGCGGTGCGGGCGGATGGCGCTAGCGGCGGCTCGGTATCCATGCAGGCGCGCAATCTGCAATCGGCGGGCCGCGTTAGCGCCGATGGCAATGCCGGCGCGGGCGGCCAGGTTGATCTGCAAGCCACGAACAATCTGGTTCAAACCACCGCATCACGCGTTTCCGCCGATGGCGCGGCGGGCGATGGCGGCAGCGTCACGCTGCAAGCCGGGGGCCGAGTGTTCAGTTCCACCACGGCATCCGCCACCGGCGCGGGTGATACCAGCAAGGGCGGCACCGTCAAAGTGCTGGGCAATGAAATCGTGCTGCGCGCCGCAACGCTGGACGCCAGCGGCGACGCGGGCGGCGGCATCGTGCTGGTCGGCGGCGATCAACACGGGCAGAACCCGGCAGTGCCCAATGCCAAAAACACTTCGGTCAATTTCGCTTCAACATTGAGGGCCGACGCCAACTATGCGGGCGACGGTGGCAAAGTGGTGGTGTGGTCGGACGGCAACACCGTGTTCAACGGCCAGGCCAGCGCACGCGGTGGTGTGCTAAGCGGCAACGGCGGCTTTATCGAATTGTCGGGCAAGGAAAAAATCACCTTCGGCGGTTTCGCCACGGCGGGCGCGCCCAAGGGCAAGGCGGGTTTGTTGCAGCTTGATCCGATGAATATCATCATCGATTCGGCGGGCAGTGTTGGCGCTTACAGCACGATTGATTTGGCCGATCCCAACCCCGGCGCGAATGAATACTTTGGTAGGTACTCGGTGGTGCTGCCCAACGGCAACATCGTGGCAACCGACGATCTGGATAGCTTTGCCGCCAGCAATGCCGGCGCCGTGTATCTGTTTAACGGCACCACGGGCGCGCTGATTTCGTCATTGACAGGTTCATCGGCAAATGACGGCGTGGGTAGAGACGGCGTTACCGTGTTAACCAACGGCAACTACGTGGTGCGCAGCGGATTGTGGAATAACGGCGTGGCGACTTTTGCCGGCGCTGCGACATTTGGCTTGGCAACTACCGGCGTTAGCGGCGTGGTATCCGCTGCCAATTCGCTGGTGGGTACGACGGCTAATGATTTTGTGGGTGGCAACATTACGGCGTTGACCAATGGGAACTATGTAGTGACTAGTACTGGTTGGAGTAATGGCGCGGCATCGTCGGCTGGCGCGGTGACATTCGGCTCCGGCACCACAGGCGTCAGCGGCGCGGTATCGGCGGTAAACTCGTTGGTAGGCACCGCGGCCGGCGACTTTGTCGGAAACGGCGGCATCACGGAATTGCCCAACGGCAACTATGTGGTGAGCAGCGTGAATTGGGCCAATGGCGCGGCGACGGAAGCGGGTGCGGTGACATTCGGTTCGGGTACGATAGGCGTTAGCGGCGCGGTCTCGGCGGCGAACTCGCTGGTGGGTTCAACCACGAACGACCGCGTAGGCGAATTTGGCATCACCGCACTAAGCAATGGCAATTATGTGGTGAATAGTCCGAACTGGAATAACGGTGCAGCCACGCAGGCAGGCGCGGTAACGTGGGGCTCGGGTACCACGGGTGTCAGCGGCGTAGTGTCGGCGGCGCATTCGCTGGTAGGTGCCACCTCTTTCGATCAAGTCGGACTCGGTGGCAGCGGCGCTTCTGGGGTCGTCGCGTTGGACAACGGCAACTACGTGGTGGGCAGTCCGCTGTGGACTGCCGGATCGGCTACCGAAGCGGGCGCGGTAACGTTTGGTTCCGGCACAACCGGTATCACGGGCACGGTATCGGCCGCGAATTCGCTGGTGGGTGCGACAGCGTTCGACAGAGTGGGTAATCAAGTAATTGCACTACCCAACAGCAACTATCCCGAATGTTGCATAAACAATCCTCTCTCAAGCGTTTGACATCATGTGGAATTGAAATCGCTGCATTTGAGAACGACAAGCGCAGTCTACCCTACCCATTAAGTCGGAAGGCGGCGGCGGGTTGGGCAGTGATTGGGAAGGATGGGGGG
>CAMBGJ010000081.1 GCA_945865805.1 Bordetella parapertussis
GTGGAGAACCGTTTGCACTGGTGCCTGGATGTGTGCCTGAACGATGATCAGGCGCGCGCAAGGGTGAAGAACAGCGCCCAAAACCTTGCCACGGTGCGTCGCATGGTGCTCAATATCCTGCGGCTGGATAAGGCTCGCAAGGGCGGAATTAAGACGCGACGCCTGGTCGCATCAACCAGCGATTCTTATCGTGAGCAGTTACTTGGGCTGGTGGCTATTTGATGCAATTGCCCTGCGCGTAACCCTATGGCGTGAAATGGTTTTTTGCGGTAGAGTATCGTTGAATAATTACAATAAGCGAGGCCGTCATGAGCAACAAAGGGCAGTTGTTACAAGACCCGTTTCTGAATCAGCTACGCAAGGAACATATTCCCGTTTCGATTTATCTGGTCAACGGCATCAAGCTGCAAGGCCAGGTGGAATCGTTCGATCAGTACGTGGTGTTGCTTAAGAATACCGTCACGCAGATGGTCTATAAGCATGCGATTTCCACTGTCGTGCCCGCGCGCGCAGTAACCATTCCCACTGAAGATACTGGCGACTGATCTTTTGAAGCTGCTGCTGAATTTGGCTGCGGATGTTTGACCGTCCGGGCAGTACCGCCGACGCTGCGAATAACGCCGTGATCGTGGCGCTGGATTTTGGCGAGGACGATTTCGCTGAAAGCCTGGCTGAAATCAAATTGCTGGTATCGAGCGCGGGCGTCAACACCAGGGATATCGTTCACGGCAAGCGTGATCGGCCCGATCCGGCGTTATACGCGGGCAAAGGCAAGGTTGATCAAATCGCCGAAGCCGTTGCCGCGTCACAGTCGCAACTCGTTGTTTTTAATCATGAATTATCCCCCGTGCAGGAGCGCAATCTAGAAAAGCGCCTGCAATGCCGGGTGATCGACCGCACCAGTCTGATTCTCGACATTTTTGCCCAGCGTGCGCGCAGTTTCGAGGGCAAGCTGCAAGTGGAGCTGGCGCAACTGGATCATCTCGCGACGCGCCTGGTGCGCGGCTGGACCCACCTGGAGCGGCAAAAGGGCGGTATCGGCATGCGCGGCCCCGGCGAAACGCAGTTGGAGACCGACCGCCGCCTGCTCGCCAAGCGTGTCAAGGTACTCAAGGAAAAGCTCGCCAAGGTGGAAGCGCAACGCGCGGTGCAGCGCCGCTCGCGCCATCGTGCGCACGTGTTGTCGGTATCGCTGGTGGGTTACACCAACGCCGGTAAATCCACGCTGTTTAACAGCCTTACACGCAGCGGCGTATACGCAGCCGACCAGTTGTTCGCGACGCTCGATACCACCACGCGCAAGGTGCATACGGGTGGATCTGCCAACGTGGTGTTGTCTGACACGGTGGGCTTTATCCGCCGCCTGCCACATATGCTGGTGGCGGCGTTTCGCGCCACGCTCGAAGAAACCGTCCACGCCGACGTGTTGCTGCACGTGGTGGATGCCAGCAGCAGCGATCGCGATGCGCAAATCGAGGCCGTCAACCTGGTGTTGAAGGAAATCGGCGCCGATGCCATTCCGCAAGTGCTGGTGTATAACAAAATCGATTTGACGGCCTTGCCGCCGCGGGTGGAAATGGACGAATATGGTAAGATTGCGCGCGTTTGGATCAGCGCCGAAAAAGGGCAGGGCCTTGATTTATTGAGGCAAGCACTGGGCCAGATTGCCGAGGCAGCATTCGAGGCCGCCGCGCAGGGCAAACATGCCGTGGCGGCGCTCTGATTCTGCCTGTCTTGAAAAGCGCGTCATCCGCACCCACTTAGGCACGGTAACACCTTTAATCCCCGATTTCCTTCGTCCGATTTTTCTCCATTTTCCCCTTTTAGCATCCAACCGGTTCCACTCATGGCAGGTCTTGTGCAATCTCTTACCGATATGCTGCGATTTTCACTACGGCACGGTGCCGCGCGCGTGCTGAATGCGTTGATGTCGATCAACGATCCGCAATGGGGTAAAAAGCCCGGCGGCAACCAGGGGCCTCCCGATCTGGATGAAGTGTGGCGTGACATTCAGAAAAAATTCGGCGGCCTGTTCGGCAAAGGCGGTGGCGGCAAACGGCCGCCGAGCGGCGACTCCGGCACGCCGATGACGCCCAGACAGATAGGCGGCGGTGCCATAGTGCTGGTCGCACTGGTCGCCGGTATCTGGCTTGCCAGCGGTTTTTACATCATCAACGAGGGCCAGAACGGCGTGGTGTTGCGCCTGGGTAAATTTGCGGAAATCACCGGGCCGGGCTTGCGCTGGCACATGCCGTACCCCATCGAATCGCGGCAGGTGGTGAATTCTTCACAGGTGCGCAGCGTGGAAGTGGGTTACCGTAACAACGTCAAGAGCAAAGTGCTGAAAGAATCGCTGATGCTGACCGACGACGAAAACATCGTCGATGTACAGTTCGCCGTGCAATGGGTGGTGAAAAGCCCGCGCGATTACCTGATGGAAAACCGCTCGCCCGACGATACTGTATTGCAAGCGGCCGAAACGGCCATTCGCGAAGTCGTCGGCAAAAGCACCATGGATTACGTGGTGCAAGAGGGCCGTGCCGATGTGCAGGATAAAGTGCACAAGTTGATGCAGATCATTCTGGATCGTTACAAGACCGGCATCCACGTGCAGAAAGTCAACATGCAAAACGCACAGCCGCCGGAAAAAGTGCAAGCAGCCTTTGAAGACGCCGTCAAAGCCGGACAGGATCGCGAGCGGCAGAAAAACGAAGGCCAGGCCTACGCCAACGACGTGCTGCCGAAGGCCAAAGGTATGGCAGCGCGTCTGCAACAGGAGGCTGAGGGCCACCGGCAACGCGTGGTGCAGGAGGCGATGGGTGATGCCGAGCGCTTCAATCAAGTGGTTGCCGAGTACAAAAAAGCGCCGCAGGTCACGCGCGACCGGTTGTATCTGGATGCAATGGAGCAGATCATGACCAACACCACCAAGATCGTGGTGGAAAAGGGCGGTAACAACCTGCTGTATCTGCCGCTCGACAAGATCATGCAAGCGGGCGGGGCGGTCGCGCCGTCGGTGCCTTCGGTGCCCGGTACTGGTGCCGCCGCGAGTGCCCCGGTCGCACCACCTGCGGATGCGTCGGGGCGAACCCGCGACGCGTTTCGCGCGCGTGAACGGGAGCAACGGCCATGAACAAGGGAATCTCCGCAGTGCTCTACGGCCTGTTGGTCGTAGCGATTATCGTGTTTACCTCGATGTTCATCGTGGATCAGCGCCAGAATGCCATTGTGTTCCGTCTGGGTGAAGTCGTCAGTGTCAAAAAAGAGCCGGGCTTGTATTTCAAGATTCCGTTTCTCGATAACGTGCGGTTTTTTGAGGTGCGCATTCTGACAATCGATACGCCGGAGCCACAGCTCTTTTTGACTTCTGAAAAGAAAAACGTGCAGGTGGATTTGTTCGTCAAGTGGCGAATCAACGATGTGCGGCAGTACTACGTCAGTATCGTCGGCGGCACTGGTGGCAACGGTGAAGCCTTGGCGCAAACGCGGCTGCTGCAAACCATCAATGATGGCCTGCGTGCCGAATTCGGCAAACGTACGGTGCACGACGTGGTGTCCGGCGAGCGCGACAAAATCATGGATTTGATGCGCAAAAAAGCCAGCGAAGACGCCAGCAAGATCGGCGTCGAAGTGCTCGACGTACGCTTAAAGCGCGTGGATTTGCCCGAAGGCGTCACCGAATCCGTATACCAACGGATGGTGGCGGAACGCACGCGTGTGGCCAACGAATTGCGTTCCACCGGCTCAGCAGAATCGGAAAAAATCCGCGCCGAAGCCGACAAGGCGCGCGCCTTTATCATCGCAGATGCCTATCGCGAAGCGCAAAAAGTAAAGGGCGAAGGTGATGGCAAAGCCGCTGCAATCTATGCCAAAGCGTATGAGCAAAGCCCCGAGTTTTATGCATTCTATCGCAGCCTGGATGCCTATAAAGCGGGCTTCAGGAGCAAGAGCGATGTGATGGTGCTCGACCCGAACTCTGACTTCTTCAAGTATTTCAAGTCCGGCGGCCGGTCGGGCAAGTAGCGCGGCGCGGGTTGGCGCTGCGCATTTTTTCATGACCCAGCAACTGCTGCTAACGGCGATTGCCCTGATGCTGGTGATCGAGGGCATACTGCCGTTTCTCGCGCCCGGCATCTGGCGCGAAGCCTTCCGCCGTCTCACCGAAATGACCGACGGGAAGATTCGCTTTTTCGGCCTGACATCGATGATCGTCGGCCTGTTATTGTTGTTGCTGATCAAAACCTGATTGCCGTTATGCGCACCTGGCTGTTGCCCGAATACGTCGAAGACATTTTGCCCGCCGAAGCCGCACGCATCGAGCGGTTGCGCCGCACCATACTCGATTTATTCGCGGTGCACGGCTATCAACTGGTGATGCCGCCGCTGCTCGAATACGTCGATTCGCTCTTGACCGGCACTGGGCACGATCTGGATTTGCGCACCTTTAAACTCGTCGATCAACTGTCGGGGCGCATGCTCGGCGTGCGCGCCGACATCACACCGCAGGTGGCGCGCATCGACGCGCATTTGCTCAATCGCAGCGGCGTGACGCGCCTGTGTTATGCGGGCAGCGTGCTGCACACACTGCCTTCGGACATGAATCGCACGCGTGAACCGCTGCAGATCGGCGCGGAAATCTACGGCCACAAGGGCGTGGAGAGCGATATCGAAGTGCAGCGCCTGATGATGCAGGCGATGGCCGCCTCGGGTATCGCTGCGGCGCATCTCGATCTGGGCCACGTCGCGGTGTTCCGCGCGCTGGTGCGGCGCGCAAAAATTGATACTCACGCCGAGGCCGAACTGTTTCACGCCATGCAGTTGAAAGACTTGCCTGCGTTGCGCGAGTTGACAAAAAAAATCGACAAGGCCACGCGTGAAGCATTGGCCGCCTTGCCCGATTTATACGGCGGTCGCGAAGTGTTGAGCGCCGCCACCCGGCGATTGCCCGCCTACCCGGAAATCCGCCATGCGCTGCGCGACTTGAAGCAGTTGTCGAATACCTTGGCCGATGTGGCGAAAATCCGCTTTGATCTGGCGGAACTGCGCGGCTACCACTATCACAGCGGCGTGGTATTCGCCGCTTACGCACAAGGCTGGAGCAATGCGCTGGCGCTTGGCGGGCGCTATGATGAAGTCGGCAAAGCCTTTGGCCGCGCGCGTGCGGCCACTGGGTTCAGCATGGATTTGCGCGAACTGGCGTCGGCGCGGCCCAACGGCGGCATCAAATCTGGCGTACTGGCGCCGTATAAACCCAACGACGCCGCACTGCAAAAGCGCATCGCCGCATTGCGTGCACGCGGCGAGATTGTTATTGTGGATTTGCCGGGCCATACAGGCACGCGATCCGAATTGGGCTGCGAGCAGCGGCTGGTACTCAAGGCCGGGTTGTGGTCGATAATGAAAGGTATATCTTAAGTATATGTTTTTAAACAATATTTAAAGATAGTAACTAGGCGCAAAGCATGGCGAAAAACGTGGTAGTGGTGGGCGCTCAATGGGGCGACGAGGGCAAGGGCAAGATCGTGGACTGGCTCACCGATCATGCGCAGGGCGTGGTGCGCTTTCAAGGGGGCCACAACGCCGGCCACACCCTGGTGATCGGCGGCAAAAAAACCGTGCTGCACTTGATTCCCTCGGGCATTCTGCGCGACCAGGTGGCCGTCTATATCGGTAACGGCGTGGTGTTGTCGCCACAAGCCCTGTTTGAAGAAATCGACACGCTGGAAAAAATGGGCATCAACGTGGCATCGCGTTTGTCGATCAGCGAAGCCTGTCCGGTGATCATGCCGCATCACGTCGCGCTCGACCGCGCGCGCGAGGCCGCCAAGGGTGATGGCAAAATCGGCACCACCGGCCGTGGCATCGGCCCGGCGTATGAAGACAAAGTGGCGCGCCGCGGTATTCGCGTGCAGGATTTGCTGCATCCCGAGCGCTTTGCCGCCAAACTGCGCGAGGTGCTGAATTTTCATAACTTCGTGCTGAAAAACTATCTCAAGGCCGAGACCGTCGATTATCAAAAATCGTACGACGAGGCGATGAGCTACGCGGCACGCATCAAGCCGCTGGTAGCCGACGTGCCGCGCCTGCTATTCGAGGCCGCCAAAGCCGGCAAGAGCCTGCTGTTTGAAGGCGCGCAGGGCACGCTGCTCGACATTGATCACGGCACTTATCCGTATGTCACCTCCAGCAACTGTGTGGCTGGTGCGGCAGCGGCAGGTGCAGGCATCGGCCCGCAAAACCTGCACTACGTGCTGGGCATTACCAAGGCCTACACCACGCGTGTCGGTTCAGGCCCGTTTCCGACAGAACTGCACGACGAGCGTGGTGCCTACCTCGCCAAACGCGGCAACGAATTCGGTGCAACCACCGGGCGTGCGCGCCGCTGCGGCTGGTTCGATGGGGCGGCACTCAAACGTGCGATCCAGATCAACGGTATTTCAGGCCTGTGCATGATGAAGCTCGACGTGATGGATGGCATGGAGCGCGTGCAGTTGGGCGTAGGCTACAAAATGAATGGCGCGGCATGCGACATCCTGCCATTTGGCGCAGATTTGCTGGCTCAATGCGAGCCGGTGTATGAAGACATGCCCGGCTGGTCTGAAAGCACCGTCGCTGTCACACAGTTTGAGAAGCTGCCAAAAGCCGCACAAAATTACCTGAACCGTTTGCAGGAAGTTTGTGGCGTGCCGGTTGATATTATTTCGACGGGGCCGGATCGCGAGCAAACCATCGTCAGGCGGCATCCGTTTGTGGGGTGAGGGGGCGAAGGAGTGAAGGGTAGAGGGCACGGGGAATGGTATTGTTTGGCTGGACGCCCGGCGATGCCCCTCGGCATTGGCCGATAGCCCCAAAACGAAAAATGCGAAACGACTCTCATCGTTTCGCATTCGTCCTGCAACCTTACTGATGTACAAACTGGCCTACACGTTCCAACCGCTACATCCACACCAAACTACTGGTGCCCAGAAAGGGACTCGAACCCCCACGGTATTACCCGCCAGCACCTGAAGCTGGTGCGTCTACCAATTCCGCCACCTGGGCAAGAGGGCGAGATTTTATCCGAACGCCCTGAATTGATCAAATGAAAACACGTAAAAAGAAAACAACTATCAGCAAGACCGCAGCACCCGCCACTCGGTCGGGCAAAACCCGAGCTACCGCCAAGGACGGCAAAAAATCCCCTGCGAGCGCCGCTCGCGTTCCGCGCACGCCACGCGTACCGCGTGAACCTCGCTTGCCACGCAACCAACCGCCGCCCGTGGCAACCCCGCCTGTGGCAACCTTGTCGCTCGCCAGCCGTCATCAACGCGACCCCTTTTACGAACGCGAAGTCGAGCGCTATGAAAATCCGCTGCCCAGCCGCGAATACATACTGGCCACGCTGAAAGAGCAGGGCGTACCCGTGGCCGAGCACGAGCTCTGCGCCCTGCTGGGCATTAATGTTGATGAAACGCGGCAATTCACGCGGCGTCTGGCGGCGATGGAGCGCGAAGGCCAGATCATGCGCAACCGGCGCGACGCCATCTGTATCGTCGAAAAACTCGATCTGGTGGCGGGCCGCGTGCAGGGACATCCTGATGGTTTCGGCTTTCTGGTGCGCGATGACAAAGGGCCAGACATGTTTTTAGGCCCAGATGAAATGCGCAAAGTGCTGCACGGCGACCGTGTGATGGCGCGCATGGCCGGCATGGACCGTCGCGGACGGCCCGAAGGCAAGATCGCCGAGGTGCTGGAACGCGCCAAAACACACCATGTGGGTCGCTTGCAAAACCGCCATGGGGTGTTTTTTGTGGTGGCCGAAGATAAACGCATCAGCCAAGAATTCATGGTGCCGCCGGATCAAACCGGCAAAGCCAAGCCGGGGCAAGTGGTCAGCGTGGAGCTGATCGAGCAACCGCAACGGCACAGTCAGCCGGTGGCGCGCGTGGTGGAAGTGCTGGGCAATTACGGCGACCCTGGCATGGAAATCGAAATTGCGCTGCGCAAGCATTCGTTGCCGCACGAATTTCCCGCCGAAGTCGAAAAGCTGGCGGCAAAATATTCCCCTGAAGTCAGCGCGCGCGATAGTAAGGGGCGGCTCGATTTGCGCGGCCTGCCGCTGGTGACCATCGACGGCGAAACCGCACGCGATTTCGATGATGCCGTGTACTGCGAGCCGCACGGACGCGGCGGCTTCCGCCTGATCGTGGCGATTGCGGATGTGAGTTTTTATGTCAAGCCCGGAGACGCCCTAGATGTTGAGGCGCAACTGCGCGGCAACTCGGTGTATTTTCCGCGGCAGGTGATTCCCATGCTGCCGGAGCATTTGTCCAACGGCTTGTGCTCGATCAACCCGCATGTCGATCGCCTGTGCATGGCCTGCGACATGACGGTGAACGCGCAAGGAAAAATCACCGATTACAGCTTCCACCAGGCGGTGATGCGCTCACACGCGCGACTGACCTACACCATTGTCGCCGCCATGCTGGCCGACAAAAATGCCGGCACGCCCGAGCAGCAAAAGCTGCTGCAGCAACTGAAAAATCTCTACACACTGTTCGGTAAACTGGTGAAGGCACGCGCCAAACGCGGTGCCATCGATTTTGAAACTACCGAAACTGAAATCGTTTTCAACGATCAACGCAAGATCGAACGCATCGTGCCGGTGAAACGCAACGACGCACATCGCGTGATCGAGGAATGCATGCTGGCGGCCAACGTGTGCGCCTCCGATTTCCTCGCGGAGAACGGCCAACCCATGCTGTATCGCGTGCACGAAGGCCCCACGCCGGAAAAGCTTGCCGCGCTGCGCGAGTTTCTCGGCGGCTTTGGCTACGATTTGAACGGCGGCGACAAGCCGCATGCCAAGGATTACGCCGTGTTGCTCGCCAAGGTGCGCGACCGGCCGGACGCGCAACTGTTGCAAACCGTGATGCTGCGTTCACTCAAGCAGGCGGTGTACACCCCAAAAAACGCCGGCCACTTTGGTCTGGCGTATGAATCGTACACGCACTTTACTTCGCCGATCCGCCGCTACCCGGATTTGCTGGTGCATCGCGCGATCAAGGCGGTGCTTGCCCGCACACGCTACGAGCCGGGCGACTGGATCGCGCTAGGCGCGCAATGCTCGATGACCGAACGCCGCGCCGACGAAGCCACGCGTGACGTTACCAACTGGCTCAAGTGTTACTACATGCAGGATAAAGTCGGCGAGAGTTACAACGGCAGCGTCAGTGGTGTTACCGGCTTTGGCATTTTTGTCGCGCTCGATGATATTTACGCTGAAGGCCTGGTGCACGTGTCGGATCTGGGCAAGGATTACTTTCACTTCGATGCCGCCAAACATCAAATGCTCGGCGAGCGCACCAAGCGGCGTTTCCGCCTGGGCGATCGCGTGCGGGTGAAAGTCGCACGCGCCAATCTGGATACGGCCAGAATTGATTTTGTGCTTGACGAAACCGGCAGCCGCTAAACCAGGGTTATTGTAAGTATCTGTTTTTATTTAATAAATTATGGGTGAATCTCACATTATCCACGGCTTTCATGCGGTTACCAGCCGGCTGCGCAGCGCGCCGGACAACGTGCGCGAAATCTTTGTCGAGGCCACGCGCGCCGACAAGCGCTGCGCTGATCTGATCAAGCTCGCCGAATCACGCCATGTGCGCGTGATGACGGTGGATACGAAACGTCTCGACGGCATGACCGGCCACGCGCGTCATCAGGGCGTTGCCGCCAACGTCGTACCGATCAAGCTGGCGACGCATATCGACGACGTACTGGAAACGCTCACCGAACCGGCGCTGCTGTTGATACTCGATGGCATCACCGATCCGCACAACCTGGGGGCCTGCCTGCGTGTGGCTGATGCCATGGGCGTGCATGCGGTCATCGCACCGAAGGATCGTGCGGTGGGGTTGAACGCTACCGTGTCAAAAGTCGCCAGTGGCGCCGCAGAAACCGTGCCTTACATTTCAGTGACCAACCTCGCGCGCACGATGAAAGAACTCAAGGAGCGCGAGGTCTGGATCAGCGGCGCGGATGAACACGGCACCGTGGCGCTGCATCAGGCCAAATTCGACGGCGCGCGTGCGCTGGTGCTGGGTGCGGAAGGCGAGGGCATGCGCCGCCTGACGCGCGAAAATTGCGACGAACTGGTGCGCATCCCCATGCTGGGCGGCGTGGAGAGTTTGAACGTCTCGGTGTCGGCAGGTATTTGTCTGTACGAAGCGCGGCGGCAGCGGGGGTTCAAGAAGTAGCCCGAACCATCCGCTGCCGTGTGAAGCGCTCAGGCCTTCTTGAGATTCCGATCCCACAGATCAAAAATCTTCGCCCATGAATGCTCGGACTGCACCGGGTTATACGAGGCGCGCTCCGAGAAGCAGTAGCCGTGCAGCGTGCCGGGCAACACCTCGAGCGTGTGCTTGGTGCCGGCCTTTTTGAGTGCCTCGGTCAACGTCGGGATCACATTGGCGGGTACCGAGCCGTCGGTCTCGGCAAAGCCGTAATATAGCTCGCCCTTGATTTGATCGACCAGCAAGTGCGGCGAATCCGGCTTGTCGGTGACGACGTTAACGCCGTACAGAGAAGCTGCCGCCATCATGCGCGTGGGAAAACGCGCCGACACCGTGGTGATATAGCAGCCGCTCATACAATGGCCCACGCAACCCACCGGCCCGGCTTTGACTTTATCCTGCGCATCCAGCCACGCGATGAAGGCGCCGGTGTCGTCGGTGACATCGGCATTGGTGAGGCTATTCATCGACGCTTTGATCACGGCCGACATCGCATCATTACGGCGCGGAATGTCAAAGCGGCACGTGCCCAGCCGGTAATACATATCGGGCAGCAGGCAAAAGTAACTGTGTTTGGCGATACGCCGCGCCATGTTGCAAAGCTCTTCGCGAAATCCCGGTGCATCCATGTACAGAATAATGCCGGGAAATTGCCCTGGCGCATCAGGACACGCGGCGAATGCCGGGCATTTGCCGTGCTTGGTGGTGACCATGACGTTTTGTTCTAGCAGTGCCATGCTGGATTTCCTTTTCTGATGATTGCCGTGAAAAATTCGGTTTACCGGTGAGGGAATGAAACGGTATCACATCCCTTGGCGCAACACGGGTAGGACGCGCCCTGCAGGCTGGTAACTCTCAAACCTGCGCACTAACCTGTTTATTAAAAGCCGTAAAAAATTCCCCGGCAATTTTCTTCGCCACGCCATCGATCAAGCGCGATCCCACCTGTGCGAGCTTGCCGCCGATCATGGCATTGCAGGCGTAGGCGAGTCGGGTGCCGCCGTCGCCCGGTGACAGGCTGACGCTGGCTTCGCCCTTGGCGAATCCGGCGACGCCGCCCTGGCCTTCGAAGGCAAGTTTGTAGGACTGCCCTTCAACGATGTCTGATAGCGTCATCTTGCCTTTGAATTTGGCGCTGACGGGCCCGACTTTGGCGATCATCACCAATTGGTAATCGTGGTCGCCGGTCTGCTCGATCGATTCGCAGCCGGGGATGCAGGCTTTGAGCACGGCGGTGTCGTTAAGCGCTTTCCAGGTGACAGCCTGCGATTGCGGGATGAGTTGTTCACCAGTCATTTCCATACGGATTTCCTAAAATATAAATTAAATCAATTAGTTACATAAATTTCTCGGCTACTCGACGCGGATGCCGGCTTCCTTGGCAACGCGCGCCCACTTGATCATCTCCGCCGAAATCAGCTTACCCATGTCGGCGGGACTCAAGGTCTGGATTTCAGCGCCTTCGGCTGCGAAGCGCTTTTGCGTATCGGGCAATGTCATGACCTCGGCGACAGCACTATTCAGACGCTGGATGATGGCGGCCGGCGTGCTCTCGGGTGCGACCATGCCCCACCAATTGCTCGCTTCATAACCGGGCACGCCGCCTTCGGCGATGGTGGGGGCATTGGGCAGAATCGTGCTGCGCTTGGCGCCACCAGTAGCCAGGGTTTTGATTTTGCCGCTACGCACATGCGGCAGCGCCAGCACCGAAGAAGCGAAGATTAGTTGCACCTCGCCGCTGATGGCACCGATCATCGCCGCGCCGCCGCCCTTAAACGGCACATGCACCATGTCGATGCCCGCAAGGCTGCGAAACAGTTCACCGGCAAAATGATTAAAGCCGCCAACGCCCGATGAACCAAAAAACAATTTGCCGGGATTGGCGCGCGCATGGGCAACGACATCTTTGACTGAGGTCACCGGTGTGCCCTGAAACGCCACCAGGATGGTCGGTGCGTTGCCGAGCATGGCCACCCAATTGAACGAACGGCGCGGATCGTATGGCAGCTTGTGCACGGCCGCGTTCATGGCATACGAGCTGGAAATCAGCAGCAGCGTGTGCCCGTCGGGCTGCGCGCGAGCCACCAGCTCGCTGCCGATGATTCCGTCAGCGCCGGCGCGATTGTCCACCACGATTGGCTTGCCGAGAAGATCGCTCAACTTCGCCGCCACCACGCGCCCGACGATATCGTTGCTGCCGCCGGCTGGAAACGGAATGACCAGCCGCACCGGTTTGGTGGGATAGGTTTGCGCTGTCGCAACGGATACGATACCGCCGCACAGTGCCATCAGCATCGCGCGCATCATGACTGCGTAACCCAGACCTTGATACTCGCTGCAGGCTCTAACTGGTACGGACAAAAGCCGGGCACCATCACGGCGCGTGCTTGGCCGGGCCGGCCTCCGCCAGAGAACACTCGCGTGCCAGGCGGCGCATCTCGTGTGTGGCGGCCACGAGATGCTCGCGCACGTAGAGCTCGTGATTGTCCTCGATCTGGTCGAGGTTGTAGACGTAATTGACCATCATCCCCGCGCAATTTCTTAGACCGCGCGGCGAGGTATCGGCGAGCCAATTCAGCCGCTCGGCGCGCGCGCCGTTGCCAAGGTGAAAACGTGCCACCGGATCCGCTGGTGCGCGATCGCTCACGGCATTGAGCAGATAGTGTGCGCACAATGGTGTCAGCGCTTTTTGCATGGTTGCGATGAGCGCGGGCTGCTGATGCCAGCCGGGGGTTTGCAAGCCCTGAACAGCCGCTGCCGTACGCTCCGTAAAGCGGCCGGCATTGCTGGCGAGCCAGGCCGCAAAGCCCGGTATGGGCGATAGGGTGGAAAATGTTTTGATGCGCGGGAATTCCTCCCCCAACCGTTGCGCCACTTGTTTGATCAACAGGTTGCCGAAGGAAACGCCACGCAGACCTGGCTGGCAGTTGGTGATCGAGTAAAACACGGCGGTGTCCGCTTTTTCAGGATCGGACACCGGCGCTTTAACATCCAGCAGCGGCTGTATTGCACTGCTGATGCCTTTGACCATCGCAACTTCGATAAAGATCAGCGGCTCGTCAGGCAGCGCCGGATGAAAAAACGCGAAGCAGCGCCGGTCGGCCTGTAGGCGCCGGCGCAAATCGGGCCAGCCGGAAATCTCGTGCACGGCTTCATACTCAATGAGCTTTTCAAGCACGATGGCGGGCGTGTGCCAATCGATGCGCTGCAGGCTGAGAAAGCCGCGGTTAAACCATGAGTTGAACAGATGCACCAGATCCGCGTCGATGACTTCCCATTCGGGATGTTTGCTCAGCGCAGCTAACAGATGCTTACGCAAATCCACCAGCGTGGCGGTGCCGCCGGGCGCTTGATTCAGGCGGCGAAACAGTTCCTGGCGCGGCGAGGTGGCGGCCTTTTGCAATTGCAGCATATGCGCCGCAGAGGGCAGGGCGATGTAGCTTTCCGCCGCCGCGCGCAGGGTGCCTTCGGCGGGTGAAAATTCGGCGGCGAGTCGATCGAAGAACACGGGCAAATACGCGGTATCAAGATCACTGTACGTGCCCAGCGCCTCACGCGCGATAGCGGCACCGGAGACTTCGCCGCGTTCCGACAACAGCTCGCGCCAAGCGTCGATCACTTTACCCGCGTGCCGGCCAGCACGCGCGACTTCGTTGGGTGGTGGCACCATCGTGCGCACCAGCCGTTTTAAGAGAGAGGTTGCCATGCGGAGTGTGGCGAGAGTTATACGTAAGTTATTGTTTTATACGGATTTTTATTTCCGGTGGCGATGCCGGAAAAGCGCCATGATAGCAGGACTTTTGCGCGCGTCGTGAACGACCAGACAGCTGGCGTTAGGTGATGTCCTTGAGCGCGGTTTCAATCACGCGGCGACAATCCTTGATGTGCTGATGTCCGACGTATTTCATCGCGGCAAAACCCAACGCAACTGACAACGCCTGGCCCGCCACCGGCACGTATTTGCCGATCTGCTTGGCCGTCATGCGCACACCCACAGTCTTCAAGACCTCAATGGCGATTTCCTTGGTGACCAGCTTGCCGATCATCAGGCTGCCCACGGCGACGATGGATTTATAAACCATCAAGCGCTTGCCGGGACTGAGTTTATCGATCTGCGCTGGTGTGAGGCCGAACTCTGCGTTGATGGCAGGTATCAATTTCATCACTGCCGCGATATCGACAGCGATATCGAAACCCGGCACCGGCACCAGCGATGCCGCCGAGGCCAGCGCCGCACGCCGCGTGACGATGGATTTGGAGCGCTTGACGGCCTCGTCCAGTTCGGCGGCGTTGCGAGGCAACGCGAGCAGCACCTGCGCAGGCGCCGCCGTAGAACCCAGACGCTTGGGCCCGCGCATGGAAAATACCGGCATGATCGGCCAGCGGATCAGCTGGAACTCCCGCTGCCGTCACCGTCTTTTTTCTTCACCACCAGGCCGTAAATCACCAGCAAAATAATCGCGCCGATCACCGACATCATGAAACCCGCGTTTTCGCCCTGTTTGTAAAGGCCGATGAATTGGCCGAGGTAAGTTGCGGCGAACGACCCGGCCACGCCCAGCACAGCGGTCATGATAAAACCCATGCTGTCCTTACCCGGATGCAGAGCACGGGTGATCAACCCGGCAACCAAACCTATTAGTGCGATCCAGAGAAAATGCAGCATCTGTACTCCCTCGACAAATGTTAATGCAATGTTATACGTACTTACATGCCGTTACCGTGACATGTACCGACAAACGTTGGGGCATGGTTGCACGTTGACGGATTTTAGGATGAATTCACAATAACCGGTAGGCGTCGCGTGCATTTACGCGGAGGCACCCTACTTGGCGGACTGTTGTTCGAGCCATTCAGCCTGCACAGTATCAAACGGAATGCGCCGGTCAAACAGACGCCCCCAGACTTCGAGCGAAAGGAAAAACACCTTGTCACGGTGGGTGGTGGTGCTGTGCCAATGATTCAAGGCCTCGGTATTTAGCTGGAAAAACTCGCCCAACCAACTATCTTTGCGCCACTTGTCAGGCAGGCAGATCCAGTCCCAGCCAGGTATGCCGAAGCCTACCTTGGGACGGTACACCAGCGAGCGGGGAATATATTGCTCCAGTTGTTTTTTGAGGAAGACTTTGCTGATGGGTACAATCGACAAGCCGTTGCGTCCGAGTTTGTGTGACATGTCCATGTTCGCCAGAAATTCAAACAACGGTCGTTGCAGATAGGGCAACACAGTATGCGTGCCGCTGGCCGCCGACATCTTGTCGATGCGTAGCATCAACGGCACCAGGTAGTCGTAAAATTCTCGCAGCATCAGCGTCGCGATTTCGCGGTCTTCGCGCGTGGGCAAGTGCTGGAATTTCTCCTGAATTGTCGCCGTAAGGTGTTGCAGTTCCATACGCCGCGCGGCCAGATCAATATCCAGCCCTGCGCCATCAAGCGTGCTGCGGGTGGTGAGGCCAAACTTGCCGAGCAGACCGCGCATCCGCTCGAAAAGCGTACGTACGGTGGTGCCGCTTAATGGAGTGATTTGCGCCAGATGCCGGATCATCATGCTGTAACGGAACAAGCCTGTCGATCCTGCCATCAGGGCGTCCGCGCCTTCGCCGTCCAGCACGAGTTTTCCGTGCGGTAAGTGACCATAGGCGGACACATAGTTCAGCGCAATGGCGTTCTCAACAATGATCGGCGCACCCAGATCCTGTATGGTCCGGCAAAAATGGCTGCGGAATTCGGGTGGGCCGAAACGCACGGCCTGCAGAGTCACCCCCAGATGTTTTGCCACGGCGTTGGCGAACTGGATTTCCGTTTCGCTGCCTTCGCCGTAGAGATCAACCGTAACCGCCGTAACGTTGGTCTGCTTGCGGGCAAAGGCTGTCAGCAGACTGCTATCGACACCGCCACTCACCAGTATGGTGACATCCTTGCTGCCCTTGACCGCGGAGGCGACGGCATCGTCGAAGGTGGCATCGAATTTTTCCACCAGCGCGGACGCAGACCGCTTGAGATTTTCGCGATAGACCTCCGGCTTGATGTATTCCTCAGGGGAAAAGTAACGAGATGTCTTGACGGAAAAATCCGTGGTCGAGATGTCCAGCAGGCAGCCGGCTGCAAGCGTGCGCAAATCCTCGAACATGGTCAGCGGTGCCAGTGCCGCACCATATTGCAACCACTCGGAGATGGACGTTAACCGGGTGCGGCTGTTGCCTTGCAGGCACGCAATATCGTCGGCGATCGAAATGCCGCTGGGCGTAACTTTGTAATAGGCACTGCGTAAGCCGAACTTGTCGCGCACCACTCGAATGGTGTTTTGCGCCGACAGCCAGACCAGCGCCAGAAAAGGTCCATCAAATTGTTCAATGCTGGCATCTTTACCATCCGCCAGGGCCTGAAGAATTTCCATCAGCGCCACTTCGCCGATGGCACCGCCGGGCAGGTTGCTGACAGGGTACCCACACGCTAAGAAGCAGGCCTCTTTGTGTTTGCCTTCGAGACTACCCGGCAGGCGAATAACTTCCGCACTGGCGTTCGCGCCTAGCGTCACAACACCGGCTTGCGCAGCGGCGGCGCGCGAGATTTCAGCAATAAAGGGTTTTCTATTCACGGTTTTCTCTTGTTCTTTTGTAAGCGAACGGCGGGTCAATCCGCCTTGATTTTAGCTGCGGCAACAACCTTAGGCCATTTGGCCAGTTCCGCGCGGATCAGCGCCCCGTATTCCTGCGGCCCCGCGCCCGATATTTCCGCGCCCAAGCCCGTGAGTTGTTCGTTCACCTCGGGGATGCGCAGGATTTTGCCGATATCGCCGTTGAGCCGGTTGATGATCTCCGGCGGTGTTTGGCCTTGGGCGAGAAATCCCCATAGCGAAGTCACGTCGTAGCCGGGTGCGCCAGATTCGGCGAAAGTCGGCACTTGCGGGGCAATGCGTGAGCGTTTGCCGCTGGTCACCGCGATCGGCCGCAGGCGGTTGGATTTGATATACGGCGCGGCAGAAAGCATCGACGAGATGTGCATGGTGATGTGCCCGCCGAGCAGATCGTTGATCGCTTGTGCGTTGCCTTTGTAGGGCACGTGCACGATATCGAAACGTATCATCGTACGCAGCAGTTCCATCATCAGGTGCGGCACGCTGCCCGCGCCGGAGGTGGCGTGCGTTAGTTCGCCGGGGCGGTCGCGCGCCAGGCGCACCAGCTCCTGCAGCGACTTGGCGGGTAGCGAGGGGTGCACCACCAGAATGTTCGACACCGTGGCAAACAGGATGATGGGCGCGAAATCTTTTGCCGTGTCGTAAGGCATTTTTTGCAGCGCTGGCGACATCAGCAGCGAGCTCGTCATCAGGCCGAAAGTGTAGCCGTCGGGCGGCGACTTGGCGACGATATCCGCGCCCAGCACGCCGGCCGCGCCACCGCGATTTTCGATGAGCACCGGCTGGCCTAGCGTATCAGTTAGCCGACGTCCTACCACACGCGCCACCACGTCTACACCACCGCCGGGCGGGTAGGCAGGGCAATTGCATCAAATAGCCACCATCCCAAGTAATTGCTCACGATAAGAATCGCTGGTTGATGCGACCAAGCGTCGCGTCTTGATTCCGCCCTTGCGGGACTTATCCAGACGCAGAATATTGAG
>CAMBGJ010000082.1 GCA_945865805.1 Bordetella parapertussis
CTTTAAAGCACGTGCGGTGAGTTCGGTGAGTCTTGCGGCGGGCAGTTGCGGCATGATCGTAACTATTTGATTTAATTGATTATTTTATAACTCACCCTGACACATCTCATTTGATCAGCGTTTGTCCTGGCTTAACCCGCGTAAACACCACCGGCTTGGTCACGCAATCAAAGCGCCCGCCCTTCAACGACACACTGGTGAAGCGCGAGTTTTCCAAATCACGCACATCGGGAAAATCGGTGCGGAAATGCGCGCCGCGAGAATCTTCGCGCGCCTCGGCAGCGTAGCGTATCGATTTCGATACCAGAATCAGATTCTTCAGATTCAACCAATCGTGCCACGTGAGATTGAACGACAGGTTGCTGCTGTCCACACCCGTGGCATCGAGTTGCGCTTCGAGTTCGTCCAGCACCCCGGTTGAGCGCTTGAGCGAAGCGGCATCGCGCACGATGCCCACGTCGTCCCACATGTGGTTGTAGAGTTTTTCGCGAATGTCGACGAGTGAGCCTGCGGGTTTGTCGAAGGGCGCGCAACAGCGGGCCACTGCTTCATCGATGGCGGCGTGATCCGGCTCGCAAAACGTACCATGCGCGCCGTGGGCCTTCACCCAGCCCGGCATCACGTCACCTGCGATGCCGCCGAACACCGTGGAGTTCGCCACGCCATTGCCACCCAGGCGGTTCGCGCCATGCACGCCGCCGGAATCCTCGCCCGCACAAAACAAGCCGTGCAGTTGTGTGGTGCAATCCACCTTGAATTCCACGCCGCCCATCATGTAATGCGCGGTTGGCACCACCTCCACCAGGCCCGACACCAGATCAAAGCCGCAGTCGGCGCAGCGCTCGACCATGCCCTTGAATTCTTTACGCACCATCACCGGATCGAGATGCGCCATGGTGATATAGAGGCCGCCGTTCTGGGTGACGCGGCCTTCGCGCATTTCCTGATCCATGCCGCGCGATACGATGTCACGCGTGGCGCGCTCGTTGCGCGGATCGTAGAGGTGCATGAAGCGTTCTTTGTTGCCGTTCAACAAATAACCGCCCGCGCCACGTAAGCCTTCTTCGATAATGGTGCCGGTAATGCGCGTATCCGGCCCGGCGATCAGCCCCGTCGGATGAAACTGCACCATTTCCATATCGCGCAGCGGCAAGCCCGCACGCAGCGCCATCGCCATGCCGTCGCAGGTTTTGTCGCCCGAGGGCGTGTGGTACTTGTACATCGTCGGCCCACCGCCGGTGGCGAGCAGCACGGCTTGTGCCTGCACAAACACAAACTCGCCGCTGCGTATGTCGATCATCAACACACCGGCCACCGCATCGCCCGCCTTGTTCTTGATGAACTCCACCGCGCGATGTTCTTCCATGCGGCGTATGCCGCGCGCCCATACCTGCTCGGCGAGGCGATTGATGATCTCAATGCCGGTCAGGTCACCCTTATGCACCGTGCGGTCAAAGGTTTGCCCGGCAAAGGCTTTTTGATGAATCGTACCGTCGGGATTGCGGTCGAAAAAACAGCCGAGTTCGTTTTCAAGTTCATGGATGCGCTCGACCGCGGTTTCCACCAACGTCCACGCCAGATCCTGATCGGGCAGCCACTTGCCGCCTTCGATGGTGTCCATGAAATGCCGCTCGACCGAATCCCCTTTTGCCAGCGCGACGTTATAACCACCTTGCACCATGCGCGTGCAGCCCGATTTGCCGAGCAGGCCCTTGACCGCAATGGTGATCGACAGATTGGGGTTGTGCTGGTGGGCGTGCAGCGCAGCGAACAAGCCCGCGCCGCCGGAGCCTAAGATGAGAATGTCGGTTTTGATGGTTTTCATTTAAGGCTTTTTAACCACAGATAAACACAGATAAGTTCAACAGCGATTTTCGATCTTGAACTTATCTGTGTTCATATGTGGTTCAAACGTTTTTAACACCCAACGCCGCCAGCACTTCAGCCCGATTGCCACGCGCATTCTTATTCACCTCGGTATACAAATTCCCGCCCTGCGAATCCATCGCCACCAGCAGTGGGCCGAAGCCCTTGATGCGAAACTTCCATAGCGACTCCGGATTCAGATCATCGAGATCAACATCTTCGATCTGTTCGATCCAGGTGGTTTCCAGCGCCGCCGCGCCACCGACAATCGCGAGATAAATGCCGCCGATGTCCTTGAATGCCGCCTGGGACGCCGCGAACAGCCCGCCTTTGCCGATGATGATGCGCACGCCGTTCTGTTCCATCAGCGGACGCGTGAAGCGCTCCATACGCGCGCTGGTGGTGGTGCCGATGCAGATCGGTTCATAGCCCGACGGCTGGCCCTGGGTTTCGCCCACCCACTTGACGTTGGGCGCGGTATGCACCACCGCGTGGCCGTTCAGATCAAAGCGCGTTTTACGACCGTGATCGAACATGTGTATTTGCGTGGCGTCGCGGATGCCGTAGAGCGTGCCATTCAGCGTAACGGTGTCGTTGACGCGCACCTGGCGCATCTGTTGTTCCGTGACTGGTGTGTCGAATTCGTAATGAGCCATCTCGAAAACCCTTTTTTGCCACAGAGGTCACAGAGAACACAGAGAAGTGGAGTGGCACCTCACCCTCTGTGTTCTCTGTGACCTCTGTGGCTAATGGATGTTGACCTTAAAACCCGTACGCCAAACCCTGCAAAGTAAAAGTCGCCCGCGAGCGCCGCGCCGAATGACACTGCATGTTCACCGCCACCGGATTCAACGTGATGTGCGTGGCCGCCGTTTCGATATGCACCGCGAACGAGGTCGAATCGCCGCCGAGGCCCTGCGGGCCGACGCCGAGTTTATTCACCACCGCGCTGAGTTCTTTTTCCAGCTTCGCGCCTTCAGGGTCAGCGCATTGCGTGCCCAGTGCGCGCGTCGCCGCCACCTTCGATAGATGCACGCACAAATCGGCCGTGCCGCCGACGCCCACGCCGACGATGGTGGGCGGACAAGTCTTGCCGCCGGCTTCCAGCACGCAATCGATGACAAAAGTTTTGATGGCGTCGATGCCGTCAGCAGGCAGCGCCATTTTCAACCATGAGTTGAATTCCGAGCCTGACCCCTTGGGAATCATCTCGATGGATAACTCATTGTTTTTATTGGAAAAATCGATATTGATCACCGGCACACCGCGGCCGCATGAGGTGTGTTCGTTTTGCCGCGTGGTGGGGTGCACCACGCTCGAACGCAGCGGGTGTTCGGTGGTGGCGCGCGAACAGCCTTTGATGATCGCCTGCTTTAACGCGTAGCCGTCTACTTCGACGCCACTACCAATCACGACGTTGTAAATCGGGATGCCGGTGTCCTGGCACAGCAAATTGGTGTTGGCCTCGGCCACGCGGATGTTGGTGATCATCGTGCCGAGGATGGCCTTGCCGGTGGGGTTCGTCTCAGTGGCATCAAGGCGCTTGAAGCCTTCCTTGATATCCGGCGGCAGCAACTTCAGCGCGCGGATGTAGATTTCCTTGGACGCGTCTTCGATTTGTTTGAGATCAATTTTCATGTGTGCTCAGAATGGCGGACCGAGGATTGCGGATTGCGGATTGAGGATTGAGGATTGAGCAAGCAAACCACGGGGCTGTTTACTCAATCCTCAATCCTTGATCCTCAATCCTGTTATTGCACCACCAGATTACGCGCCTTGGCGATTCGTGCCCAATGCACTGATTCTGCCTTGATGGTTTGCGCGAAGGCTTGTGGGTCTTTGAGATACGGCACCATGCCCAGTTGCGCGAGGCGAGCGATGAAATCCGCCGACTGCAACGACTTGGTTGTGTCTTCGTGCACCTTGCGGATCACCGCCTGCGGCGTGCCCGCGGGCGCCATCAGGCCGAACCAGCCGATGTTCTCAAAGCCGGGAATGGTTTCCGCCACAGTGGGCACGTCGACCAACTGCTTGACACGCTCCTTGCTGGTGACCGCCAGCGCGCGCAGCTTGTTCTGCTGAATAAAACCTATGGCTGCAGCCATATTGGGCGTGGCGAAAATAATCTGTCCCGCCACCAGATCGATCAGCGCAGGCCCTTCGCCCTTGTAGGGGATGTGCACGGCGTCCATGCCGGCGGCGTGCATGAAATTTTCGCCGGACAAATGCGTTTGCGTGGAGAACCCCGCCGAGCCGAAACTGAAAAACTTGGGCTTGGCCTTGGCCATGCCGATAAATTCCTTGAGGGTCTTCGCCGGCAGGGTGGGATGCACGGCGATCACCTGCGGCCCGCTGGCAGCACCAGTCACCGCCGCCAGATCCTTCTCGGGATCGAACGGCATTTTGCGGTAGATGTGCTGATTGGCGGTAACGATGGAACCGCTGGTCATAAACAGCGTGTAGCCATCGGGCGGCGATTTCGCCGCGAGTTCACCGCCAATGTTGCCGCCCGCGCCGCCACGGTTATCCACCACGATGGTCTGGCCCCAGCTCTCGTTTAACCGCTGCGCGATCAAACGCGTCACGATGTCGGTGGCGCCGCCTGGCGCAAACGGCACGATGATACGCACCGACTTCGCAGGATAGTTCTGCGCTTTCGCCAGCGGCGCCGCGACCATCGCCGCAAGCGACAACGCCACCCAAGTCATACTTGGTAAGTATTTGTTTTTAAACATTATTTTGCCTTCGTTTCGTGAGTGCCTTTGCACCATACCCGATGCACTGGCGCGCGGCAATTGGTACTCGGTACGTGCTCAAATCAGATTCAGCAAAAACAGCAATCCCACGGCGGCGCTGGCACTTGCCGCGCACGCAAGCAGCGTTTTTTCGCTATCGCCGACGCGCTGCCAATCCATGAATTCCAGCATCAGCAAACGCAGACCGCCAGCCATGTGCGCGGCGAGCAACAGTACC
Source organism: Bordetella parapertussis (assembly GCA_945865805.1). Taxonomy (GTDB): domain Bacteria; phylum Pseudomonadota; class Gammaproteobacteria; order Burkholderiales; family SG8-41; genus UBA5216. The sequence continues at coordinate 4,840 of CAMBGJ010000082.1, forward strand.
AACCCGACTTCGGCGCATTTCACCAGCGGCTGATCGCTCCAGCGCAGAAAGGTTTCGAGCCTGGCCTCGCCCTGCAGCGCGTTGCCCAGCGCCCAGAAGTGCAACGGCAAAAACAGCGTGAGCGCCACACCGGAAATGCGATGTACGAGAAACGCCCAATAGGCCGGGTGGTTGCGCGAGCGGGCGTCGTTTTTCATATCACGAAAAATAGGATTCCATCGCGGGTGGGCACCCCACGTCAGCCGCCTGTGTTCCGGCAACCAAAAAACTATCCCTGTCATTCCCGCGAAAGCGGGAACCCATGAGGCGTGCCCGATGGCACAGTGTTATGGATTCCCGCTTTCGCGGGAATGACAGGGTTGGTATTTGATCCGTTTTAGGAATGTTCGACATATAGCCTACGACACCACCGCCCACACCGCGCGCAAACCCCACATCACCAATGTCAGCGCCAGCACCAGCATCAACACATCCACGCCACGCCCGCGCCAGCCGAATTCGGCAAAAATATTGCGCACGCCGATGGGGGCATGCACCGCCACCGCCGCCACGAACACCGCGTAGAACAAACCCCACGCCACGCTACCGCGCGTGCGACCGAGAATTTCCGCCCCCGACAAGCCGTTGCGCACGGCGTAAACGATGGTGATGAGATGCACGATCACGCACACCGCCAGCAGCATCGCGCTCGCGCGTTGCGCCCCCCACAGCAATACTTGCGACCGCGTGTTCACGTCTACAACTCGCCTTTCAACGTCGCGCTCAAGATCGCGCGCTTCAAGCCCGCGATGCCCGCCGTGGGCGAAATACCCTTGGGACAACGCTCGGTGCAATTCAAATGCGTGTGGCAGGCATGACAACCGGCATCGCCCGCCACTGCCGCCAACCGTTCTTTTTGTGCGACATCACGCACGTCATTCACCAGCGTCCACGCCCGCGACAGCGCAGCGGGGCCGAGGTAATCCGGCTTCCACGTCACCACTTCGCACGAGCTGTAACACACGCCGCAACCGATGCATTCAATGGCGGCGTCCACCGCCTTGCGCTGTTTCGATTGCGGATTCACCGACGCGAATTCGTCCTTGCGCGTGGTGGCGCCAGTGAATTGCCCCCGCGCCTTCGCCCATTTATCGAAAAACTCGCTCATGTCGGTGGCCAGATCACGGATCACCGGCAGATTGCGCAGCGGCGCGATTTCCAGCTGATCGTCCTGCGCCACTTTTGATACATGTGTGCGACACGTCCAGCGCGACACGCCGTTGACCGACATCGCGCACGAGCCGCACACGCCCACGCGGCAGGCAAAGCGATACGCCAGCGACGGATCAAGGCGGCGCTGCACGTACGTCACCACGTCGAGCACGGTCTGGCTTTCCTGACGCGGGACTTCGTATTCCTGAAACTGGCCGGTCTCTGCGCCGCGCCAGATTTTGACTTTAAGTGTGCTCATGTTTTCAGACGCCCTGGCGGGTTACGTTCGGCGCGGGCAGCCGCTCGACCATCACGTTCACGCACGCGGGCTTGCCCGATTTCAACGCGCGTTGCAGCGCGCCGGGCAAATCCTCGGTGCGCGTGACGCGCTCGCCGTGCCCGCCCAGCGCGGTGACCACTTGTTCGTAGGCGGTGCCAGGCGCGAGCTCGCAGCCGTGCGCGCGATCCTTGCCATAGGTGCGCAACTGAATCTGGTACTCGGCGTTCCATGTCGAATCGTTGCCGACGATGGCGACAAACGGTAGCCCGTGGCGCACCGCCGTGTCGAATTCGGCCATGTGAAAACCAAACGTGCCATCGCCCAGCGTCGCGATGATGGTGGCGTTGGGGCGCGCCACGCGCGCGGCAAGCGCAAACGGTATCGCGCTGCCAATGGAACCGGCAACGCCGTTGATGATGCGCGTCTCGGCCTGCAGGCAGGCTTGCGCCCATTGGCCGATCTCGCCGCCGTCGGAAATAAAAATGGGATCGTCGGCCGCATCCAGCAGCGGCTGCGCGGCGCGGCCTAGCGCCAGCGGATGCACGACGCCCGGCCCTTGCGCCGCAGCAGTGGCCCACGACGCCGGACGCCACGCCACAGCTTCTTCTACTGATTTATAGTAAGTATTTGTTTTTAAAGGATTTTTTATTGCGGCTGCCATCAAAGCCTGCGCGGCCTGTGGTGCATCCGCGAGTGCACTGGCCAGCACGCGTTCGGCTTTCAGCGTTTGTATCGAGCGGCGCAACACGTTGATGTCCGCATCGATCACCACAAAGCGACACTTCGCATTCACGGCAGGCGGCACGGCGAACTTCAGAGTGAAATCCGGCTGCTTACCGAGCAGCACGATCAAATCAGCGTCCGGTAGAACGTCGCCAAACGCGCCGAGGCATGGGTCGCCGATGCCGCGCGGGCTTTCCATGCACACCACCGCAACGCCCGTAGCGTCACGCAACTGCTGGCACAAGGCGGAGCCCCGATGACTCGCCAATTGCGGGCCGGCAATAATCAACGGACGTTGCGCGCCGGCAAGCGCTGCCAGCACGTGTTGCGTTGGCGCGGCACCGAGCGCCTGCACGGCGGCATGAAACGCGTCACGCGCCGGCACCCAGCGTTCGCCGTCTTCAACCACTTGATCAAGTACATCCTGCGGCAGACTCAGATGCACCGGGCCAGGCCGCCCGCCGCGCGCCAGGCGCATCGCACGCGCGAGATCGTCACCCAGGGACTGCGCGCTCGCGGCGGTGAACGAGGCCTTGGTTGTCGGCGCGGCCATGTCGGCCTGCGGCATTTCCTGAAACGCGCCACGTCCCAACTGATTCAATGGCGCATGACCGGAGAGCATCACCAGCGGCGATTCGCCCGCCAGCGCCGTGTACAACGCGCCAATGCCATTGGCGTGGCCGGGGCCGCCAGTGAGCAGCGCAATGCCCGGCTCGCCGGTCAAGCGCCCCCAGGCGTCGGCCATGTGTACGGCAGCACCTTCATGGCGCACATGGGTGATGCGCAAGCCCGCGTCGAGGGCCGCGTCGTACACCGGCATGATGTGGTTGCCGGAGAGCGAAAAGACATCGCGCGCGCCGGCAGCGGCCAGTGCGCGCGCGAGGATGTCAGCGCCTCTTAGTTTGGGCATGCTGTTGGATAGGCAAGACGGACTGAGCAGGACTTTGCAGCAAATCAATTCCCTCGCTGCGGAAACGGGGAGAGGGCTAGGATGAGGGGCAGCCACTGATAGCGCTACTTCCCCTCACCCCCGCCTTCTCCCCGCGAACGGGGCGAGGGCGTGTCCGTTAGGCTGACTCGTACAAACGCGTCATCACAAACTCGTTGTGACCCAGCGCTTCCGCCGCTGTGAGCCGCCCGTTACAGGTGCGCAACATGATGTCGATCAATTCGTCGCCGGTCTGGTCAAGATTTTTTTCACGCTGGAGCAAGCCCGAACAATCGTGATCGACGTGTTCGGACATGGTGCGCACAGTACGCGGATTGGCGCACAGCTTGATCACGGGGATGATCGGGTTGCCGATCACGTTGCCCTGGCCGGTGGGAAACAGATGCACCACGTAGCCCGATGCCGCACACAGCGTCACCATTTCGGCGGCAGCCGACGAGGAATCCATGAACCACAGGCCCGGCTTGGTCGGCATCTCGGCTTTATCGAGCACGCCCACCACTTTGCATTTGTGACCGATTTTCTGGATGTTGCCCAGCGCTTTTTCTTCGATGGTGGTGAGACCGCCAGCGATGTTGCCTTTGGTCGGTTGCGAGTCGGAAAGATCGCTGGTTTTGTGACGCTCGATCACGGCCTGATAACGGTCGAACATTTTCATGAAGGCCGCGCGCACTTCGGGCGTCTCGCAACGGTCGGCGACGATGTGTTCGCCGCCGGTGATCTCGGTGGTTTCGCCGAAGCACATGGTGACGCCCAGCGGATCGAGTTTGTCGAAGGCGTTGCCCACGGTCGGATTTGCGCCGCAGCCGGAGGTGGTGTCGGATTCACCGCACTTGGTGGACACCCACAGGTCGCTGATCGGGCATTCCACGCGCCGCAATTCCGACGCCCATTGCACATATTGCTTGGCGACTTTCGAGGCGCGATAAATGGTGTCGTGATCGCCATGCAGCTCAATGCCGAAACCGGTGACCGGCTTGCCGGTCTTGGCAATGGCTTCAACGATGCGGTTGGTCCAGTCTTCTTCGATGCCGATCACCACCACGGCGGCGACGTTCGGATTGCAGCCTGCGCCGATGAGCGTGGCGAAATGCAAATCCAGATCGGCGCCGAACTGCAGGCGGCCATACGGATGGCCCACCATGGTGGTGCCCTTGATATTGTGCACGACGGCCTCGCAGGCAGCATTCGACAAATCGTCCAGCGGCAGAATGATGACGTGGTTACGCACGCCGACACGACCATTCTCGCGGCGATAACCCATGAATGTGGTTTTGCTGTTGATCATTTTTTAATACCTCGTGAATAAGTGAACGAGCCAAGGGAACGCTTGAAGCGAAGCAGAACGGGTAATCCCGTCACGGCTACCAGCGTTTGGTCTTGACGTTGTGTACGTGCAGATGTTCGCCTACCTTAATGTCAGCGACGGCTTTGCCGATGTCAAAGCCGTATTTCCACACCGTCTCGCCGTTTTTCAGCGCTTTGATGGTGACTTTGTGGCCGATGGGTATATCGGTGATGGCCTTTACGGTGACGGTGGAATCGTCTTCCATCAACCAGCCGGTGAGGTCTTGACCGGCCTTGATGCCTTCGACTACGGCCACGCCCACGGAGTCTTTCTTGTCGTGAACCAGAAAATGAATCATGTTTGCTCCTGAACTATCGTGAGAATCTTGTGGGGGAATTTCAAAAAATCACAACGCCTTGCCGAACGTGCATTCTATCGAAAAAAAAGGCGGCTTAACTCAATAAGCCGCCTTTCATTTGACGATACGTGCCGTTACTTAGTGGCCTCTGGTGCCGGCGCTGCGGCAGCTGCCACGGGCGCATCCGGCGGCAGCATGTCGGGCACTGCGGCACCGCGCGCGGCAAGTTTTTCTTTGATGCGCGCCGCCTTGCCGGTAAGGTTGCGCAGGTAATAGAGCTTCGCGCGGCCCACGTCGCCGCGACGCTTGACCTCAATCTTCGCGATCAGCGGCGAATAGGTCTGGAACGTACGCTCAACGCCCTCGCCGGAGGAGATTTTGCGCACGATAAAATTGGAATTCAGGCCGCGATTACGGCGGGCAATCACCACGCCTTCGTAGGCCTGCACGCGCTTGCGTTCGCCTTCGACCACGTTGACGCTGACCACCACGGTGTCGCCGGGGGCGAATACCGGAATTTTTTGCCCGTTGTTACTCAAGCGGGCGATTTCTTCGTTTTCCAGTTCTTGTATCAGATTCATTTTGCTGCTCCTTGTGCTTCGTTCTATGCTTCGTTCCGGTATTCTTCCAAAAGCTTGCGTTCCGCTTCACTCATGCCGCACGCCGCCACTCGTTTTGCCAATAAGTCCGGCCTGCGCGCCGCTGTTCTGCCCAACGACTGCTTCAGGCGCCAACGGCTGATGTCCGCATGGTTGCCCGACATCAGTACCGGCGGCACCGCCATGCCTTCGTACACTTCCGGCCGCGTGTAGTGCGGACAATCCAGCAGGCCGCTCACAAACGAATCCTGCACCGCCGATTCCGCATCACCCAGCACCCCCGGCAACTGCCGGATCACTGCATCCATCAACACCATCGCCGCCAATTCACCACCGGACAGCACGTAATCGCCTATCGAGATTTCGTCGCCATCGTTGGCAAACTGCCGCGCGATCACTCGTTCATCCACGCCTTCATAGCGCCCCGCCACGACCACGATGCCCTTTTCAGCCGCCAGGGACATCACCTTCTCATGCGTCAACGGCACGCCCTGCGGCGACATGTACACCACGCGCGGCTTGTTGACACCAGCGCTGATCTGCCGTTGCCGCGCCGCGCACACCGCTTTTTCCAGCGGCTCGGCCATCATCACCATGCCGGGTCCGCCACCGTAAGGCCGGTCATCCACCGTACGGTGTGTGTTGGCCGAAAAATCGCGCGGATTCCACGGTAAAAACTGATACGCCCGCCGTTCGCGCGCCCTGCCGGTAATGCCCGACTCGGTAACCGCGTCGAACATTTTCGGAAACAACGTCACTACATCAAATTGCAACATCCGCAGCCCGCGTCTGACATCAACGCCCTAGTAGTCTTCATCCCACTGCACTTCGATCAAACCTGCTGCAATATCCACACGCTTGATGACACTGGCGATGAACGGTATCAACCGTTCCGCGCTACGATCAACCGCACTTTGTTGCACTACCGGTTGCCCTGCCTGTTGAACGACTTGAGCTACTTGCCCCACCTGTACTACCATCACCGCATTCGCGCCGGTGTCCAGCATCGAGGTTACGACGCCAAAATCCAGCCCTTCTGTATTCCTGACTTTGAGCCCCACCAAATCTGCCCAGTAATACTCGCCTTCTTCCGCTGGCGGGAAGGCATCCCGCGGCACGGCGACAATCTGGCCTTTGAAACTGGCCGCCACATCACGATCATCACAGTCGGCCAGCTTGGCCACCACATCCGCGCCCTGCATCTGCGCTTGCACAACCGCGACTTCACGCCACGCCGAGGCGCCGCTGTTACTGATCCACCAACTCGAATATTCCGCCAGCCCGCTCGCCACACCCGAATACGGCTGCACTCGCACCCAACCCTTGATCCCAAACGGCGCGCTGATGCGCCCCATTTCCACCAGATTTGCTGGCGGCGTTACCAGGGGAGTATCAGGCAGCTGCGGCCTCGGCAGCAGCGGGGACGGTACCGGCCACCTTGGCAAATTGCCGAGCCAGACGGCTCACGGTATCGGACGGCTGCGCACCCACCGATTGCCAGTGCGCCAGACGCTCACGGTTCAAACGGAACATTTCGTGGCCTTGCGGCGCTTTCGGGTCGTAAAATCCGATACGCTCGATAAAACGCCCATCACGGGCGCGGGGTGAATCCGCCACTACGACGTTGAAAAAAGGACGCTTTTTTGCGCCACCGCGCGCTAAACGAATCACTACCATGGGAATCCTTAACTGTTTCGACTGATACGGCTGTTACTGACGCTCTTACGAATGTTCCCGCTTACGAATGTTCCCGCCGCGTGCGGGGTTGGTGGTTTAATTAAATACTTACTGCTACAACGCGACGTCGCGGCGAAAATCGAAAGGCCGTGATTTTACGACACTTTTAGACTTGGACGCAAGGAAAGCGCCAGTTTCGCTGCTGTGTCGCCCGGCCAGACCCAAGCGCTCGCTTAAGCCATCTTTATATCATAACTATTTGTTTTTATTAACTATTTTAGTCTTAAAACAGGAATCCACCGATGAATCAGCCCGCTGCCAGCGATGCCGAACGTATCGCAAAAGCCACAAAAACCCGCTTTGGCGAGGCCATTTCTCCGCCCGCGAGCCTTCCAGCCGACGGCACCAGCGAGCTGCGGCGCATGGTCGAACACAGCTCCCACCGCAAATGGACGGCACAGCCGGTCGAACCGGCGCTACTCAAATTGCTGTTCGCGGCGGCGCTGTCTGCGCCCAGCAAATCGGATTTGCAGCAGGCCGACATCATCCACGTCGCCGACCGCGCCAAAATCAAAGCCATCGCCGACACCATTCCCGACATGCCGTGGATCAACAACGCGCCGGTGTTTCTGGTGTTCTGCGGCAACAACCGCCGCATCCGCCAGATCGGCGAATGGCGCGGCAAACCCTTCGTCAACGAACACCTCGATCATTTCATGAACGCCGCCGTCGACGCCGGTATCGTGATGACGCAATTCATCCGCGCCGCCGAAGCCGCGGGTCTCGGCACCGTGCCCATCAGCGCCGTGCGCAACCACCCGCGCGAAACCAGCGACGTCATTGGGCTACCCGACGGCGTGTTCCCGGTGGCGGGCCTGTGCGTGGGCTACCCGCTGGAGCGCGGCTACGTCACCGCGCGGCTTGATCTGAACATCACCACCCACACCGACACCTATTACGCAGGCGACGAATCGAATCTGAGAGAAAAAATCGACGCCTACGACCAGCGCCGCCACGCGCTGTTTCCGCTACAAAAACAACGCTACAAAAACAAATACCCGGTCGCGCCGTTCTACGGCTGGTCGGAGGACAAGGCACGGCACTATTCGATGCCGGAGCGGGCGGATTTTGGCGCGTTTATCCGGGAGAAAAAATTTAGCCTGAAGTAACCGCTCGCCTTTCCAAAGGCCATTTCGTAACTATTTGTTTTTATTGAACATTTATAAAACACACTATGCTCACACACGTGCTGCTGGCCGCTGCATGTCTGGCACTTACGCCCGTGCTAGGCGTCGCCCAATCGCATCACACCGCCGATCACCGGTTTCGCGACGCCGACGCCTGGGCCAAAAAATTCGATGATCCCAAACGCGATGCGTGGCAAAAACCCAACGACGTCATTCAATCGTTGCAGTTGAAACCCGACGCCATCGTCGCCGATATCGGCGCTGGCACCGGCTACTTCGCCACCAAACTCGCGCGCGCGTTACCGCGTGGCAAAGTGTTCGGCGTCGATGCCGAGCCCGACATGGTCAAATATCTCGCCGCGCGCGCGCAACGCGAAGCACTCAACAATCTCGTCGCGGTCGCCGCCGAAGCGGGCAATCCGCGCCTGCCGGAAAAAACTGATCTCGTCATACTGGTGAACACCTACCATCATATCGACCAGCGCGAGAGTTACTTCCGCGAATTGCAAGGCGCGCTAAAGCCCGGTGGCCGCGTCGCGGTAGTCGACTTCACGATGGAGTCACCCGAAGGCCCGCCGCCCAAGGCGCGCATTGCGCCGGAACGGGTAAAAAAAGAAATGGCGGGCGCAGGCTACACGCTCGCACAAGACCACGGATTTTTGCCGAATCAGTATTTTTTGGTGTTTGAGGTGGGTAAGAGTTAGGTGCTCTTGCCGAGGCGTCCGCCTTCGCCTCAATCGATTTTGATCTTCGCCTCGCGCACAATGCGCGCCCAGCGCGTGCGCTCGTCCGACAGGAATTGCTGCATTTGTTCGGGTGTCATGCTTTCCGCCGCCGCGCCAAACGCCGCCAATTTTTCGCGCATTGTGGGTGTGGCATTAATACGCGCGATTTCGCTATTCCAGCGCGTGAGGATGTCACGTGGCAGGCCTGCGGGAGCGAGCACGCCTTGCCACGATCCGCTGGGGCTGCCGCCCACGGCTTCGGCAAGCGTGGGCAACTCTGGTGCCAACGGGTGCCGCTCGCGGCTGGCTACCGCCAGAATACGCAGCCGTCCGCTCTTCCAATGTGGAAATACCGCAAACATGCCATTCACGCCAAAATCAGCCTGCCCTGAAACAACGTCGATAATGGCCGGTGCGCCGCCCTTGTAGGGTATGTATGTCCAGCGTACGCCCGCGCGTTGCTCCAGCTCAACGCCCGCCAGATGCGCCACGCTGCCCATGCCGGGAACGGCAAAGTTGAGCATCCCAGGCCGCGCCTTGGCGAGTGCGACAAGCTCGTTCATGCCACGCACGGGTATCGAAGGATGCGTGACCACGGCGTTCGCGCCATAGGCCACCATGCCCACGACCGCGAGGTCTTTCAAGGGATCGAACGGCAGCTTCGCGTGCGCATTCAAGCGAATCAACATGCCCCCGACTTCGTTCACCAGAAAAGTGTAGCCGTCGGCTGTCGCGCGCGCCACCTGCTCCGAGCCAATAATGCCGCCCGCGCCAGGGCGGTTATCGACGATGACTTGCTGTCCCCATGACCGGGTAAGTTCCGCCGCGAGCAGCCGCGCCACCGTGTCGGAGCCGCCACCAGCGGCGTGCGGCACAATGATGCGTACTGTTTTTGCGGGATACGATTGCGCCACCGCGTCGGCCGCTGCCATGACCACCAGCAATATGCCGCAGGCACGCCCGAATGCAGTGGTCTTCATTGCGCCCTTCCTTGTGCGTGATGGCCGCGGGCATTGTTCGATGCCGAAACGGGCAGACTTCAGTCCACTGATTCGCGAGAAAAAATTCAGTTTAAAGTAGCGCTACTCATCCGACCACTGTAACCGTTCCCGCCCCCGGATCAACCTCCAGCGCAGCCCCATTGGCAATCGCGGCGGTGATATCCACATCAAATCCCGCCAGCATCGGCACATCACCCAGCGCCGCGCCTTGCGCCAGTATCGGGTTCACGGAGTTGAACACAAACGCCAGCGGCGATTTGCCGCGCGACTGCATTTCGTGCAGCATCCACGCGCTGGCAACGCCGCCTTTTGCGGTGTCCATCACCAGTATGCGGCCGACGTAGGACTGCCCCACCAGCTTGTGCGTGGGGCGCGAAAAAATGCCTGCGATGCGATCGAGATCGTATCGCGCCGAGAAGCCGTCGTTCGCCACCAGCGCGATGCCGCGCACGCTGCGCCCCATCGCGTGACGCGCACGAAAAACGATTTTGCCTTCCACTGCGGCACTCATGACAGGCTCCCGGATACCGCTGCATCGACGCACGCTTCCATCGATTCCAGCATCGGTTGATAACCATAGCCGCCGAGGACGTTGACCAGCTTTGCGCTGTTGGTCACCAGTCGCTTCCAGCCCTTGGCCTCGGCGATTTCGCGCGCATACGATTGATAAAAGCACATACCCGACATCACTGTGCCGCCCGCAGCCTCAATGCGCGTGGTGAAACCCATGCGGTCGGCGTCGGGCTTTACCTGTGGACTGGTCACCGCCAGCATCGGGATCGAAAACTGTTTGCCGTCGCATAGGTCGGCTAACGCACGCAATTCATACAGGCTTAACTGTGGCGCGGAAAACACCACCACATCGACCTTGCCTTCTTTGCGATACGACTGCTGCAAAGCGCCGACATCCGCACGCGTGATGCGTTGCACCGGCAAATTCGCGGCGGCCACGTCTTCAAACCGGTAGGCCTCGGGTGTGATGCCTGCCAAGTGAAACAGCGCGATCGAACCAAAGCTCGCCATCGCCGCGCCAAAATGTTTGAGTTGATCCGAGCGCGGCGCGCCCTCCAGCCCCTCGATCACCGGCACCGCCCAGTAGTTGCCTGCGATGCGCCCGATCAGCGCGCCCAGCGCACCCCATTCGTTGAGGGACGTGGGCGTGAATTCGCTGCGAAAGCGCACGCTCGCGCGGCGATGTTGCGGCAGATGAAAGCCATAACGCGGGGTGCGCCCGGTCAGGCCCGCCGACACTGCCGACGGCCCGCCTTCAAAGTTGGAGCGCGCGCCGCAAACCGAATTCGAATAAATCACCACGCCGGTGTCACCAAACGCCAGATGCTCGTTGCGCGTGGGCGCCTGTATGGTCTGGTAGTTGATGCAGGTATCTGTCATGGTGACGCCGAGCTTGACGAAGGCTGCAATGGCACGTCGTTCGAGATCAAGTATCGTTTGCGTGTGCCCCAGATACGACGCTTTGGAGAAATCCGTGCCGCGCGGATCGGTAATCGTGGGAATACACACGCGATGCCGCCCTACCGTGGTGGCGGCCAGGCCTTCCAGCCACTGCACGCCAGCCTCGCCGAGGCTCTCGGTATCGGCCATGATGTGCGCCTGCGTCACCGGCACAAAATCTTCGGCGCCAAAAAAATCGCCGACCGCGATCTGATGCCGCAGCGCCAGTTGTGGCACCGGGCCAAGCTTTCCGGCCAGAAGGTCTTGTTCTTCGTCGTTTAGTCGCATAAATTATTTGGCTCGTTCATGTTTGGCTCGCTTTCGTTCAATCCATTCAAAGAGGCCCATCCCCGCCAGCATTGCGGCGACAAAAATCAATCCTTTCGCCGCACCCGCGCCCAATAGCACCAGCGCGGGGCCGGGGCAGATGCCCGCCAGCCCCCAGCCCACGCCAAACATCACGCTACCGATCACCAGCCGCCGGTCGATGTGTGTGGCCAGCGGTAGCGACATCGGCAAACCCAGGTAGGTGGTTTGACGGCGTTTCACGAGCGCAAAGGCCACCACGCCCACGGCAATCGCACCAGCCATCACCAGCGCCAGCGACGGATCCCACTGACCCGCCAGATCGAGAAAACCGATCACCTTTGCCGGATTGGTCATGCCGGAAATGAGCAGGCCGAAACCAAACACCAAGCCAGCGACGAATGAAAACAAAGTGTTCATGGTGACGTTAGAAAACGTGGCGCAGCAAAAATACCGTAACGAAACCCGCCGCCATGAACAGCAACGTCGCCACCAGCGAGCGCACCGAGAGCCGCGACAAGCCGCACACGCCATGACCACTGGTGCAGCCCGCGCCATACCGAGTACCAAGGCCCACCAGCAGGCCTGCGGTGATCAGCATCGGCACGCCCGCGTCGATCTGCTGTACGCTCACCAACGCGAGCTGGGTATATTCATTGACCGTAAGCAGACGGCTTGCCGGCAGCAACACCAGCAGTTGGTAGAGCAGCGGAGCGGCCACCAGCCCTGCGATGAATGCCAGCCGCCAGTCGATTTCGCCTGCTTTCGGACGTAGCAAGCCGCCGACTATGCCGCTGATGCCGGCGATGCGTCCGTTAAGCAACTCAAAAAGCGCTGCGGAACAGCCGATCAGCACGCCGCCTGCGAGTGCGGTAATGGGGGTAAACGCCGTAAAGTCTATCGCCATGCGCGGAGGAAATAAGTGGTAATGAGTTGTAATTACTTGATTTATTTGATATTTTTCAACAACGTCCGCATCACACCCGAAAGCGAGAATACGATGTCCCGATTGATTGCTGTCGCCTCAGTTGCCGCGATTACGCTAGGGAAACGCAGATTTAATCAATTTTTGAGAAACGTCGAAGCGCAGTGCGCATTTTTTGTTCACGGCATGCGCAATCGCCCGATATTTTCCCTCTTCACATCGATTTTTTAACGTATCTGCCTCTTTCGGTGCCTTATGCGGCGTA
>CAMBGJ010000083.1 GCA_945865805.1 Bordetella parapertussis
TCCGCGACCGACCGCACGCTGCGATTCCCGCGAGAAAATACTTTAACCAATGCTTGCTCAATCAGACCTTCAGGATACGTGGATCTCACTTTCGCCTCGATATTTAAAATTCAAATTCTGAGGCGACAACTAGTCTGACACCAGGGGGGTCGCGCCCAAGGCCACGCCGCGTCCGATCATCAATCAGTTGAACACCGAGCTGACCAAAGTGCTGATGATGCCCGAAGTGCAGGAGCGCATCCGCGCGCTGGGCATGACGCCATCGCCGAGTTCGCCGGAGGAATTTGATAAACAGATACGGGCCGATCTGGCGTTGTGGGGGAAGGTGGTCAAGCAGGCGGGGGTTAAGTCGGAGTAGGTGTTACCGGCGCTTTTCATCGCTGTTGTTCTCCATCTTGCCCGGATAAAACATCTCGTCGAAGCTGTGGGAGAGCGGCGCCGGTCAGCACAAATCAGGCACTAGAATCACGCTTCAAACATTCTGAGGGCGCGAGCATGGCGAGAGTTGGATGGGCGTTATGGACGGTATTCGCCGCAGCTTGGGCCATGCCGCCCGCAGCAGCACAAGTCGCAGGCTACCCGCAAAAAACCGTGCGCCTGATCGTGCCGTTTCCGCCCGGCGGCAGCACTGAAACGCTGGCGCGCATGGTGAGTGTCAAATTCGGCGAGATGTGGGGCCAGCAGATCATCATCGACAACCGCCCCGGTGCGGGCGGCATCATTGGCACCGAGTTGGGCGCGAAGGCGGTGCCCGACGGTTACACGCTGTTGATGGGCTCCGGCGCGCCGCTGACCATCATCCCCGGCTTTCAGATGAAGCTCGGCTACGATCCGCTCAGAGATTTTACGCCGATCACCAATGTGGCGGCGGTGCCGAATGTGATTGCGCTGCATCCTTCGGTGCCCGCGCGTGACGTGAAAGCGCTGGTGGCGCTGGCGCGTGCGCAGCCGGATCAATTGTCGTTTTCCTCGAATGGCCCCGGCTCGCCAGGGCATCTGGCGGGCGAGCTGTTGAAATCGATGACCGGTACGCGCATGACGCATGTGCCGTACAAGGGTGCCGCTCCGGCGACGATGGCGGTGGCGTCGGGCGAGACGTCGATAACATTTACCACCACCACGGCGGTGTTGCCGCTGGCCAAGGCCGGGCGGATCAAGATCATTGCGGTCACTACGTTGCAACGCTTGCCGCAGTTTCCGGAATATCCGACGGTGGCGGAATCCGGCTGGCCGGGTTATGAGGCGATTTCGTGGTTCGGCCTGGTGGCGCCGGTGGCCGTTTCCGCCGACATCGTGAAGAAGATTCACGCGGATGCAATACAGGTGGTCAACACCGCGGATATGCGCAACCGCATCGCCGGTCTCGGTGCCACGCCCATCGGCAACACGCCGGAACAATTCCGCGCGCAGATCCGCGACGATCAGGTGAAGTGGGCGCGCATTATCAAGCAGTCGGGGGCGAAGCCGGAGTAGGTGATTCATCGTCACCAGTTGGTTGGAATGGTTGTGCGATGAGGCGTTCCCATCCGGCGGCAAAAATTCTGGGTTATCATCGTTGCCCAATCACAAGGGGGCACCATGGCTACAAAGATGACGGGCGCGCGGCTGTTCGGACAGATTCTTAAATCGTATGGCGTGACGCATTTGTTTTTCATGGATGCGGTGCTCCGGCGCGCGCTGGCGGAGATGGAAGACACCGGTATTCACCGCATCCTCGGCCATTCGGAAAAAGCCGTCGCTTACATGGCCGACGGCTACGCGCGCACTTCGGGGCGGCCCGGCGTGGTGCTGGCGCAGTCGGTGGGCGCGGCCAATCTTGCCGCTGGCATGCAGGATCCGTACCTCGGCCACTCGCCGGTGGTGGCGATCACCGGCCGCCACATCAACACCATGCAGTATCGCAATGCATATCAGGAAATCGATCACCAGAAACTGTTTTCGGCGGTGACCAAGATGCACGCGAAAGTCGAGTCGCTGGAGCAGATCCAGCAACTCATGCGCCAGGCTTTTCGCGAGGCGACCACCGGCACGCCACGTCCGGTGCATCTGGACATGGCGGGTTATGCGGGTGACGCGATCACGCCGCTGATCGGCGAATTCGATGTGGCCGCTGATGATGCGCACACGCGTTTCCCGGCATTTCGCCCGGCGCCCGATGCCTCGGCGGTGTTGCGTGCGGCAGCGGCGATCAAGGCTTCCCTGCGGCCGGTGATCGTGGCCGATCGGGGCGCGACAATTTCTTATGCCGGTGCTGCAATTGCCAAGCTGGCGGAAAAAATCCAGGCGCCGGTGGTGGCTACGCCCGACGCCAAGACGATACTGGTTGAAAATCATCCGCTGTTTTTCGGCACCATGGGCCTGTATGGCCGCAGCGGCGGCAACCATATCGTCAGCGAAGCCGATCTGGTGATTTACTGTGGCTGTAACACCAGTGATCACACCACGGGCGTTTATAAAATGCCGAAAGATGGCACGCCGATTATCCAGATCGATATCGATCCGGTGGAAATTGGCCGTAATTACAGTGGCGTCATCGGCGTGCAGGCCGACGTGCGCACAGCGCTGGACGCGATTGCGGTATCGGCCGAGCCTGCGCGGCACGACGCCTGGCTTGCCGCTGCGCGCGCGCATACCGCTGCCTGGGCCGCTGAAGCTGAGAAATATCGTTCATCGGACGCAGTGCCGATCAATCCTGGCCGCCTGTGCAAGGAGCTGACCGAACTGCTGCCGAAGGACGCGATCCTTTTCGCTGATACCGGCTTTGCCGCGCTATGGACCAACACCATGGTGTATATGAATCACCCGGCGCAGCGTTATTTTCGCGCGGCAGGTTCGCTCGGCTGGGCGTTCCCCGCGGCGCTTGGCGGCAAGTGCGGCGCGCCCGATAAACCGGTGGTGTGCTTCACCGGCGATGGCGGGTTTTATTACCACCTGCCCGAACTCGAAACCGCGCGTCGCCGCAAAATCAAAACCGTCACCATCGTCAACAACAACAAGAGCCTGGCGCAAGGGCTGAAAAATCTCACCACCTCCTACGGCAACACGCCCGCGCCCAATCGGATGGACGAGTGCTACGAATTCGTCGACACCGATTTCGCGCAAATCGCACGTGCGTTTGGCTGTATGGGGCTTGTAGTGGATAAGCCGGGCGATTTCAAGAAAGCGTTCGAGCAGGCGATGGCGTCGGAGTTGCCGGCGGTGATTGATTGTCGGACTGAATTTGCCGCGCAGGCACCGATGCCCTGGATGCCTTCTTAAATCCCGTGAACGGGTGAACGAGTGAATAGGTGAACGGGTTTTCTTCCCTCGCCCTTCGGGCGAGGGATTGATGGTAAGGAATAATAATATGCACCTGTTGCAATCTCTGCTTGCTGTTGGTTTATGTGCTGTTGCGATGTGGTGCAAGGCCGCCTATCCCGACCGCCCGATCCGCCTAGTCGTTCCTGTCGCCCCCGGTGGCGCGGTCGATGTCGTGGGCCGCATCATGGCGCAGAAAATGGGCGCGGCGCTGGGCCAAAACCTGGTGGTGGATAACCGCCCCGGTGCCAATTACATCATCGGTACCGAGGTGGTTTCCAAGGCACCCGCCGATGGTTACACGCTGCTCACCACGGCGGGCGGGCACACCATCAACCCGGTCGTTTACAAGAAGCTGCCGTACGACACTTTCCGTGATTTCACGCCGATCAGCCACATCTGCAATTCCAGCGGGCTGGTGATCGTGGTGCATCCGTCGGTGCCAATCAACACGCTGCAGCAACTCATCGACTTCGCCAAGGCCCATCCCGGCAAAATGATTTACGTGTCGGCAGGTTGGGGTAACTCCACGCACATCGCGGGCGCGCAATTCGAGGCCATGGCCGGCGTGAAATTGACGCACGTGCCGTATCGTAGTGCCGGCCCGGCGGTGAGCGATTTGATCGGTGGCCAGGTGCCGCTGATGTTCGGCCCCAGCCCGGTGGTCGTGCCGCTGGTGCAATCGGGGCGGTTGCGACCGCTGGCGTTCACCGGCCTCAAGCGCACACCGCAATTGCCCAACGTGCCGACAGCGGATGAATCGGGTCTGAAAGGCTACGAATCAACCGGCTGGTACGGCCTTTACGGCCCGCGCGCGATGCCCCAGCCCATCGTCGACAAACTCAGCACCACGGTGCGGCAGATCGTGCAGTCGCAAGACATGCGCGAACGCCTCGCTCAATTGAATCTCGAACCGGTGGGCAGTACGCCCGAGGCCTTCGCCAAGTTCTTGAAAGAAGACTACGAGCGTTATGTGGCGGTGGCCAAGGCGGCTAAGATCGAACCGCAGTAAATGCCTCTATAGCGATTCAACGCTTTCATGCTGCGTGCGCCGTTACGCGCAGCTTCACATGTGTTTTTTTCTGCAGCGCGTTGACGATATCGAAGAAATTTTCGGTATTGGGGTTGCCGCGTGGCGCAAGCATGCGGTGCAGGCTTTTGCTGGGTTTACGGAACGCGGTCGCCAGCCCTTCAAACCCAACCGTTGCGTTGACCAAATCGCGCAACATTGCTTTACCTGCGGCAGTATCGCCCGAGAGATAGGCGTTGATCGCCTCGGTAAACAGGGCTTGGTGGAACTTGGGGTCGCGCTGTATGCGCGCCACGACGGTTTCCCGGAACTCTCGAGTGAGTGGCATAAATCCGCTTCTTATCCAGCGGCACATTTATTTTGCTGCTGTAGGCCGCCCAGACTTCAATAGCGGTTGCAATGGCAAGGCTCTGGCGCTTCTTTATGCTGCCACCCAGCAAAATCACCCGTGTTTCGCCATCTTTGCCAAAATAAATCACGTTCGGACTACTGAGCAGGCTGCAATTCTTCCAAATCCCATCGCGGCCTCACCGTAAAAGCTCGCGTGGACTCTGGCGCGGTGGCCGTCGCTCCTAATCGCAGTCCACCGGCCAACGCAATCATCGCGCCGTTGTCGGTGCACAGTTCCAGCGGCGGGTAAAACACACGGCAGCCGATGGCTGCGGCTTTTGCGGTGAGTTGTTCGCGCAGTCGCCGATTTGCACCTACGCCGCCCGCTATAACTAATTGATTTAATGAAGTTTTTTCTAAAGCTGTCAGCGCTTTGGCTACCAGCACATCAACGGCCGCTGATTGAAATTCAGCCGCGAGATCGGCTTTATCGGCCTCGCTGAGGGTTTTGCCACGCACGGCGGTGAGCACGGCGGTTTTTAGGCCGCTGAAGCTGAAGTTGAAGTCGCCGCTGTTAAGCATCGGGCGCGGTAGTTTGAATTTGCCGGGCGTGCCGTGTTCGGCGACGCGCGCGATTTCGGGGCCGCCGGGGTAGCCCAAGCCCAGCAACTTTGCGGTTTTGTCGAAGGCTTCGCCGGCGGCGTCATCGACCGTTTCGCCGAGTAGTTGGTAATCGCCGACGCCGCCTACGCGCATCAACTGGGTGTGGCCGCCCGACACCAGCAACGCGACGAAGGGAAACGTTGGCGCGGGCTCGGCCAGTAACGGTGAGAGCAAATGCCCCTCCAGATGATGAATGCCGATAGCCGGGATATCGAGCGCATAGGCAAGGCCATGCGCGATGCTGGCGCCCACCAGCAACGCGCCCGCGAGTCCGGGGCCTTGGGTGTAGGCGATGGCGTTCAAATCGCAGAGCGCCAGCCCGCACTCGGCCAGCAATTCACCTGTGAGCGGCAGCACGCGGCGGATGTGGTCGCGCGACGCCAGCTCCGGCACCACCCCGCCATAATCGGCGTGCATGGCCACCTGGCTATGCAATTTGTGGCCGAGCAGGCCGCGCTGGGTGTGGTAAAGGGCCACGCCGGATTCGTCGCAGGAAGTCTCAATGCCGAGTATTAACAAGGACTTAGCGTGATTGGGTGGCATGGTGCGGGCGCAAGCGAGGACTTTGGAGGTACTTTGATTTCAGGCGGGGCGCTTGTTATAATACGCAGCTCAGCGTTTGTCACGCTGTCGCTATTTTGTATCCGCCCGCAATCAACCGTAACCATCTCGTATCCGGAGCTGAATGCAATTATGACTACCGTCCGTCTGAAAGAAAACGAACCCTTTGAAGTCGCCCTGCGCCGTTTCAAGCGTACCGTTGAGAAAACCGGCTTGTTGACCGATTTGCGCGCGCGTGAGTTTTACGAAAAGCCCACGTCCGAGCGCAAGCGAAAGCTGGCCGCTGCGGTGAAGCGCACGCACAAGCGTTTGCGCTCGCAGACTTTGCCGCCGAAGTTATACTGATTTAGCCGATGTTCGGTTCAAGGGTGAGGGCTGAAGGCCTTCGCCCTTTTTGTTTTTGTAGCTACGCATTGAATGTCCGTCGAACGTCTATGGCAGGAGCCAAGCATGCTGCTCAAAGACCAAATCAGCAACGATCTTAAAGATGCCATGCGCGCGGGCGATGCGAAAAAGCGTGATGCGATCCGCTTGCTCACCGCCGAGATGAAACGCAAGGAAGTCGACGAGCGCGTAACACTGGCCGATGGCGACGTGGTGGCGATCATCGACAAAATGCTCAAGCAGCGTCGCGACTCCATCGCACAGTTTGAAAAAGGCGGTCGGCAGGATTTGGCGGACAACGAGAAATTTGAGTTGGGCGTGTTGCAAGCTTATATGCCGCAGGGCTTGTCCGAAGCGGAAATCGCCGATGCGGTTGCGGCTTCCATCGCAGAAAGCGGCGCCAAAGGCCCGGCGGACATGGGCAAGGTGATGGCGGTGTTAAAGCCCAAGCTCGCCGGGCGCGCCGATATGAGCAAGGTGTCAGGTTTGGTGAAAGCCAAACTGGCGGGGTGATTTGTCATAACTATTTGTTTTTAAATAGTTTAATTTTTCCACTCGCGCGGCGCTCTGAGACCATGCCAGCGCGGATGCGGGTGCCGCTATACTGCGCTGACTCATCATGATTCCGCAGTCTTTCATTCAGGATCTGTTGCATCGCGTCGATATCGTCGACGTGATCGACCGCCACGTGAAGCTGAAAAAAGCCGGCGCGAATTTTTCCGCGTGCTGCCCGTTTCACTCTGAAAAATCACCGTCGTTTACGGTCAGCCCCACCAAACAGTTTTATCACTGCTTCGGCTGCGGCGCGCATGGCACGGCAATCCGTTTTCTGATGGAGTATTCCGGGCTCGGTTTTGTCGAGGCGGTGAAAGACCTCGCGCAAAACGTCGGCGTGACGGTGCCCGAAGAGCACAGTGGGCAGGCTGAAAACTACCGCAAACGCACCGAAAGCGAAGACGGCGAAGACTTGCACGCGGTGATGCTCCAGGCCGCGCAGTTTTATCGCGGCGCGCTGAAAGATGCGCCACAGGCCATCGAGTATCTTAAAAAGCGCGGGCTGTCGGGCGAAGTCGCCAAAAAATTCGGCGTCGGTTATGCGCCCGATGGCTGGCAGAATCTGGAAGACGCCTTTACGAATTATCAGTCAAGCGCGCTTACCGCCGTGGGGCTGGTCAAACAAAACGAGGAAGGGCGGCGCTACGATATTTTTCGCGATCGCGTGATGTTTCCAATAGTCGATGTCAAAGGCAACGTCATCGGTTTCGGCGGCCGCGTGATGGGCGTGGGCGAACCCAAATATCTCAATTCGCCGGAGACGCCGCTGTTTGAAAAAGGCCGCGAGCTGTATGGGCTCTATCAGGCGCGACGCGCGATTCGTGACGCGGGCCGCGTGATCGTGGTCGAAGGTTACATGGACGTGGTGGCGCTGGCGCAATACGGCGTCGAATACGCGGTGGCGACACTCGGCACCGCCACCACGCCCATGCACGTGCAAAAGTTGCTGCGCCAGACCGATGAAATCGTGTACTGTTTCGACGGTGACAATGCCGGCCGCCGCGCGGCGTGGCGTGCGCTGGAAAACAGTCTCGGCCAGCTTCCCGACGGTAAACAGGTGCGCTTCCTGTTTTTGCCGCAGGGCGAAGACCCGGACACTTATGTGCGCCAGCACGGCAAGGAAAATTTTGAAAAGCTGTTGGACGAGGCGATTCCGCTGTCGCAGTTCATGATGAACGAACTGTCGTCGCGCGTGGATCGCAGCACTTTCGAGGGCCGCACGCGTCTGTTGCAGGACGCCAAGCCGCTGATCAAGGAAATCGCGGCGCCCATGCTGTCGCTGATGCTGCGCAAACAACTGGCCGAACTCGCGGGTTTTACACAGCAGGAACTTGATCGCGAGTTTGACATCAAAGCGCAGCCCGCAGCTCACGCGATGACCACACCGCCGCGCCGCCCGCCACCCACGCAACGTTCCATCGTGCAAACCGTGATCGAACTGCTGGTGCTGGATCTGTCGTTTGCACGGCAGGCGGATCGCGCACTGCTCGCGCCGGGTTTTGGCGCGCCGGGTGTGGACCAGGTAGAGCTGCACGCGCTGGATCGTTTGCTGGAAGTGCTGGGTACCGGGCCAAAGGAAGACGACAAGCCCTTGAATGTAGGCGAATTTTTTCGCGAGACCGAATATGGTGAGCTATTCGCTGCCGTTGAGGCCGGCATGTTGCGTTGGCAGGAGCGCGGGCTTGCCGACGAGGAATTCGAGGCGGAATTCACGGGCGCTTGGCGGCAACTGCTGGATCGCATCCGCCGAGCGCGTCTCAACATGCTTTTGCAGAAGTCGAAACAGCAAGGCTGGACTATCGAGGAGCAATCAGAATTTCTCCTTTTACAACAACAGGTTACGAGTGTGGTGCCGAAGTAAATTTACGTGAGTACGGACTCACTTTGGCGTATAATCGAATGCTTTCTTTTGCCGGATAACTCTGCGCGCCATTGCTGCCTTAAAAGGCGGTATTAACACGCGATTTTAGTGCCGGTTATTTGCCTTACTTTCAGCGGAACATCACTCATGGCCAAACCGAAAAAAGCGTTGAAATCCTCCAAGTCCAAGAGCGTTGTGAAAAGCGCTTCGAGCGCCAAGGCCAAATCGGTGGTGAAAACCAGCAAGCGCTCGGTGGTCGCGCACAAATCGCCCAAGGCCGCCAAAAGCAGCAAAGTGGTGCACAAGGTCAAATCGGCACCGGTAAAAGCCAAGCCCGCCAAGGTTAACAAGGTAGCGGCCAAACCGATGGCCAAGACCAAGGTCGCGAAATCCAAGGCGGAGAATGCCGCCGCCAAGCCGCTGAAAAAACCTGCGGGCGTGATTAAGTCCGACGAGGCTAATCTCAAAAAACTCCCGGTCAACGTCGGTAAAGCCGCCAAAGCCGCGAAGGGCGCGGGTAAAGAAAAGCCGCTGTCTGAAAAAGACGAGCGTCTGTTAAAGCTGAAGGCCATTGCCGAACAAATGGCCAAAGCCAAGGCTGCGGGTGTTGCCGCGCCAGGCGTGCCGGTAGACGCTGCTGCCGTTGCCGCCAGCAAGGACGCGCGCAAAAAAGCCACGCGTGGACTGACTGCCAAGGAAAAAGCGCTGGTCAAGGAATTCGAGCGCCGCGAGATGTCACCCGCAGATGCCGAGGCGCGCCGCAATCGCCTGAAAAATCTGATCATGCTCGGTAAGGAGCGCAACTACCTCACCTACGCCGAGATCAACGACCATTTGCCCGATGAAATGCTCGAGGCCGAGCAGATCGAAACCATCATCGGCATGATCAACGACATGGGCATTCTGGTGTACGACGAAGCGCCGGATGCCGAAACGTTGTTGATGTCCGATGCCACGCCGCCGGTGGCCGACGAAGAAGCTGCCGCTGAAGCCGAAGCGGCGCTCTCGACGGTGGATTCCGAGTTTGGCCGCACCACCGACCCGGTGCGTATGTACATGCGTGAAATGGGCTCGGTGGAATTGCTCACGCGCGAAGGCGAAATTGAAATTGCCAAGCGCATCGAAGACGGCCTGAAACACATGGTGCAGGCGATTTCGGCCTGCCCGACCACGATCGCGGACATACTCGCGCTGGCCGATCGTATCGACAAGGATGATATCCGTGCCGACGAAGTGGTGGACGGCCTGATCGATCCGAATGCGCCCGAGGAAGAAGCCATTCGCGCCATCGCCAGCGGTGCCCCAAGCAGTGACGATGACGAGGATTCCGACAGCGACATCACCTCTGAGGAAGAAGAAGAGGTCGATGAGGAAGCCGCCGCTGCGGTAGTAACCGCCGACCTGCTGCGGCTGAAAACCGAAGCGCTGAAACGCTTTGGCGTGATTCGCACGCACTACAACCGTATGATGAAGGCGCTGGCCAAAAACGGCCCGCGCAGCCCGGCGTATGTCGAATCGCGTGAGGATATTTCCAACGAGCTGATGAACATCCGCTTCTCGGCGAAGCAGATTGAGGCGCTGTGCGACTCCGTGCGCAAACTGGTAGAGGAAATCCGCCGTCACGAGCGCGCTGTGCTCGATCTGTGCGTGAACAAGGCGAACATGCCGCGCACGCATTTCATCAAGGAATTCCCCGGCAAGGAAGTGAGCGTGCGCTGGGTCAAGGGCGAAATCGACGGCGGCCACCCGTGGAGCGAAGTGCTGTCGCGCTTCGAGCCGCATGTGGTGGAGCAGCAGCAAAAACTGCTCGATCTGCAAAACCGCGTTGGCCTGCCGATCAAGGACATCAAGGAAATCAACCGCCAGATGACCACCGGTGAAGCCAAGGCTCGCCGCGCCAAGCGCGACATGACCGAGGCCAATCTGCGGCTGGTGATTTCCATCGCCAAAAAGTACACCAATCGCGGCCTGCAATTCCTCGATCTGATTCAGGAAGGCAACATCGGCCTGATGAAAGCGGTGGATAAATTTGAATACCGCCGCGGTTACAAGTTCTCGACCTATGCGACTTGGTGGATCCGCCAGGCCATCACGCGTTCCATCGCCGATCAGGCGCGCACCATCCGCATACCGGTGCACATGATCGAAACCATCAACAAAATGAACCGCATCTCGCGGCAAATTCTGCAGGAAACCGGTCTCGAGCCCGACCCGGCGACATTGGCCGAAAAAATGGAAATGCCCGAGGAGAAAATCCGCAAAATCCTCAAGATTTCCAAGGAGCCGATTTCGATGGAAACGCCGATCGGCGACGACGATGATTCGCATCTGGGCGATTTCATCGAAGACCAATCCACCATCGCGCCCAACGACGCGGCGGTGTTCGCCAGCCTGCGTGGCGTGACCAAGGACGTGCTCGACACGCTAACGCCGCGCGAAGCCAAGGTGCTGCGCATGCGCTTCGGTATCGAAATGAACACCGATCACACGCTGGAAGAAGTCGGCAAACAGTTTGACGTTACGCGCGAACGCATCCGCCAGATCGAGGCCAAGGCGCTGCGTAAACTGCGGCATCCGTCGCGCTCGGAACGGCTGCGCAGCTTCCTTGATAACGAGGGTTAGTTCGGAAGGTTTTCCACGTTACCAATTTTCGTAACCCATCAAGCTAAAACGGCGATTCATCCCAGGGATGAATCGCCGTGTTTTTTTGCCTCACCTGATTTTCGATTGAGCCTAACACTTCTACTGTCATTTCCGCGCAGGCGGGTATCCCCTTCCCTTGGGGGAAGGGGATACCCGCTTTCGCGGGAATGACGAGAGGGCAGTTTTTTGCTTCTCGTGAATAGCGTAGTTCGCCGCCCCGACTCACAGCGCCAAAAACTTGAACTCAAACGTATCGCGCAATTTCGCAATATGCCCCGCCGTCGTCCCCGGAAAATGTGTCGGGATAACCACCGTACCCGTATTCACATGCTCGCGAAAAAATTTCCAGCGCGTGGCGGCGGATTCCTTCACGTCGTAACAGAAACACGAACTCCAGTCGGGCTGTATCACCTGTGCACAGTGATGCATCATGTCGCCGGTGAACAACGCGCGTTCGCCGCCGGATCTTAAATCCACGCACACGTGCCCTGGCGAATGGCCGGGTGTCGGCACCAACGATAGCTCGTCGGACAGCACGTAGGCATCGTCGACCAGCAACGCCTGCCCGGCGTTAACGATGGGTTCAACGCAGTCTTCGTGTATGGCCGCGAAGCCGGGATCGGTTTCCTTTTTCCAGTGCTCGTATTCGCGGCGACTGAAGACATATTTCGCATTCGGAAACGTCGGCACCAGACGCCCATCGCGCAGGCGCGTATTCCAGCCCACGTGATCTACGTGCAGGTGCGTGCAGAACACGTAATCGATGTCCTCAAATTTCAACCCATGCGCGGCAAAGCCGTCGAGCCACGGTTTCTTGTCGAACAGCAACGGCGCCGGACGCCGCTGGTGCTCACCGACGCAGGTGTCGATGAGCGCCGTGCAGCGCGGCGTGCGCACAACGAAAGTCTGATAGGTGATACACAGCAGGTCTTTCGCGCGGTCGTAGGCGAAATCCGGCACCTGCGACATTACTTCGGCCAACTTGTCCGGCGTGGCGCTGGGGAACATGGTGGCGGGCGCTCGCCACGGGCCTTCGCGCTCGATGATGCTGGACACGCTGACGTTGCCGACTTTAATGGGCTTCATAGGGTTTCCTTATGTAAATATTTGATTTTATTGAATAAATTGTGTTGTAAGCCGTAACCCCGGATTACATCAGGCTGCGCCATGCGCTTCCGCGCGACTGAAATACCGCTGCTCGGCGCTGACGCGAACACGCGTCCAACGACGCCCCCCATCACTTTTTGCGCCATGCCTGTTTTTACCACGTCGGCGTTATATCGTGACGACGTCGCGTCGCGCCCCTGGAAACGTCCAACACACGGAAGCAGGGCTGCGTCATCAATCGCGGGTTGACGGCATAACAGCCCAAGGATTAGGCTTGTTGCCATCGTACTCAGTCTTTCTCACCGGAGCATGCCATGTCTGCCGTTCTTAACCGTATCAACATCAAGCCGCTGCATCCGCTGTTTGTCGCAGAAATCACCGGCGTTGATTTCACCGTACCAGTGTCGAGCGACGATTTTCGTGCGATTTGGGACGCGTTCAACCAGTACGAAGTGCTGGTGATTCGTGACCAGCCGTTCGAGGACGACACGCAGATCGCCTTCAGCCGCAACTTCGGCCCGCTCGAAACCATGGAGGCGCACCCGGCGAATAATTTCAAGCCCGGTCACATCGCCATCATGACCAATCTGGATGCGCAGGGTAGCCTGTTGCCGCTGGATGATCCGGGAATGCAGCATCGGCTGCGCAACGAACACTGGCACACCGACAGCTCGTTCAAGCAGGTCGCGGCGCTATGCTCGATGTTGTCGGGCCGCATCGTGCCGCCCGTCGGGGGTAATACCGATTTCGC
The DNA here is from genome assembly GCA_945865805.1 of Bordetella parapertussis. Lineage (GTDB taxonomy): Bacteria > Pseudomonadota > Gammaproteobacteria > Burkholderiales > SG8-41 > UBA5216. The sequence goes on from CAMBGJ010000083.1 coordinate 13,183, forward strand.
CAGCGGGCGTGCGGCCTATGCCGCGTTCCCCGAGGCGCGCAAAGCCGAATTTGACCACATGACGGTGGTGCATCGCGTCGCCAAGCCCGAAGAAGAGGACGACCCTGCCTACAACGAAGAGCAAAAAAAGCGCCTCACCGTCACGCACCCGTTGATACGCACCAACCCGGTCAACGGACGCAAGAATTTTTACGTCGGCGCACACGCGCAGGAAATCGTCGGCATGCCGCGCGCGCTGGCGCGCCAACTGCTGCACGAGATTACTGATTTCTGCACCCAGCCGCGGTTTATTTACAGCCACCCCTGGCGCCAGCACGATCTGGTGATCTGGGATAACCGCAGCGCCTTGCATCGCGCCACCACGTTCGACAAAATCCAGTATCGCCGCAAAATGCACCGCACCACCGTGGCGGGCGCGCCGCAAGACAGTTTTTTCGCCAACATGCCGCAGCCCCATATTGTTTGATTCCATCGTTCCTTCGCACATCAACTTCTCAAGGAGATCACCATGATCGACATGCATGCCCACTGGAGACCTGCCGAACTGATCGACGCCCTGCGCGCCCGCACGCGCGAGCCGCACATCGTGCGCAATGCCGAAGGCAACGAAGTGCTGAAAACGCGCAACGGCGAAGAGCCGCTGTCCAAGGCGTTTGATGACGTGGAATACCATCTGGCGCGCATGGATCGCCAGGGCGTGACCACCAGCGCGCTGTCGCTGGTGGGCGGATTCTGCTGGATCGAATCGCAGCCGGTCGAAGTGTCGCTGCCGCTGTGCCGGATGGTTAACGACGCGTTGTCGGTACTCACGCAGAAATACGCGGGGCGCTTTGCCGCATTCGTGGCGCTGCCGCTGGCGGATATGGCGGTGGCTGCCGCCGAACTCGATCGCGCGATGTCGCTGCCGGGTGTCATCGGCACGCAAATTCCGGGCAACCTGTTCCTCACCAGCAAACACGCCGAAGACGCGAAGCCGCTGCTGGAAGTGGCGAACAGCCGCAAAGCGATTTTGTTTGTGCACCACGGCCCGCGTCCCGGCGATGCCTTTCCCAAGGTGGGTGGTGACACCGACAACGCGCGTCGCCGCAATGGCACGCTCGACATGCAGGCGAGTTTGTCGTCGGTGATGGTGACGTTGTGCATGACCGACGTGCTCAAACCGTATCCCGGCGCCACGCTGCTAGTGCACAACCTGGGCGGCAATATTCCCTACGAAATCGAGCGCATGGATCACCGCTGCCTGCTCGATACGCCGAAAGAAGAACTGCCGTCGGCGCGCTTTCGTCGTGCGAAGGTGTTCGTGGATTGCAATTCCTTCGGCCCGCGTTCCATCGAAGCTGGCGTGCGGCTCTACGGTGCCGAGCGCATCGTGTGCGGCACCGACGGCAGCGAATTCGGCTGCGAGTGGACCACCAACGCGCTTAAGGATGCGGACATCGGCGCCGATGCACGTCAAGCCATCCTGCACGGCAACGCCAGCGCGATGATCGCCGCGCGCCTGGGCAAGAGCGCGCAGCGGGAAAAAGCCGCTGCGTAGCTGTCGTTGGAGAGTTGCAGACCAGCGCCGCTTTAGTCGAACCAGCGCCGCTTGTAACTAACCCCCGGCGCGTTCGGCCCCGTGCCGGCGGGGTCTACCCAGATGGACTTGCCGGGGTGTTTCACCGGCTTGCCTTCAAAGCGCTCGCGTAGCCAGTCGCACACGAAGGCGTGTATGTCGGCTTCCCAAACGGAGCTGCGGCCTTTTTGCGTGATGGATCCGTTGTGATGCTGGTCGGGTAGCACCCACAGTTCGGCGGGGGCTTTCATTTCGTCGAACTGGCGGTAGACCTCATCCACCGGTGCGCGAGGATCGTATTCGCCGGTGACGATGAGCGTGGGGCAGGTGATCTTGTCCATCAACCCTTCCATGGTCATTTTTTGCCACACGGCATCGAGCTCGGCCTCGCTGGTGGATTGTGTGAGATAGGCGAAGAGTTGCTTGTAGCGCGGCGATTCCTCGGTCATCAAATAATATTTGTCCACGAATGACGCCCACGGCGCGGCAGCTGCAGCGACGTTGCGATTCTTTGCGGCGATGCGCATGCCCCAGAATGAACCGAAGCTCAGGGCATACACAGCGATTTTTTTGGCATCGACTTCGCGACGCTTCATCAGGTAATCGATGACTGCACCCGCAGCGTCTTCATAGTTGTCGTCGGTGAGCCGGATGCCGCGCAGATTGCTTTCACCCTGGCCAGGGCCGTCGAACGAAAACACGTGCATGCCGCGTTGCAGGGCCTGGTTGTAGTAAGGGTGCGGCCACGCTTCCTTGGTTTGATCACAGCCGGGCACATAAAAAATCAAGGGCTTCGCGCCGTCGCCGGGGGCGAGGTGCAGATTGCCCGACACCATGGTGCCGTTCCACGGCACATCCACATGCTCAATCTTGTACGGTGCCAGTTCGCGCACCTTGTCGTAGCAGCGAATCACGCCACCGTGCAGGAATTTTTTTTCGTCATTGGTTTCGAACACCACGTGTTGCGCATCGGCGTATTGCAGCGCCGCCGAGTAATACAACTCCAACGCGGTCTCCTTGTGACCGGCTTCCATTTCGGCCTGCGCCAGACGCTCGGATTTTTTCGCCGCCATGCCCACATGTTTGGCGATCATGTCGTGGCTGCGGACACTCTTGGGCAGGCGACCGCGGCCATCGGGCTGAAAGTGGAAGGTCTTGCCGGTTTCTTTCACCATCCAGTCGAAGAACCATTGCTGATTGTCGCGAGCGAGATGCGGTTTACCTTTTTTGGCGCGGGCTGGGCTGGGCATTTTTTTACCTAAAAGTTATTTAAAAACAGATGGTTACGATTTAAGTGCATTGCTGATCAAGACGCTGGAATCTACCATAGCTAGATACGATAAATTGACGCCGCGTGCAATTTCTCGTAGCGTCCAATAAACAGTTTCCGCGAAAGGATACGTCATCATGACCATCACCGTTAGCGCTTACACGCCGAACTTTGTCGCCGAAATTATCGACGTCGATCTCTCCCGACCGGTGTCCGCCGATGACATGAGCGCCATCAAGCAGGTGTTCTGGAAATACGGCGTGCTGGTGTTTCCCGATCAGAAACTCTCGCCGCAGCAGCATGTCGATTTCGCGAAAAATTTTGGCCCCATCGAAATGGATCGCGTGCTGGCGCAGGAGAATGCCGCGCCGCGGCTCGGACATGCGTTTGCCGACATCTCCAATCTCAATGGCGAAGGCCGCATCTGGGACAAGGACAGCCGCCAGCGCATGTACAAGGAAGGCAACAAGCTTTGGCACACCGACAGCTCGTTCAAATTCAAGCCGGGCTTGTGTTCACTGCTGTATTCGATGACGGTGGTGCCCATCGGTGGGCACACCGAATTCGCTGATCAGCGCGCGGCCTACGACGCGCTGCCCGAGGAACTCAAGCAACAACTCGCGGGCTTGATCGCCCTGCATGGCATAGAACATTCACGCCGCCGTACCGGCTTTGCGGACTTCGAGCCTGAAGAAGCCAGGCGTCTGCCGCCGGTGCCACAACTGCTGGTGCGCACCATTCCCGAGAATGAGCGTAAGTCGCTTTACGTCGCCTCGCACATCGGCGCGATTAAAGGCATGAACGCCGTTGATGCCGAAGCCTTGTTTCAAAAACTGCTGGCGCACATCACGCAGCGCCAGTTCGTGCACGTGCACCGCTGGCGCCCGAATGATCTGGTGATGTGGGATAACCGCTGCACGATGCATCGCGGCACCGATTTCGACGACATGCGCTTTGTGCGCGATATGCGCCGTGCCACGGTGAGCGATGTGGCGAATACCTGTGAGCAGGAAGGGGTGGCGGTGCCGGCGTAGTCAGCCCCACCCGCCCCGTGCGGGGCTAACCCCGCCGCATCGAGTCGAAAAACTCGGCGTTGGTTTTGGTGGCGCGCACCTTATCGAGCAGGAATTCGGTGGCCTCGAGTTCGTCCATCGGGTAGAGCAGTTTGCGCAGCACCCAGATTTTTTGCAGAATGTCTTTCGGCAACAGCAGTTCCTCTCGGCGCGTGCCGGAGCGGTTGACGTTGATCGCCGGGAAGATGCGTTTTTCGTACATGCGGCGGTCAAGATGGATTTCCATGTTGCCGGTGCCCTTGAATTCTTCGTAGATCACGTCGTCCATGCGCGAGCCGGTGTCGATCAGCGCGGTGGCGAGTATGGTGAGCGAGCCGCCTTCTTCAACGTTACGCGCGGCGCCGAAAAAGCGCTTGGGGCGTTGCAACGCATTCGCATCCACGCCGCCGGTGAGCACCTTGCCCGACGCTGGCACCACGGTGTTGTAGGCGCGTGCAAGGCGGGTGATCGAGTCGAGCAGAATTACCACGTCTTTTTTGTGTTCCACCAGGCGCTTGGCTTTTTCGATCACCATC
>CAMBGJ010000084.1 GCA_945865805.1 Bordetella parapertussis
AATCAGGCGACAACTAGCTTGCAAAATTCCGCCCGGTGGCGGCACAGACCTGGTTGGGCGCGTGCTGGCGCAAAACCTGAGTCAGTCTCTCGCACAACAAGTGATCGTGTACAACCGCGGCGGCGCGGGAACGACACTCGGCTCCGCCGTCGTGGCGAAATCCGCGACCGACGGCTACACGCTGCTGCTCAATCATGTCAGCCTCGCGTTCAATGCCACCTATTACCCCCGGCTGCCCTACGACACGCTCAAGGATTTCACGCCGATCACGCTGGTGGCGACGCAGCCATTCCTGTTTGTGGTGCATCCCTCGCTGCCGGTCAAATCGGTGAGCGAACTGGTCGCCCTCGCAAAAAGCCGTCCGGGGCAAATCGCTTACAGCTCCGGCGGCGCGGGCAGCGGCCCGCACATGGGCGCCGAATTATTCAAGCAGCAGGCGCGCATCGATATTTTGCATGTCCCCTACAAAGGTGCCGGCCCGGCGTTTACAGACTTGATGGGTGGACAGATGCAGATGATGATCGCAACGGCCTCTCTGGCCATGCCGCATGTGAAAACGGGACGTGTCCACGCACTTGCCGTAACCGCCAACAAACGCATCGCCGCCATGCCCGAATTAGCCACCGTCGCGGAAAGCGGCGTGCCCGGCTACGAATTCTCTGTATGGTACGGGCTGTTGGTACCTGCTGGCACACCGAGATCCATCGTCGCACGTCTCAACGACGAAGTATCAAAAATCACCAGCGCCGCAGATACCCAGAGAAGATTCGCCAGCGACGGACTGGATACGCGGAGCAGTTCACCCGATGAATTCGCGACCCACCTCAAACTTGAAATCGAAAAGTGGGGAAAGATGATCAAGGCAGCGGGCATTCAGGCTAACTGAAGCAAGACGCTTGAATGCCAGCCGCAAATCACATCGGTCATTGAGCGCCGAACTTCAGCAAGCGAGCGAAGAGTGGCACGCGTTTTGCGGGCGTAGGGTGAGCACGTTCTTTGTGCCCACGCGGACAGCGGCTGGTGGGCACGCTGCGCTTTGCCCATCCTTCCATCTCCCCTCGCTTTCCCCAAGTTCCGATAAGTCGCGAAAGAACATATCCAGTGTCACGCGTTAATGCAAGACCATCATGCAATTGATAAAGCAGGCTCATCCGCCCACAAAAATTCACGCCGCACTCGCCGGCCCATTCACACTCAACACCCTGGCGGTGCCGATAAAAGTGTCGCGCAACAGCACCCGTGCCGTCGTATCAACGGGGAATCGCGCTAACGCGCGCTCCGGCACCAGAAATTCCACGTTCAGGATCAGCTTTTCCTCGCTGGGCCAAGGCCCGGTGATTTTGTCCGCGCGCCATAGTCTTGCGCTGAAGCCGTCGGTGCCCAGCGCCAACAGGCAGCGTAAATCCAGAATGCCGCTATCTGCTTCAAAGCGCATCAAGTCTGTGCCGACCGTAACGGAAAACGTCACTTCAAGCGTCGCATTCACCTCGCGCGCGTGGTACGCAGACGGGCTTGTCTTGGGCATCAGCAGCGCGGTGGCGCGTTCCTTGGCCAGTCTGCTCACATATCGAAGCGCCATCGGCAGCCATAACATCAGAACAATCAGGCCCAAAAGTCGTAGTTCGGATTCCGCGGGCAGCACCAGATACATGCACAGCCCCAACGCGGCAAGGAAAGTAAACGCATAGGCGACGAGCTTTTTACGCGGCATTGCTGTTCCGGTGAGTGTGACGCAGGTATTGCGCGCCGATTTCCCCGCTACAGTCAAGTAGGCGATGGGAGATTGAATTATATAACTATATGTTTTTATTGGTATTTTTATAGTTTCAGACACTTCGCGTCACAGAACGCTGTGGATTCCGGCGTGCGCCGGTTTACGGATGGGGGCGTTCGTTTGTTTTGAATGCCGCAAGGTTTGCGACGCCACGCTAGGCGCTCTTGACGATGTGCGCCTGCCTACCCGGCAACGCCGACAGCAACTGTTGGGTATAGGCATGTTGAGGATCACGGTACAGCGCATCCGCATCATTCATTTCGACAATTTCGCCGTCTTTCATCACCATCACTTCATCGGACATGTATTTCACCACCGCCAGATCGTGCGAAATAAAAATGTAGCTCATGCCGAATTCGTCCTGCAAATCCTGTAAGAGATTCAGCAACTGCGCCTGCACCGACAGATCAAGTGCCGATACCGCTTCATCGCAGATCAGCACCTCGGGCTGCATGGTCAGGCAGCGCGCGATCGCGATGCGCTGGCGCTGCCCGCCGGAGAACTCATGCGGATATTTGTAGAACGCCGATTCAGGCAGCCCGGTTTTGCGCAGCAGCTCCAGCGCGAGTTGCACACGCGTCGGCTCGTCCGCGCCGATGCCGTGTATTTGCATCGGCTCCAGCAGAATTTGCCCGGCGGTAAAACGCGGGTTGAGCGAGGCATACGGATTCTGAAACACGATCTGTAGGCGGCGCTTGTAAGCCATCGCCTCTGCCGGCGTCAGTGCCAGCAAATCGCGGCCATCAAACAAGGCCGTGCCGCCCGATGCCGGTGTCAGGCGCATCAGCGTCAGTGCCATGGTGGTTTTGCCCGAGCCGGATTCGCCCACCACGCCCAGCGTTTTACCCTTGGCCAGCTTGAAGCTGGCATTGTGCAGCGCCTTGAATTCGCGCTTACGCAGCAGGCCTTCGCGAAAATGAAAGCGCTTGGATAGCTGATTGACGTCGAGAATGATTTCTTCATCACCGCGTAAACCGCGCGTGCGATCCTCTAGCCCCGCATCCGGCGTGGCATGCACAAAATCCGCCACCACCGGCAGCCGCAACGGACGCCGGTCCAGCGGCGGCCTGCACGCCAGCAGCGCCTGGGTGTAACTGTCTTTCGGCGCAGCGAAAATCTCGCTCACCGCGCCCTGCTCGCGCACTTCGCCGTCGCGCATCACCACCACGGCATCGGCGATTTCCGCCACCAGCCCCAGATCATGGGTGATGAACAGCATCGCCATCTGGCGCTTTTTCTGGATCGCCGCCAGCAAGGTAAGTATTTGTTTTTGAACAGTAATATCCAGCGCCGTCGTGGGCTCGTCGGCGATCAGCAAACGCGGCTCGCAGGCAATCGCCATCGCGATCATCACGCGCTGTTGCTGGCCGCCAGACAGTTGATGCGGGTAAGCATCGACGCGCGTGTGCGGATCGGGAATGCCCACTTCTCCCAGCAGCTCGATTGTGCGTTCACGCGCACGCTTGCCGCTAAGCCCCAGATGCTTTTTCAACACCTCAATTATTTGAAAGCCGACGCTGAACACCGGGTTCAACGACGTCATCGGCTCCTGAAACACCATCGAAATTTCCGCACCGCGCAGCGCGGTGAGATCGCGCGGCGCAAGGCGCAACAAATCACGCTCACGATAAAGGATCGCGCTGCCCGCCAGCACACGCGCGTTGGCCGTGGGCAACAAACCGAGGATAGCCAGCGCGCTCACCGATTTGCCGCTGCCCGATTCACCCACCAGCGCCACGGTTTGGTTGGCGGCTACATCGAAGCTCACGCCCCGCACAGCGTGCGCGACCGCGCCGTCGTCGAGACGGAAATCGACTTGCAGGTTGCGCACGCTCAGCAACGGTTCTGTCTGCATGATGGTTGGGGGGAGCATACAAAGTTTGCGTCGCAAACAACGGTATCGGCGGAGAAACCAACGGTATTCATCACGTTATACGCGCTAGTGTCTCGACCCATTAGTTTCGATACATTGAACAATGTCGAAATCGTCGTCAGGCGCGAAGCCGCGCGCAGCCGGGTCGGGAACCCTTTGATCCCGGCGACAAAGCATGGCGGCGATTCTCGGCATTGTTGTATCGATATTAATGGCTCGGGACACTAGCGAAGCAATGGTAGCGCAGCAATACGGCGCTCAATTTCGTCCATCATCGCCTTATACGCGGGCGCGCCGATTCCACCGTAGCGGCGCTTGAACTCCGCCTCTGGCATAAATTCGGGCAAATCCGCGAACGGCGGCATGAGGTCTTTGTCGCTCACGCCCGCTGTCACCATGCGCTGAATATTCAACGCAGATTCCCGATTGCCAACGGCCAGTTCACCGAGACGCGTGCCTGCACGGTCGGCGGCAATGTCGTTGAAGCTGAAACCGCTGCCGCCACGGGAATCCCGCACTTCCTTATACAGCCCGATCACATCGGCAAGCGCCGCACCTGCATTAGCGGCCAGAGCCGCCGAAGTCGCAAAATGTTTGGAAAAATCATCCCGGCCCGCCAGCAGCACGGTACGCGTTGCCGGACGCGACCATTCACGCGCTGCGGGCACTATCGCATCGAGTCCTTTGCCGTTGACGTAGAAGGCCAGGACAACCAGCGCCGCACGGTTTTCAGCGGCTGGGTCGCCGACGTTACTCCGCCCTGACGCGAGTTTGAACAGCGGTATCATCAGATCTGATAGTGTTACTTTGGCGTTGGCTGGCGGCGTCTTTATCGCGGCCAGAGTTTCCGCCAAATGGGTTTGGTAAACCTGCAATCGCGCCTGATCCGCCGGTGGCAAAATCGCCGTGCGAATATTGTCCACCGTATCGCGTTGCCAGTCATAGGTGATGTTGAGCTGATCACCGGCAATACTGATCTGCTTGATGGTGTTGACTACAAGGCTAAAACCGGCACGCTTGCTCAAGCGGGCCACCGTCACCTTGAGCATCATATTGGCGAACCAGGCGGGCACAGACAAGCGCCCGACTCGCAGCGATTCAAATGCCAGCAACGATTCAGACCCGCGCAACGCCGCCTCCACGTTCAAATATCCGCCGGGCCCCCGAATGGGCAATGGCGTGGTTGTTGCGAGCAAGATCACGCCGGACTGTAGCGTAATGCGTGTGCTGGTCTTGGCGTAGCGTCCCGCCAGGTAACTGAGCGTCAAATCGGCTTCGCCTTGTGATAGCTGTAGCGTGCGGCGCGCACCGGCTTTTATCCTGCGCGGATCATGCTTCGCGAGAATAGCTTCCGCCCGTTGGATATCCGCCGGCGTGAAGGCGGCTTCGCGTGCTATGGCTGGACGATCCGATATCGCCAGATACGCGGCACCCAGCAGCAGCAAGGGCAAGCCCAGCAAACACAACACAAAACCAATAATGAAGATACGCATCAATGTTCTCAAAGCCAAACCATCATTTCAATCTCGGATCCAAAGCATCGCGCAGTGCATCCGTAAATAAACTGAACGCCGTCACCAGCGCCGCCATCGCCGCCGTGGCAGCCACGAGTTGCCACCACTTGCCGAGGATCAGTTCCGACTGCGATTCGTTCAACATGCTGCCCCACGACACCGTATCCACGCCCACGCCGAAGCCGAGAAAGCTCAGGATCACTTCCATTTTGATGAACATCACCACGTGCAGCGACAACTGCACCAGCACCACGTGGCTGACATTGGGGAATATGTGCACGAACATACGCCGTGCGTGCGAGGCACCGACTGCGTCCGCCGCCAGCACGTATTCGCGCGTGCGGTGCTTGATGTACTCGGCGCGCACCAGACGAAAAATGCCCGTCCAGCCGGTCAGCCCCAATATCAGAATCACGGTTATCGTGCCTTTTTGATTCAGCACCGCCGCTATCGCCAGCACCAGCAACAGGTACGGTATCGCGGTAAACACGCTGTAGACCCAATTGAGAAAATCGTCCATGCGCCCGCCGTAGTAGCCCGCATACGCACCCATGATCGTGGCGATGGCCACTGCCAGCAACGCGGCCACCAGACCCACCACCAGCGAGGTCTCGGTGCCTTTGACGGCTTTTTTCAGCACGTCACGCCCCCATTTGTCGCCACCGAATGGCAGCGTGCCAGCCCTGGGCGGCTCCGGTGATTCGGCGGCAAGGCCTTTGCGCAACTCGTTCAACACATCGCCCAGCGGATCAACGATGCCCATATCATTGCCATGATTTTGCGCCGATGTTGATGGGGCAGCCTTGGCCGTAGCCGGTGCCGCAGCTTCCCCTGCGCCCGTAAACCCCGGCGGCGCATAGTTCACACCCGCTTCGCGCGGCCAATCCGCCGCCAGCAAGCCCAATGCGGCGGCGATCACCACCAGCACATAGCCGCACACGATGGCGAGCGACACCATCGCCACGCGGTCGCGCCGCAGCCGCCGCCACGCCAGCATCCATAGCCCTGGCGACACGCTTTGTGCGACAACCTCGCTCATTTGAGCTGCACCCGCGGATCAATCGCCTTGTAGAGGATATCCGTCAGCAGATTGATCACCAACGTGGCCATCGCCACGTACACCGTCACCGCCTTGATCAGCGGAAAATCGCTGCGCTCCACCGCCAGCAGCACTTCACGACCGATGCCGGGTATGGAAAAAAAGCGCTCGATCAGAAACGCCCCGGCGAGCAACGCCGGCAGTTGAATCATCACGTTGGTAACGATGGGTATCGCCGCATTGCGCAGCACGTGCACGCCCATCACGCGTGATTCGCTCATGCCCTTGGCGCGCGCGGTGCGCACGTAATCCTGATGAATTTCATCGAGAAAAAACGTGCGATACAGCCGCGTGTCGGGTGCCAGCGACACCGCCACCCCCACCACGATCGGCAGCGCGCTGAATTTCACCAGATTGGTGAAAAAATCCTGGCCCCAACCCTGCACCGGAAACCAGCCCAGTTGATAGGCAAACACATATTGAAAAACGATGATGTAAACGAGAATACTGATCGACTGCCCCACCGTGCAGCCGATCATGATGGCGCGGTCGGTCAGCGAGCCGCGCCGGTACGCGACCAGCAATGCGAGACCCATTGCCAACAGCGTGCCCATGATCAACATCGGCAGCAGCACCGTCAGCGACGGCACCAGCCGCGTGGCGAATATCGCGGAGACTTTTTCGTTGGTGGCCCAACTCACGCCGAAATCGCCGGTGACGATCTGCGTGATAAATATCCACAGTTGCACATAGTACGGCTGATCAACGCCAATTTGCCTGCGTATATTGGCGATCTGCTCCGGATTGGAAATCTTGCCCGCCAGCAGGTACGCGGGGTCGCCGCCGATCCAGTTAAACAGGATGAACACCAGCAGCACCACGCCCAGCAGCGTGGGGATGAATTGCAGCAAACGGCGGATGATAAAAGCCGTCATGGCCGCACATCCATATCCATGTACAAAAATTCGTGCGCATACACCGGGTGTTTTTTAAAGCCCACCACGTACGGTTGCACCAGCACATTGCGGTAACGGCTGTCGGTCAACAGCCATGCGGTGTCGGCTTCCATCTGCCGCGCCATTTCACGATACAGTTGATTGCGTTCGGCACCATCCGGCAGGCGTCGCGATTTTTCGTAACGCTGATCGAATGCCGGCGAGCGGTAACACGCGGAATTCGTCTGCCCTGAGTTCGGGCCGTAGAGCAGCTGCATGAAATTATCGCCATCCGGGTAATCGGCGATCCACGCCGCGTGGCGCAGCGTGAGTCGGCATTGATCGGCCAACTTGTTCAGTTCGGCAAAGCGTTCCTTTTGGATTTGCACACGCAGCCCAATTTTGTCGAGCGAGCGTTTCATCAATTCGTCGAACTGCCGGTCGCGTTCAGTGGGCTGAGAAAAGTATTTTAAAATCAGATACTTACCATCTGGCTGTAATCGGTAGCCATCGGCGCCCCGCTGGTAGCCGAATTTGTCGAGCAAGGCATTCGCCAGTCGCACGTCGTGCGGAATGCCATTGCGGTAGCTCGGCTCGTGCCCCGCCACGCTCGGCGGGATCGGATAGTGCGCGCGCACCGCCTGCCCCTTGCGGATGACCTTGATCTGATCGTCGACGTTGTACGCCATGGCGATGGCCCGCCGCAGGGCGATCTTCTCCGGCGAGAAACCGCCGAAGGGATTCGGCTCATCGCCGATTTTTTCCTGCGTGTTAAAAAACAGGTAAATGATTTCGGGATCAACACTACGCTCCATGCGGATGCCCTGATTGGTGAACTCGGGTTTGAGTTTGCCATCAGCGGTCATGAACTTGGGCGCGAGTTCCTCCAACTGATATTCGATATCGGTCTCGCGCCGCTGAAACGCCAGCCAGCGGCTTTGCGACTCGTCCATCACACTGATTTCCACACGCTCGATCAGCGGCAGCTTTTTGCCTTTCATGCGTGCGGCGATTTTCTGGTTTTCGGGATCGTCGCCCACCTCGGCGTTCCACCGCATTTCACGAAAATGCGGATTTTTCTCCAGCACCATTTTCGACGAGCGCACATATTGCTTAAGCACATAAGGCCCGGTGCCCACCGGATGCGCATTGGTGTCGTTGCCGTAGGCGTCGATAGCCTCGCGCGCCACTGCGCCCACCATCGGAAACGCCAGCACATGCGAAAAATTGTAGTCCACCTCATTCAGGCGAATGCGCAGCGTGTATCGATCTGGCGTCTCCAGACCCGCCACGGGCGCATCGTAATCAAAGCGACCGGATTTTTTGGCGTCGGCGGCGAGTTTATCGAGCCCCGCGATTTTGCCCTCGAATAAAAATGCGTATTGCGCACGATTTTTCGGATCGAGAAAACGCTTGATGGCATAAGCGTAATCGGCCGCCGTCAGCTCGCGCGGCTGGCCTTTGAGCGCGGCATCGTTGCTGAAACGAATACCGGGCTTGATGCGCAGCGTGTAAGTTTTGCCACCATCGCTGATTTCGGGCAACGCCACCGCCGTGTTGGGCACGATCTTCGCGGGCCGCGCGAGATAATCATAGGTCAGCAGCGGATCAAAAATCGCCGCGATCACCACCCCCGAGTAGTAATCCGACACGCGCACCGGATCGAAACCGGTTTCCGCCGCCTGAAAGGTGAAGCGCAACACCTTCTCGCTATTACCCCCATCTGCGACTGGAGCAGCGACACGCTCGCCGCAACCCAACAGGCTTGCGGTCAAGCACACGACAGCGAAAACTCGAAGGATAATCATCGCGCGTCAGTGTAGCCGAAAGCCCCGGCGCGCGTCAGCCTACCCTGGGTCGCAACCCACGCTTGTTATAATGGGCGGCATACCCAAGGAGCACTCATGGCGCTGTTACAAGACAAAAAAATCCTCATCACCGGCCTGCTGTCGAACCGCTCCATCGCCTATGGCATCGCGAAGGCCGCGCATCGCGAAGGCGCGCAACTTGCCTTCACCTATCAGGGCGAAGAGATCAAAAACCGCGTTGTCGATCTGGCGAAAGACTTTGCTACAGCGGAATTTGGCCCCGCGCCGGTGCTGCCGTGCGATGTATCCGACGACACACAAATCGCCAAGCTGTTTGACGACCTGCGCACGCAATGGGACGGCCTCGACGGTCTGGTGCACTCCATCGCCTTCGCCCCGCGCGAGGCGTTGAAGGGCGACCTGCTCGAAGGCTTGTCACGCGAAGCGTTTCGCATCGCGCACGATGTCAGCTCTTACAGTCTGGCGGCTCTCGCCAAGGCTGCATTGCCGATGATGGAAAACCGCAAGGCAGCCGTATTGACGCTCACCTATCTGGGCGCACAGCGCTCGGTGCCCAACTACAACGTGATGGGCCTCGCCAAAGCCAGCCTCGAAGCCAATGTGCGCTACCTCGCGCAAGGGCTCGGACCCAGGGGCATACGCGTCAACGGCATTTCAGCGGGGCCGATTAAAACCCTGGCGGCGGCAGGTATCGGCGGCTTCGGCAAAATCCTCAAATTCGTCGAAGAAAACGCCCCGCTGCGGCGCAACGTCACCACCGAAGACGTGGGCAATGCCGCCGCGTTTTTGTTATCAGACTACGCCAGCGGCATCACCGGTGAAATCACCTATGTCGATGCGGGGTTTAGCACAGTGGTGGGCGGTATGGCGGGAGCGGCAGGCTAAGCCTCGTTCATCCGCACCACCCGCCCATATGGCGGGTTAAAACTCGCTCCCGCGCCCTGCGGAAGCACCCACAGCACGCTATACGGCGGCGACTCGCGCGGATAATCAATTTCTGCATCGGTAATCACGATCACGGCACGCACCGCCGGGTCGCCCGCCAGATGATCCATCGCGGGCGACAGATCGCTGCCGCCGTAGCCGGTGATCGGGTAATTCTCCAGTTGCGCCGGGTCAACGCTATCGTCTGCCGTGACCGCTGTATCGCATTGCACCACGCGCACCTGATCCACGCCCACCGCGTCACAGAACCCGCCGATGGCGCCCAGCGCGCGGGCGATTTCATCGCTCATTGACGCACTGGTATCGAGCACCACGTTGAGCAGCCAGCCCTCGCGCCGCCGACCCGGCAATACGCCGTCGGCACAGGCTTCGCCGCGCCGCGATGGCCGCGTGAACGTGCGCTCACCCGGCGCCACCGATTCCAGCCAGCGTTGCAGCGCCACTTCCCACGACGTGCGATACAGGCCGCGTAGCGCGCTCACCGTCTGCGTCTCGCCACCCGCGGCGAAGCCGCGCATGCCCTTCATCGCGCCCATGGCCTGCGCCAGGCTCAAGGCGCGCGCTGCCAGCGCTTTCATGGCCTCAGCCTGCGCGGCCTGCTCGTCGGCTTCTGTCGGAAAAAGTTGTTTTTCGAGGGCATTTTCCAGCACATCACCAGCGTCACTCTGCTGGCCTTCGCCGGGCTGAAACAGGCGCTTGACGGTCGTTGCTTCGCCATCGAACACCCGTGTCTTGCTCTGCATCTGCGCGGCGTTTTTGCGCATTTCCAATACGATTTGTTCGGCGGATTTTTCGCGCGCGCCGGGCATATCCAGCCCGCCCGCCGGGATCTGCTGAAAACCCAGCTCCGCGCGCAGCATGTCGTTGATGATGTAATCGTGCGCGTAGTTGAATTGCACGCGGTCGCTGCCGCGCGCGCGGTCGTGCGTGCGCAGCGCAAGGTGCAGCATTTCATGCGCCAGCACGAACACCAGCTCGTTGTCTTTCAACTTGGCAACAAACGCCGGATTCGCCACCATGCGCCCGGAGGCAAACACGCCCACCGTCGGCACGCGTGCATCGATGTTCACGCGCGCGGCGGCCACCAGGCCCGACAGATGCGGAAACGGCACGGTGACCATGCGCAGGCCTTTTTGCATGCGGGCCAGCGTATCGCGGCTCGACAGCGGTGTAGCCATCAAAATTGCGCGACGTTTTTCAGCAAATCAAACATCGCCTTATCCGCACCCAATGCGCCCCAGCGTTCGACCAGATCGGTCACCAGCGTGAGTTGATTTTCCGCCGGCAGGCTGCGCAAAAACTTGTTGATCACGCGCGGCTTGATGCCAGTGAGCGTTTCATCGCGCACCTGCTGGCGGATGCAGTTCAACACGAACCAGCGCCCCGCTTCGCTTTTCGGCAGCTCCTCGGGGTGTGTCACGTAATACGCGGGCGGTTGCATGGCACCGATCAACTCCTCGGCCAGCGCGCAAAACACGGCGGCATCTTCGGCGGACAGGCGCCCAAACGCCAGCGCGCGCCGCGACTCGCGCGTGAGCACGCCCGCGCCCTGCGCCAGATCGAGCGCACGCGACAACAACGCCCACGCACGTGGCGTGGAAAACGGCACCGGGTCGGGCGGCACCGGGCGCATCAAGGCATCCGGCATGGCGCGCACAAAACTCACGATCTCCGGCCGCACTTTGTGGCGCGCGGCCCAGGTGAACCATTCCTCGTGATCGACGCGCACATTGAGCAGCGTTACGCGATTCACCAGCGCCGAGCTCATCGCGCGCACCAGCGCACGATCCTGCATGCGATTGCCTGCGGCCACGACCCACGTGCCCTTGGGTAGTTGATGTTCACCGAGACGCCGCTCGAGGAGCAGCGAGTAAAACGCTTTTTGCACGTCCGGCGCGCAGGCGGGCAGCTCGTCGAGAAACAGACAAAATGGCTCAGCCTTTTCCGGCAGCAAAATACGCGGCGGGCAAAATACCGAGCGTTCGCCGATGATGCGCGGGATGCCGCTCACGTCTTCCGGCGCGATCTGCGTGCCGAGCAGTGAGCGGCATGGCAGCCCCGCCTCCTGTGCGGCCTGAAACACCATGTCGGATTTACCCACACCGGGTGGTGCCAGCAGCAAAAAACTCTGCTCGTGCGCCATGCACTGAATGAGTTTTTTCGCATGCTGTAGCGTGATGGTTTCTTCCAGCGCGCTTGTTCCGCTGGGAGCGTTAAAACCGGATTGATCCATGGATACGCGCTCCCGTTGGGTTGCTTGGGCAACCGCGCCCTCGACACCATAGACACAATCGGCGCGGCATCAGGCAAAAACGCGCGCGCGCCGCAAGCGTTGACAGCGCACCGTTACAACAATACCGGCTTATCCGGCAGCTCGTCGGGATTTTGTGCGCGTGCGGGAAAATGCCGCGTCAGCAAAGCCGTAATGTCATTCAGGCCCGCGATCACGCCGGCTTCAAAGCGGCCCTCACGAAACGCCGCCTCCATGCGCAGGCAAATCGCTTCCCATTCGTGCGGCTGCACGCACGCGTTGATGCCGCGGTCGGCGAGAATTTCTATGTCGTGGTCTACCAGTTGCAGATACAGCAGCACGCCGGTGTTTTCTTCGGTGTCCCACACGCGCAGATCGGAAAACACCTGCACCGCACGTGTGCGTGCCGTCGCGCCTTTCAGCAGTGGCAGCAGCGGCAGCGCGCCTTCCAGCGCAAAGCGGATTTCTCCGCGATGAGCTGCTTCGGATTGCCCGATAACGGCTTCTATGCGCTTTAACACCGCCGCCGCAAACGCCCGCCGCGCCAACCAATCCGGCGTCACCAGGTTCTTTAAAATTCTCAATAAATTCATATAGTTACGATCAACCCACGCTACCAGCTACCCGAGGCGCCGCCGCCCCCAAAGTCGCCACCGCCGCCGCCCCAGCTTCCACCACCGCCAAAGCCCAGCATCGAAAATCCAAAGAGGCACAGCAACGCCACAATGCCGCCGATGACCAACCCGACCGCCATTTCTACGCCCAGAAATAGCGCCACGCCCACAGCAATACCACCCGTGATCAGTGCGCCAAAAAACGCACCGAACATCAAGCGCAACAGGCCGCCCAAAAACACCACCAGCAACCCGGCCCATCCGGGTATATCGTCGGTGTCGCCACCGGACCAGCCGCTGCCTTTGGCGTCAGGCAGCGCTTCGCCGTCGATCACCTTGAGGATGCGATCCACGCCGGCATTGATGCCCGCGTCGAACTGGCCCTGTTTGAACAGCGGCACGATGTCATCCGCGACGATGCGCTTGGCGATGGCATCCGGCAGCGCGCCTTCGAGGCCGCGCCCCACTTCGATGCGCAGCTTGCGTTCGTCCTTGGCAATTATCAGGATCGCGCCGTCGTCAACGCCCTTGCGGCCGAGCTTCCATTTTTCGCCGACCTTGATGCCGTATTGCTCGATGGTTTCCGGCTGCGTCGTGGGCAGCAGCAACACCGCAACCTGACTGCCCTTGCGTTGCTCGAACGCTGCGAGTTTGGCTTCGAGCGCCGCAGTCTGCTCGCTGGTGAGCGTGGACGTGAGATCGGTGACGCGCGCCTTTAACGGCGGCACCGCCACATCAGCAACCGCTGGCCCCGCAAAAATCGCCGCACAAAATAAAACTGCCGCAAGCAACACTCGCGGCAGTTTCACCAGCAGGCGCATAAGCCGTTACTTGGCAGGCGCAGGCTTGGTGCCGAAGTCGATCTTCGGCGGTTCGGCGATGGCTTTTTCGTTTTCCACCGTGAACTGCGGCTTCACCTTGAAACCGAACAGCATCGCCGTCAGGTTGCTGGGGAACTGGCGCACGGTGACGTTAAATCCCTGTACCGCCTTGATGTAACGGTTGCGTGCCACCGTGATACGGTTTTCCGTGCCTTCAAGCTGCGCCTGCAAGTCGCGGAAATTGGCGTCGGATTTCAACTGCGGGTAGTTTTCTGCCACTAGCATCAAACGGCCCAGCGACGACGACAGATCGCGCTGCGCGGCCTGAAATTTGGCGAACGCCACCGGGTCGTTAACGAGTTCCGGCGTGGCCTGAATCGAGCCCACCGAGGCGCGCGCCTTGGTCACGCCGAGCAGAACTTCTTTTTCCTGCGCGGCGAAACCTTCGACCACTTTCACCAGATTGGGTATCAGATCGGCGCGGCGCTTGTACTGGTTAAGCACCTCGGCCCATGCGGCACTGACTTGCTCGTCCGTGGTCTGCAAGGTGTTGTAACCGCAGCCACCCAGCAGTGTCGCGGTGGCCAGTAATAAAAGCGTCATCAGGCGTTTCAGCATGGTGTTCTCCTTGTGGGGATGTGACGCATTCTATATGGTTTCGCCGCTGGCGGTTTTCAAGCCCTGTAGCGTATCCACGGCAAAACAAAGGTCTTCCCAAGCGCGTGCCTTTTCCTGCAAGCTGCGCAGCAGGTACGCCGGGTGATACGTCACAATTAACGGTATGCCGCGATATTGATGAATTTTGTTACGCAGGCTCGCCACGCTCGCGTCGCGCGCCAGCAAGTTGGTCGCCGCTACCTTACCCAGCGCGACGATCAGTTTGGGCTGGATCAGATCGATCTGCCGGTGGAGAAACGGCTCGCACGCCTGCGCCTCGGCAGCCTCAGGATTGCGATTGCCCGGCGGACGGCATTTCACCACATTGGCGATGTACACATTGGTACCACGTTTTAACTGAATGGCTGCAAGCATGGCATCCAGCAGCTTGCCCGCCTGCCCCACGAATGGTTCGCCTTGCGCATCTTCATCGGCACCGGGGCCTTCGCCAACAAACAGCCAGTCGGCGTTTTCGTCGCCCACGCCGAACACAGTTTGGTTGCGCCCCGCGTGCAGGCCGCACTGCGTACAATCCGCCACGCAGGCCTTGAGTTGCGGCCAATCCATGCGCATGACGTGCGCGCGACGCTCGCCCGCCGCCGGTTCCGGCACGGTAACCATGTCGGGTTCCACCACGGGTGTCGCAATCATCTGCAACGACTCGCCTGCGGACTCACCCACCGCGTCGCGCAAATGCCACTGCGGCGTAAGGCCCATCTCGCGCAGTATCAGTGCGCGACGTTCCGTGGTGTTGGTCATGGTCGTGGTTATGGTCTATCCGGCGTGAATTCCAGCACGATGGCGTCTTCGCGGCCCACCGGCGCGGGGTAGTAACTGCGCCGCACGCCGATTTCGCGAAAGCCCATTTGCGCGTACAAGGCACGCGCCGCCACGTTCGATACGCGCACTTCGAGGAACATCACGCCCACTTTAATTTCTTCAATAAAATCAATAAGATGCAGTAACAAAATGCGTCCCAGCCCACGTCGTTGCCAGGCCGCCGCCACGCTCAGATTCAACAGATGCGCTTCGCCCGCCGCCGCCGATAGCACCGCATACCCCACCATCACGCCATGCAACTCCATGATCCAGCACGGGCCGCCAGTTTTGAGGGAATCGACAAAATTGCCGCGCGTCCACGGATGCGTATAAATCACGTTCTCGATCGCCATCACCGCATCGAGATCGGCGTCAACCATGCGGCGGAAGGTGGTGGCGGGATTTAGTTGCGCGCTCATACGGGGAATTCTGATGATGGGTCGAGTCAGCGTTCGTGCGTCATCAACGCCACTTTATCACGCACATAATGCGGCGCTGCCTGTTCCGCACTCACGCCGCCGCCGCGCGCGAACACCGCAGCGGCGAGTATCGCTATTTCGCGCGCGCGCGCATGCAGGGTTTCACGAATACCGCTCAACTGCCCGCCGTAGCGCGCCCGTAGCGCGTCACCGTACACTGCGAAACCATTGCCGCAACCCAACCAGCCATCGCCCACCAACGGCGGCACATCGCCGGGGGCATGCACGCCCGGTGCCTGAACCGTGCTCCACTCACCATCGATTTTTTCATAGGCGGCGTGATACACCTCACTCATGCGTGCGTCCACGCAACACACCACGCGCGGCGCGCCAGTGGCCTCGGCCAGCGCCTGCAACGTGCCCACACCCACCACTGGTTTATCCAGACCCAGCGCCAACCCTTGTGTCACGCCACACGCCACGCGTAAGCCCGTAAACGAACCCGGCCCTGCGCCAAAAGCTATGCCATCCAGCGCACCCGGCTTTTCCCCGCAAGCGGCGAGCAACTCATGCACCATATCGAGCAACAAGCCCGATTGCCGCTGCCCGGCCGATACCTCGCGCTCTTCGATCACGCCATCGCGCCACAGCGCCACCGAACAGAAATCGCCCGAGGTTTCCAACGCCAGAATGTTCAAAATAGTTTGATCCCTGTATCCGCACGGGATTCTAGCAAAGTACCTGACGCACCCCTTCCTTTCCGCTAACATCGGATTTTTTTCAGCGAACCCATCATGCGCGTACACAAAATAGCCGCCATCCCCGGCGATGGCATCGGCACGGAAGTCATCGCCGCCGGTCTGCAGGTATTAAAAATGCTCGGCGAACGCGATCGCGGCTTCCGGCTTGAGATCGAACATTTCCCGTGGAGCAGCGCCTATTACCAGCAGCACGGTTATTACATCCCCGAAGGCGGCCTCGACAGACTCAAGCAATTCGACGCGATTTTTTTCGGCGCGGTGGGCGCGCCGGACGTGCCCGATCATCTGTCGCTGTGGGGCTTGCGACTGCCGATTTGCCAGGGCTTTGATCAATACGCCAATGTGCGTCCGGCGCGCGTGCTGCCGGGCATCACCAGCCCCTTGCGCGAGGGGCAGGATATCGATTGGGTGGTGATACGCGAAAACACCGAGGGCGAATACGCCGGCAGCGGCGGTCGCGCGCATCGCGGGCTGCCCGAGGAAGTGGCGACCGAAACTTCGATTTTCACGCGCGTGGGGGTGACGCGCATCCATAAGTTCGCGTTTGAACTGGCACGCACACGTAAACGCAAACATCTGACGCTGGTGACGAAATCCAATGCCCAGCGCCACGGCATGGTGATGTGGGACGAAATTTTCTACGAGGTGGCGAAGAATTATCCCGATATTGAAACGCAACGCATACTGGTAGATGCGGTCACCACCAACATGGTGTTAAAGCCGTGGTCACTCGACACCGTGGTGGCCACTAATCTGCATGCCGATATTCTGTCTGACCTTGCCGCCGCGCTCACCGGCAGTCTGGGCATTGCGCCCACCGCCAATCTGAATCCCGAGCGGCGTTTTCCGTCGATGTTCGAGCCCATCCACGGTTCGGCCTTCGACATCACCGGCAAGGGTATCGCCAACCCCGTTGCTACGTTCTGGACCGCATCGATTATGCTGGAGCACTTGGGCGAAAAAGAGGCTTCAGTACGGCTGATGAAAGCCGTCGAAGCGGTATGCGCGCGCAAGCTGCTGACGCCTGATCTGGGCGGCGAAGCCACCACCGCCATCGTGACGGAAGCCGTTTGCGACGCGTTGTAGACCGGCAGCAGAATACAATACGCCATCGGGCTGCTAGAATAAGCGATCAATACATGCCCATAACGAAAGACCAACGGGCTGGCGCAGCCAGGTGCACCGGTGATTCCCATGAATGAAGCTATGCAAATACCCGGTACACCAGAGCGCCTGCGGACGTTGTCAACAACATCGGGAGATCGCGCATCGTGAAACAAATCTTTTC